>DASYGT010000046.1:0-57991 GCA_035999365.1 Jatrophihabitantaceae bacterium
CGAAGACGACGAAGTTGGACAACGATCCGCCGAAGTAGGCAGTGGTGAGGCCAGTCGTTGCCGTTGGCGCATATGCGAGGTGCCAATACCCCGAATATGGTGTGTAGCTGGTCAGGCTGATCAGCGGCGTCTGGGCCCGCTGAGTGCCGTCGACATAAAGTGTCACCTGCGGGATCGTTGCCAGGACGAGCGTGATCCCGCCCATCGTCACGTAGGCGAAGTGCCACCCGGCGTCCGCAAAGCCGCCGCTGGTGGAGGTGGTGATCGAATTGCTGCCGCCGGTGTTCCAGACGAACGTCAGCTGGCCCGATGAGTTCAGGTAGAGCACCCGGTCCGCGTTGCCTCCTCCGCTCGAGGCGGACGCGCCGAAGCTGAACAGTGGTCCGCTAGTCCCGCTTGCCGCCTTGAACCAGATCCCGATGCCCGACGCGGTTCCGACGGACAGCGCGCCGGTCGGCGGCTGGGTCTGGCTGACGACGCTCGTGGCGTAGCCGGCGCTGCCGTCGAACGCCACGCTTCCAGTGCCGGGAGGCGGCGCGGCCTGGTTGAAGCTGGTCCCGTAGCGGTCGACCAACGGGTTCGCCACTGTCTTCGTATTGGCGAACGAGACGGGTTCGCAACTGCTCACCGCGACGGTCTGGGTGAGCGCAGCGGACGCCACGTTGCCGTTGTTGGTGATCGCGTCCGTCGCGGTCAACCCGCTGCTACCGGTGACCTGCCCGGACGCCAACGTCCCGGCACACGCACCAGAACTCGCACCCGGTCCGGCCGAGCAGGTAGGGCCGCCGGCGTAGGTGTGCGTGAAGGCGAGCGAGCCGGTGGCGGCGGAGTTGACGCTGTTGGTGACGGCGCCGCTGGCCCAGGACGAGTGCGTCACGGCGGCGAGCGAGCAGAACGTCAGTACGCCACCGACCGTCATCAGCACCGCAACCCATCGGGCCGGTCTGCCGACACGGGTCGGGCGGGGAGTCACTCGTTCAAGGTCCATGTCAACGGCTGGCTGACGGTGATGTTCTGATCGAGCACCGAGGCGGCGGAACTCAACGCGATTGTGAATTGGCAGGTCCACGAGGCACCGGCGTTCAGGTCCGTGCCCGTCGGCGTGTGCGTCTTCGTGGCGGTCGGCGGCGCGGCGGCGGTGTAGACGAGGTCGGTCCATGCCGAACCGGAGCTGTACGTGGCGCCGTCCGAGCAGCTGATCGCCACGGTGAGGTCGCCATTGGTGCACAGGCTGGGCGTTGAGGCGGCGCCGGCGGTCTCACCCGTCGCTGTGACGGTGTACGTCGAAGCGCAGGTTCCGGGCGCCAGCACGAAGCTGGTGTGCGCATTCGCCGCACCCGTGTTGGTGAAGGTGACCGTCACCGTCTGGCTCGTGTTCGGCGTGAGGGGTGTTGCGGTACCGCCGTACTTGTTGATCGTCGAGCAGGTGGCCGAGTTCGTGGAGCTGGAACTCGACGTGCAGGTAACCGGGCCGGGGCCGGTTTCCTGCAGAATCACCGCGGCCGCCGAGGCGACGGTGTTGCTGCTGTTTCCGATGACCGCCTGCGTCCACGACGCCAGCGTGCCGTTCACGCCAAGCGTCAGCAGCACGGCGGCAACGGCGCCGGCGCCCCAGATCGTGGCTAACCCGCCGAACAGGCGTCGGAATCGTTTCGGTCTGCCGTCGCTATGGGAAGCGGCGTGCCCTTGCCGAGCTCTGTGTGTGGCCATGCCTACCTACCGCTAGTGACCCCCGCCCCGGGAGTGCGGCCCGGGGCAGGGATGGTCGACCGTGTGGCGGGCCTGCTTTAGGGGGCCGTGAGCGTCCAGGTCAGGGCCTGAGTGACGTACTGACTCGCGTAGCCAGCCGGTGTGGTCGACGGCAGGGACACCGTGAACGTGCAGTTCGTCGACACCGTCGCCCCCAGCGCGCCGATGCTGCCGCCGGTGAATAAACCGACGGTCCCGCTGTAGGTGAACGTGCTGGGGGTGGAGCAGGCCACGGCGAGATGCATCTGGGTGCAGAGGTTGTAGTCAGTGGTGTCGGCACCTGTCGAGCCTGGGTAGGCGAGGTTGGCGCAGGCGCCTGCGGCCAGAACGAGGGTTCCGGAACCGGTCCCGTCGTTCTTGAGGTTCACCGTGACGGCCTGAGGGGTCCCGCCCGGGGTCAACGGCGCGCCATAGGCATCGTTGGCGTTCGCGGTACCAGCCGAGCCGATACCGCCGTACTTGTTGATCGTCGCGCAGGTCACGGCGTTCGTCGTACTCGCCGCCGTGTCACAGGGCAGAGCCAAGGCGTTCACCGGCGCCGTCTGCGTCTCGATCAGGGCGACCGACGTCGCGCTCGCAGCGGAGTTGTTGCTGTTGCTAATGATGGCCGAAGTCCAGGACGAGAGCGTCCCGGTGACACCGAGGACGAGCAGCGTCGCGGCGATTGCCCCAGCGAGCCATAGGAGCGGGGCCCCGCGCCGGCGCGCGGGAGTGGCGGATGAATCGCGCATGGCGGTTCCTCTGTTCTGCCAGGCCACGGGGGTGACCTGTTTCACATGAATCTAACATAGATCCAACACGGATTTAACATCGTTGCAGCGGTTTTTCCCCTGCACGCTTGGCAACCTGGACGAGATGCCCCGAGGATTACCGCGCGGGCGGCACCGGCTGCGCCGACCCAGCAGGGTCGACCACATACAGGTACATGGCATAGGTCTGGGTGTCGGCGAGCGTCGGTGCCACGTTGATCTGCGTGGGCCACCGCTGCACGGTGACGACCGAGAAGGGCTCCTTCGCCGATCCAGGGGCGACGGGGACGAAGTCGGGATTCTGCGCGAGCACGAACAGCGTGCGCCCATGCGACAGGGCCGCGGACCGCATCGCCGCGAGCTCGACCGGCAGGGGCGCGTCGAGGTTGATCGTCGGCACGTTGCAGAAACTGCGCAGCGTCTGGCCGTAGCCGAACACAGTGGGTTCGTCGGCCTCTACGATCGCACCGCTGGGTCCAATCGCACTACACAGCGCATCGAGCTGCACGAGCTGTGGCACCTCGTCGCGCACGTGGCGCATCGGCTCGGTGACCTTCCAGGGGAACCACACGCCGTAGCCGACCGCCACGATGAGGATGACGCGTGACATCCAGCGGAATCGGAGCGGCCCGCGGTGCTCCCACGCCTCCTGCACGGCCGCCCCCGCTGCCACCAGCAGCAACGGCATGATCACCGGGACGTAGCGCCGCATCGCCCATGGCTGATCCGGCGCGATCTGCCCGTTCCACAGGTACAGCGCCGACATCGTCAGCCCCATGGTCAGCACGCCGCTCAGCGCGTACTCGCGACGCCGCAGGAAGGCGGTGATCAGCACGCAGTACCCCGCCACAGCCACGACGACGGTGCCCCAGCCGAGGTACAGCGCGAGCCAGTGCACCGTCTGCTCGTGGTAGGTCCGGGTGCCGTCAATGGCGTGGTTCCATCGCGCCTGCATGTTCTCCAGGTTTGCGTTGCGGTCTCCGCGCGACGTCAGCCACAGCGGGCGGCTGGCCAGCACCGCAAACGCCACGACGACCAGCCCGTTCAACGACAGGGCGAGCACCCTCCGGCTGTGTTCGCGCGCAAGCCACGAGCGCACGCCCGGCCGCCATCCCACCGCCACGACGAGCGGCGACAGGATCACCACGCCGAACAGCGCCAGCAGCAGCAGCACGATGTTGTGGTGCTGCGAGTTGTAGTACTGCCGCGACAGGTGCACGAGGTCCAGCCAGCCGATCGCGGTCGTCACCGCAGCACCGCCCAGCAACGCCGCGCCACGTATCACGGCCGCCCGCCGATCGCCCGTGACCATGACGTACACCGCCGCCGCCGCCACCAGGCCGATCAATCCGCCGTAGCTGTCGATGCGGGCCATCGCCGCGCTGCCGCCGACGAGGCCGGCCAGGGCGAAATCCCTGATCCGCCCGGACGCATAGCCGCGATGCACGAGCGCGAGCGCACCCATGAGGAAGAGCAGCGTCAACGGTTCGGTATAGCTGTCGCGGCCGACGTAGATGAGCGGCATGCTCAGCGCGAGAGCCGACATCGCCGCCAGTGCGAGGATGGGCGTCACGACGCGGCGGGCCAGCCCGAAGAACACGAACAACGCCACGGCGCTGATGACGACGTTCGCATGGAAGATCGCGCTGCTACCGAAGATCCACGTCAGCATCGCCGCAAGCGCGGGCAGCAAGTGGTTGCCCTGAGCGTTCAGTGTGCCCGGCGAGACGAGCGCATATCCACCCGTCTCACCGACTCCGCCCGTCGGCGATCCGAAGATCTCGAGATGCGTGGGAATCTGCAGCGTGGGGTGGTCGACGAGCCACCGACCGGTGATCGTGTACGTCGCGGGGTCGCGCGTCGCGTATACGTCCTGTGCCGTGTAGCGGACGTTGTAGAGGAACCACAGCAGGCAGAAGGCAGCGGCTGCGACGTGGATCAGCACCGCACCACCGGTCGGGACGGCACGGGGCAGCCCGCAGACGCAGGCGGCGATGGCAGCGCCGGCAAACCCCACCGGCAGCGCTAGCGCCGGGGTGAAGTGACCGAGCAGCAGCAGGATCATCGGACCGACGCTGAATCCGGCCGCCGCCGCCGCGACGGCCTCCGGAGCACCGATGACGAGACGGGCCCCCGCCGCTCGCAGCATCGGTCCCCCAGTCTCGTCCACCGTCCGAGCGCGACCCGCACAGATCCGCTCTCGGTATGGTCCCAGAGTCTCAGCCCCACCCCGTGAACGTCGAGGCAAGCCGGGAGCATCCATGGACAAGACGATCGCCTCCGCGGCTGATGCCGTCGCCGACATCCCCGACGGCGCCTCCCTTGCGGTCGGCGGTTTCGGCCTCTGCGGCATCCCGCACAACCTGATCGCCGCGCTGCTCGAGCAGGGCACCACCGACCTTGAGACGGTGTCGAACAACTGCGGCGTCGACGGCGCCGGGCTCGGCATGTTGCTCGCGGCGAAGCGTATCCGCCGAACGGTCGGCTCGTACGTGGGCGAGAACAAGGAGTTCGCCCGGCAGTATCTGGGCGGCGAACTGGAACTCGAACTCTGCCCGCAAGGGACCCTTGCCGAACGGCTGCGCGCCGGGGGCTCGGGCATCCCCGCCTTCTACACACCGGCCGGCGTCGGCACGCTCGTCGCCGACGGGGGGCTGCCATGGCGCTACCACGCCGACGGCACGGTCGCGGTCGCCAGCCCGCCGAAAGAGGTGCGGACGTTCGACGGCCGCGCCTACCTCCTCGAGACAGGCATCGTGACGGACTTCGCATTGGTGCGCGCGGCTCGCGGCGACCGCCACGGCAACCTGAGCTACGACGCGTCGGCGCGCAACTTCAACCCGCTCTGCGCGATGGCCGGGCGCATCACCATCGCCGAGGTCGAACAGCTCGTCGAACCCGGTGAGATCGAACCTGAGCACGTCGACACTCCCGGCGTGTTCGTCCAGCGCGTGGTGCAGGTCGGTGAGGGCGGCAAGGCCGTCGAGAAACGCACCATCCGCGAACGGGGAGCGGCGTCATGACACTCACCCGCACCGAACTCGCAGCCCGTGTCGCGGCGGAACTGTCCGACGGCCAGTACGTCAACCTGGGCATCGGCCTGCCGACTCTCGTCCCGAACTATGTCGCTCAGGGCGTGCACGTCGTGCTGCAGTCGGAGAACGGAATCCTCGGGGTCGGCCCGTACCCGTACGACGACGAGGTCGACCCCGATCTGATCAACGCCGGCAAGGAGACCGTCACCATCCTTCCGGGTGCGGCGTTCTTCGACTCGGCGACCTCGTTCGCGATGATCCGCGGCGGCCACATCGACGTCGCGATCCTCGGCGCGATGCAGGTGTCGGTCAGCGGCGACCTGGCCAACTGGACGATCCCTGGAAAGATGATCAAGGGGATGGGCGGGGCGATGGATCTCGTGCACGGTGCGAAGCGGGTCATCGTGATGATGGAGCACACGGCGAAGGACGGATCGGCAAAGATCGTCGATGCCTGCACGCTTCCACTCACCGGCAAGGCCTGCGTTCAGAAGATCATCACTGATATGGCTGTCATTGATGTCACCAACGACGGGCTGGTGCTGCGCGAACTAGCGCCCGGGATCAGTGCAGCCGAGGTCCGCGCGGCCACGGAGCCGGCGCTCGTCGAGGCACCGGACCTCGGTGAGATGAACGTCGGCGACGGAGCCTGAGTGCCGTATCCTCGACGCTCGTGACAGACGTCCAGGCCGGTTCCGCACAACGGCCCGAGGTCGACGTTTCCCGACTGGTCGCGCAATACGGGCTCAAGCGGGCAGGTGCGCGCCCGAACATCGTCGACTACACCCGCCAGCTCTGGGGTCGCCGTCATTTCATGGGCGAGTTCTCCCGGGCCAACAGCGCGGTCGGATACTCCCGCAGCACGCTCGGCCAGGCGTGGCAGGTGCTCACGCCGCTGCTCAACGCCACCGTCTACTACCTGATTTTCGGTGTGCTGATCGGCACGAAGCGCGGGGTACACAACTACATCGCATTCCTCGTCATCGGCATCTTCATCTTCACCTTCACGCAGAGCAGCATGATCGACGGAGCACGCGCGATCAGCAGCAACCTCGGGCTGACTCGCGTGCTGCATTTCCCGCGCGCCGTGCTGCCCGTGTCGTCCACGCTCGTCGCGCTGCGGCAGCTGCTGATCTCGCTCATCGTCCTGATCCCGATCGTGTTGATCACCGGCGAGCGCCCGAGGCTGAGCTGGTTGCTGCTCGTACCGGTGATCGCCTTGCAGGCACTGTTCTGCCTCGGCATCGCCTGCGCGATCGCACGCATCGGCGCCAAGGTTCCGGACACCTCACAGATCCTGCCGTTCGTCATGCGCACCTGGCTGTATGCGTCCGGCGTCTTCTACAGCATCAGCGCGTTCACCAAGCACCGCGGACACCTCGTCAAGATGCTCCTGCAGATCAACCCCGGCGGGGTGTACGTCGAACTTGCGCGCAACGCCCTGCTCAAGAGCCCGCCCCCACTGCCGCACTACGAATGGCTCTACGCGGTCGGGTGGGCACTCGTGGCGCTCATCGGCGGCTACGCCTTCTTCTGGCAAGCGGAAGAGCAGTACGGACGTGTCTGAGCCGATGGAGCACGTGCCGACGGTGATCGTCGACAACGTCCACCTGACGTACAAGGTCGCCGGCCGCCATGCCCGCCGCGGCGGCCCGGCTGCGCTGCGCCGCATGGTGACACGCGAGCAGCGCCCCGGCATGCGCGAGATCAAGGCGGTGCGCGGCGTGAGCCTGGTCGCCTGGCGTGGCGAGGCGATCGGACTCATCGGGCCGAACGGATCGGGCAAGTCGACGCTGTTGCGCGCCATCGCCGGTCTCATGCCTCCCGAGCAAGGCGCGATCTACACGCTCGGCCAGCCGTCGCTGCTCGGTGTCGCCGCCGCATTGATGAATGACATGACCGGTGACCGCAACATCGTGCTCGGCTGCCTCGCCATGGGCATGACACCGGCTGAGGTGCGTGAGCACTACGACGCGATCTGCGAGTTCGCCGGCATCGGTGACTTCATCGCGCTGCCGATGAACACCTACTCCTCCGGCATGGCAGCGCGGCTGCGATTCGCGATCGCGGCCACGAAGTCTCACGATGTCCTGCTGATCGACGAGGCACTCGCCACCGGTGACGCGGAGTTCCGCCGCCGCAGTGAGGGGCGCATCCGCGAGCTGCGTGCGCAGGCGGGCACCGTGTTCCTCGTCAGCCACAGTCTCGGCGTCGTCCGCGAGACATGCCAGCGCGCCATCTGGCTCGAGAAGGGCATCATCGTCGCCGACGGCGAGGCCGAGGCGGTAGTGGACGCCTACGAAGCGCGCCACGATCCGGACGCACTCGCCGTCCGGCTCGCGGCCGCCAAGGCCGGCGGGAAGATGCGCGTCGTCGACGAGCCTTCGGCGATCTGAGACCGCCATCGCAAGCCCCCAGCTGAACCCAGGTCCTACGAACCGATGTGGCCCCATCCGCTGAAGAAGGAACCCGGGGCGGACTGCCCGGCACCCCACAGGAACCCGTCCGCACCGATCACGTAGATCACGATCGCGCCGTTGGCCGCGAAGAGCGTCGACGGATCCCCCGCCGCCTGCGGGCTGCCGGTTCCCATATTGCCGAACGTCGTGAACTGGCTCGCCGGCGTCACCGCCTGCGCACCCTGGACCATCCCGGAATTGGCGGCGTACAGCACGATCGGCCCCGCGCTGCGCACCGGCACTGCGGCGACGGTGCTGGAGAACGCGCCCGAGGCACTGACTTGCCGCCACGTACCGAAGCTCACGCCAGGCGCCGGCTGGCCGACCATCCAGATCGCGCCCGGATTGCCGCTCTGGCCGCCGTCGACTACCGACAGGGTGCCGTCGCCCGCCTGGAACACGCTCGGGTCGCCCGTAGACGTGGTGGACGAGCCACCGGATCCGATCGCCGCCCACGCGGAGAACGTGCCGCCGCGGCGCGACTGCCCCGATCCCTGGATCACCGCGCCGTTGCGTGCGTAGATCACGATCAACCCCGACGCCGTGACCAGTGCTGCGGGCTTGCCGCTGTAGCCACCGGTAGCGGTCAGCCGCTGCCAGACCCCCCACGACCCGTTGGCCGCGGACTGGCCGATCCCCCACACGTTGCCGTCGCCCGCGGTCACATACACGACGAGGGCGCCGCTCGGCGCCGTGAGCACCTCTGCATCGCTGGCTACGTCAGGCACCGTCGGACTGCTCGCACCGAGTGACACCCAGCCCGAGAAGGACTGCCCGACCGCCTGCTGGCCGTTGGCCTCGATCCGCCCGTTGGACCGAGCGAACACCGCCAACGTGTTGTTCACCGTCTTGACCGCGGTCGGCTGACCTGTGAACACCGGGCCGTGGTCGATCGTGCTCCACGGGCCGAAGCGCTGACCGGCTGCCGACTGCGAGGTGGCCAGGATGTTCGTGCCGGCCTCGCGGTATGCCACGAGGGTGCCGAGTGACGAGAGCACCACCGGGCCCGGCCGGGGAGGCGACACCGGCCCGAGCGTCGCGGTTGCCAGCTCCAGAGCCGGGGTCGAGTTCGCGGGGACGGCGAAGTAGTAGGCGTTCAGGATCTGCGTGAACGGTTCGTTCAGCGTGTGCGCGCAGGCCTGCGTGCCGTTCTGACTCATCGTGGAGCCGTTTGCAGCCTGACCGCACGTGTCGTGCGCGCTGCCGGTGTGCGTGGCCAGATCAGCTCGATAGAACGTCTGCCGCACCTCGTGCGTGCCCGCGTCGCGCGCGATCACCGACCAGGTCTGCTGCACCGCGTCGTTCGTTCGCGTCTGCGCCGAGTTCGCGCGGTACACCTGGAAGTTCGTGTCGTCGGTGACGTCGAAGCAATTCGTCGACGACGGCGTCGCGCCGTAGTAGCCGCCATAGTGGTTCACCCAGAACCACCCGTAGGACTTGACCGCGACAGCACCCGCCTTCAGCGCCTCGCCGTCCCAACTCGACACCCATTCGTTGGGCAAGACGTTCTCGACGTAGTTTTCGAACCCGACCGTGGCGATCGTCTTGGTGGAGGTGATGAGTACGCGGATGGAGTTGGGCGGTGTCGTCTGGGAGCGGTAGCCCGAGCAGGAGGCGGCACTGGACTCGTCCTTGACGATGTGCAGATTCGGATCCGTCACAGCCGGCGCAATCGCGTTCGGCGCCAATCCGCCCGGTGTGGTGACGGGGGCGGGTGCCGGCGACGGGGTAGGCGCAGCTGAAGCCGGTTGCGAAGCCGCTGTTGTGGCCGCCAGCGCAGCGACCACAGCAATGGCCAGCAGCCGTACACGCACCGTCATCCGCAGACCCCCGTTGTTGTTGCTGATCGCACCGCTACCCATGTGTAGTCGTCGTGCAGGCCGTCCCAGTTGCATTCACCTTATAGATCTTGATCGACCCGAACCGGTGAACCAGGTCGACGCGCGGACTGTGTGCCACCAAGGCACGCTGGTAGGTCATCGGGAAGTTCGGCACTCTGGGCCCTCCGACGACCACGTACTCGACACCGAACCGGTTCACCAGACATCCCGCAGGAACCGCTCCCGGGTTGTCGACGAGCCAGTACCAGGCGTTCCACCTGTCGTCGTAGCCATGGCTCCCGACCTTCGACACCGGCGGCAGCCCGAACAGGTACGGCACCTTCTCATCGACGTAGGACCAGGTGAGCATCTCCAGGTTCTGGGCATACGCGACGACATGCCCGGGCGCGGTGTGCTTTGCCAGCCAGCGCGCTGCGGCGGTGTATGACGGCCCGTGCGGGGTGCGGGCCGCCATGTCACGTGCGATGGGCCCGCGGGCGCTGCGCGTCGTCGCCAGAACGAGCAGCGCCGCGACGACGACCGCGCAGACGAGACCGGGCACCGCAGGGGCAAACCGCGTGCGCCGAGCAGAGCGATGCCGCCCCACGAACGCCACCGCTCGTTGCACGCATAGCGCGATCGCACATGCACCGGCCACGGTCAGCACGCCGTAGACCGGAAGGATCATGCTGCGTAACCGCTCCTGCACGCCGTACCAGAGACCTGAGACGAACAGCGCCGCGCCGGAGTTCGACGACGCCGTCCAGATCCCGACTGCCGTGAACAGCGCCCAGGCGACGAACCAGGGCCGGGCCCAGCGCAACTCACGGAAGGCGAAGCACAGGACGGCCGCCAGCAGGCACGGAATCGTCAGCCAGATGCCGATCTGAATCGTCGTCTGCTTCAACGGGTAGTCGCCCGTGCTGGGCGAGGGATACGCGTAGAGCACGTAGCGCTGGAAGTCGACCACCCAGAAGCGGAATGCTCCGGAATAGTTCCCGGGCATGCTCGCCCGCACGTTCGCGCGCTCGCTTCCCGCGCCGAACAGGGTCGGCACCATCGGAGCGACCGCTACGACGGCAGCTACCGACGTCGACACCAGGGCCGTCAACGCTGCACGGACGCGCAGCGCACCGATCGTCGCGATCACAGCGAGGATCATCACGATCGCGAAGAGCACCTCGTAGGTGTGTGTGAGCAGCACGCCCGCGACAGCGACCCCGCCGAGTGCGCCGACGGACACACCGCGTCGGCTGCGGATCGCCTCGACGATCAGCACGACGACGGAGACCGCCAGCCCCGGCGCGATCTCCTGCGTGATCCGACCGGTGAGGGTCGACATCCACAGCGGGCCGAGCACGATCACCGCCGATGCCGCGCTGGCCGCCACCACGGTGCGGGCGCCGAGCAGCCGCGCCAGAACGAACACCGCGACAACGAACGCGACAGGCCCGATCACCGCTTCCCAGGCGAGCATTGCGGCGCCGATCCGGCCGCCGGACAACGACGCGACCTGCGCCCACTGGACGTCCGCGGCGAGCGGGTAGAAGTGGCACGCCTCCGCGGGCTGGGTCGAACCGGTCGTGCACACCGACGACGCGACCGTCGTGCCCTTCTCGAGGATCGTGCGCGCCAACATCCCGTGGTACATCGCATCCCAGCCCGGTGGCTGGCGGAACGAGCGGAAGAACGTGACGCCGAAGGCGGCGCAGATCGTTGCCGGAATACCGACTGCGATCGCGTCGGCGCGGCCTGGGCGGCCCGCCGCGGCGTTCCACCACTGCGCTGCGCTGTCAGCACCGCGCCGCCGCCCAACCGTGATCGAGATCGCGACGACGGTGATGGCGATGACTAGTTCCACGGCGAGTACTGCACCGACGTTGCGGGGCAATCCCACTGCGGGCAGCCACGACATGGCGATGGCCGTGAGACCGAGCGACAGAACCGGCGCCACCGACCAGACAACCCATCGCGTGCGGCCAGGGGACACAGCGAACGCAAGGAGCCCGCCGGGCACGAGCGCTAGTACAACGGCGACGAGCGCGGTGAACACACCGAGTCCTTTCACGATGAGGAAAATTCTTCGGTCACGCAGACGTCAACCTGAGCGTTGCCAGACCGGCTCAGCTAGTCAAACACGGGCCTCGTTATACGCTCGCGCTGCTGCCAAGTGGTCCTTAGATTCCGGCAATTCGACCTCGACGACCCGCCGATCCCCCCGCCAGCCCAGGAGGAGCCGTTGTCCACGAGCATCAGCGATCGGCCAGCACCCGCAGCGGCACCGCCGGGGTGGACGCATGGCGCGGCGCTCGTGACGCGGGCCCTGGACTACCTCATCGATGCCGTCGTCGTGGCGTTCGCCGACTGGACCGTGCTCTATCACCTCGGCCTTCTCGCGAAGCTGCACACCGACGTCCTGCTGCTGTTGTGGGTCGTCACCACTGCGGTGGCCTTGTGGACGCTCGGGCGCATTCGCGGCGGCGCCGACGAGAAGCCGGTGTCCCCGTCCGAGCCGGTCGCGGCCGACAACTCGGTCCGATCGTCGGTGCTCAGCGCGCTCGGCAACGTCTCCGTGCCACTCGTGGGTGCATCCGTGCTGCTCGCCGCCGTGTCGGCCGGCCTGGTCATGTCCGGCACGAATTCGCTGTGGTGGCCCGGTTGGTTGGCGGGCGCCGCGTCGGTCGTGGTCGCGCTGCTGGCCGTACTGCGTGCCGCGCGCGACGCGACGACAGGAACCCGTGGGCTCGATCTCGCGACGGTCTCACCGGCCGGCACGCTGCTCGCTCTTGGCAGCGGCCTTGGGCTGGGCCTCTTTTCCCTCTTCACGCTGCGTTCGGATCCGGACGACACGTTCTACGTCAACCGTGCCGCATGGGTCGCCAACCACGGCACGATCCCCACGCACGACACGATGTTCTCCGACCAGACTCTGCCCGCGATCCGCGGCGCAGGCGTGCCTGTCCAGTCCATCGAGACCTTCCAGGGCGCGATTGCGCACGTGTTCCATCTCGCCGCCGGCACGGCCGCCTACTTGGTGACGCCGCCCGTTGGGACATTCCTCGCCGTCTGGGCGCTGTGGCGCCTGGTCCGCGCCTGGGCACCGCGTCGCCTCGCGCTCTGCTTCGCACTCGGCCTGGTGTACCTGCTCTGGGCGGGCACGACGGGCGCGAACCTGGGTGTCTTCTTCCTCGCACGCATGCAGCAGGGCAAGGTCGTCTTCGTGGCGATGATGGTGCCACTGCTCTACGTCTACCTGACGGAGTGGATCGCCAAACCCAGCCGCCGGCACGCCGCGTTGCTGTTCGCCGGCGGCGTGACCGCGGTAGGGCTGACCTCGTCGGCGACATTCCTCGTCCCGATCATCTGCGCTGCGGTCGCGCTGCCCGTATTGCTGCAACGCCGTTACCTGATCGCGCTCGGCGCATTCGTTCCGTTCGTCTACCCGGCCGTCGTCGGCCTCGTCGTGCACTTCTCGAACTCCTCCGTCGACCCGAACGGCAAGGTGTGGGACGGCCAGGGAATGGTGCACTTCGTCTTCGGCACCCACGTGTTCGGTGCGATCGGCTGGCTCGCTGCATTGGCGGCCGTCTGGTTCGTGCGGCCCGGTGCCCCGCGCCTAGCGGTGGCGGGCGCGTCGGCGATGCTCCTCGTCGTCGCGGGACCGGGCATCCTCAGCCTGATGAACGACCTCACGGGCGCGCACGCAGTGCTGTGGCGGGCAGTGTGGGTCGCGCCGCTACCTGCGCTGGTCGGGATGGCCGCCGCGCTGCCGCTCCCCGCGGATATCCGTTGGGCGGCGCCGTTGCCTGCACTCGTCGGCATTGCCGCTGTCGTCGCGGCCGGGCAGTTGCTGTGGGCACCGGCGCGCAGCGTGTCGATCACCTCCAGCCCTACCTGGCGCTACAACGCGCAGGCGTTGCACCAGGCACGTCAGATCCTCGACATGCATCGCGGACCGGGTCCCGTCCTCGCCCCCGATACGACCATGCGGGCGCTCACGCTCACCACGACGACGGTGCACGCGATCGACCCGCTGTACGCCTACGTGCTGCTGCTCGACGAGCCCGCGGCGCAGCATCGCGCTCGCATCCTGCTCAGCAGGATGATCGAAGGTAAGTCGCCGATGCCCAGCGCCGCGGCGGTGCGGGCAGCGCTGAGCGAACTCAAGGTGAGCATGGTGTGCGTCAAACCGGGTTGGACCGAGCGCACCGCGCTCGCGAAGTCCGCGGGCTACACGCGAGCGACGTCGATCTCCGGCGAGACCTGCCTGCTGCCGGGCTGACCAGCCTTCTCAGGCCTCGGCTTCTCAGGCCTCGGCGGCGGCGATGCCGGGCGGGTTGTCGCCCGCGATCGCATCGGCCTTCGAGCGCCGCAGTTCACGCATGCCGGACAGGGCCGCACCGCCCGCCGACAACACGTCGGCAAGGATGAAGATGGCGCGTGAGACGACCGCGATTCCAAGGGCCTCACCCGTGGACATCACCGGCGCGAGTGCCGAGACGATGAGCGCTTCACGCACACCGGCGCCCGACGGCGCGAAGATGAACAGCACTCCGGCCGCCATGGCGAGGGCAAAGCCGCCGATGCAGCGAGTCAGGCCGCCGAAGCCCGGAGCCCCGAGCGCGTTGGACAGCAGCCACAGGTGCACGCCGAAGAACACCCATGCGGTGATCAGCCACGCACAGGAGCGCAGCACGCCTGGCCAGCTCAGGGCCCTCGGCAACGGGCCCTTGCGCATGACCCGCAGCACCAGGTTCACCAGGCGGGTGAGGATCGGCGGAGCCGACGCGATGAGCGCGAACGGCAGGATCGCGAGCATGATCCACACTTCGGTGGCGTGCTTCTGCACGAGGATCGGGAAACCCATGACACCGACGACGAGTGCCGTCGACAGCGAGAGCCCGACCCAGGCGAGCGAGGTGGTGAACGACCGTCCGCGAGGCACGCCGGCACGCTTGCCGAGTTCCATCTGCAGCACGATCGACCACACGCTGCCGGGGAGGTACTTGCCCAACTGCCCGACGAAGAAGATGCGGCCCGCAGACAGCGGCGACAGGCGATGCCCCTCGTCGGCAAGAAGTGCACGCCACGCCATCAGGCTTGCGAGGGTGCCGAGCAGGGCGGCGACGAGCGAGAGCAGCACGCTCTGCCAGGCCAGGGTGAGCAGCGCCGAGCGAACGCCGTTCCACTGGGAGACAACCGCGTAGGCGATCGCAGCGAGAATCAGGACGGCGACGGCGGGGCGCGCCACGGGCATGAGCCGGCGGGCGACGGGCAGCAGGCGGGCGATCATCCCGCGTTTCGGGGTCGCCACCGTCGCGGAGGACGGCGGGCTGTCCACGGACACGGGTCTCCTGCGGGTTTCGACGGCATCAACGGCATCGGCTAAGGCACGAATTCATGACACGGATCTGCCAATGATTTACCCAACAGGCTAACAGCTTGAACTGAGAGTTCTGCTCAGGAATCGGCGGTTTCGACCGCCGCGTGCCAACGATTCCAAGCAGCCGTTAGGGCGGCGTCACCGTCGATGCGGGCAATGTCACCCGTCCGATACGCGGCATCGACGCGAGCTACCGTCTCGGCGGCGATGCCGGCCCGGGTCATTCCGACGGTGTTCGCGCGGTGCACACGGCAGGGATTGCCGTATGCCAGTGCGTACGGCGCGATGTCACGCGTCACCACTGACCCCATGCCCACCATTGCGGTGGCTCCGATCACCCGGCGCTGGTGCACGATCGCCCCCATGCCCAGGTTCGCGCCGTCATCGACGTGCACGTGCCCCCCCAGCGTCGCTGACGAGGCCATCGTGACGGCATCGCCGATGACGTTGTCGTGGCCTATGTACACCTTGTTCATGATGTAGCAGTTGCTGCCGAGAACCGTGCGCCCATAGTGACCCTGGTGAACGGTCGTGTACTCCCGCAACACGTTGTCATCACCGATAGTGATTCCGGTGCCGACGGGGTCCGCATCCGGGGCCGGCGGCAGGTCGGTGCCCGCCGCGCCGTGATCAATGCCACGGATCTCGGCCGGCGTCCCGATGACGACATGCGGCCCGATCCAGTTCCGGCTGCCCAGTCGAAGGGGGCCGAGCAGCACCGCGAACGGGCCGATCACGTTGCCGTCCCCCAGTTGCACGCCGTCGCCGACGACCGCCGTGGGGTGAATGTGGTTCACGCAACTCTCCTGAGGCGCGGCTTCGATCGAGTGCTGGCCCGCCGGGGGGCGACGATAGCATCGGCTTACCGATTCCCCAGTGTTGCGGAGCCTTCTTCCATGATTCCCGTCTCCAGCGTGGTGATTCCGGACGGAACCGAGGAACTTGTCCTCGAAGTCCTGCGGTCCGGAATGCTCGCTCAGGGCCCGATGGTGCAGCGGTTCGAGCAAGAGTTCGCCGCGATCACCGAAGTCCAGCACGCCGTCGCCGTCAACAACGGCACCACCGCATTGGTGGCCTCACTCCAGGTTCTCGACCTGCAGCCTGGCGACGAGGTGCTCACCAGCCCGTTCACCTTCGTCGCGACGTTGAACGCCATCCTCGAAGCGGGCGCAACGGCCGTCTTCGCCGACATCCGCACCGACGACTTCTGCGTCGATCCGGAGGCGGTCGAATCCGCCATCGGTGCCCGCACGAAGGTGCTCATGCCGGTGCACCTCTACGGACAGTGCGCGGACATGACCGCACTCGCCCCGCTCGCCGAACGCCATGGCCTGCACCTCGTCGAAGACGCCGCGCAGGCGCACGCGGCGAGCATCGACGGCAAGCGCGCCGGTTCGTTCGGACTCGGTTGCTTCTCGTTCTACGGAACGAAGAACGTCACCACCGGCGAGGGCGGCATCATCACCACGAACGACGACACGCTCGCCGACCGGCTACGCGTGCTGCGCAACCAGGGCATGCGCCAGCGCTACGTGTACGAGATGGCCGGTCACAACTACCGGCTCACCGACCTACAGGCCGCGCTCGCCATTCCGCAGCTCGCCCGCCTCGAGGCCACCACCGCGCAGCGGCAGGCCAACGCACAGCGGCTCATTGCCGGTCTCACCGGCATCCCTGGCATCACGGTGCCCCAGCAGCTGCCCGGACGCAGCCACGTGTGGCACCAGTTCACCGTGCTCGTCACCGACGAGGCCCCGATCGATCGCGACGAGTTCGTCGCAATGCTCGGCGAGCGGGGCGTGGGTAGCGGCATCTACTACCCGAAGCTGGTGTTCGACTACGACTGCTATCGCGACCATCCGGGAGTGAAGGTCGCGGACGTGCCGGTTGCTGCGTCCGTCGTCCGCCAGGCCGTGTCGCTGCCTGTGCACCCCAAGCTGACCGACGCAGACCTCGACACCGTCATCGCGACGGTGCGCGACCTGATGAAGGCCTGACCCGATGGGACAGCCACGCATCGCCCTGATCGGCGCCGGCTCGATGGGTTCGCTGCACGCCCGCGTGCTCGCCCAATCAGATCGCGCCGAGCTCGCCTACGTCGTCGAGCCGCAGCAGAGCACCGGCAACCCCGTCGCCGAACGCTTCGGAGCGACGTGGGTTCCTGAGCTCGACGGGGTTGTGGACGTCGATGCGGTAGTGATCGCCGCGGCCACCGAGGCGCACCACGCACTGGGCAAGCAGGTGCTCGACCGCGGGCTGCCGCTGCTCATGGAAAAGCCGCTGGCTCACGACCTCGCCGACGCCGAGGAGCTCGTCCAGATCTCGAGCGACAAGGACGTGCCGCTCATGTGCGGCCTGCTCGAGCGGTACAACCCGGCGATCATGACGGCGGTCAGCCTGGTGGAGGAGCCCCGCCACGTGACGACCGTGCGGCACTCGCCGTACGTCGCGCGCATCCGCACGGGTGTGTCATCGGACCTGCTGATCCACGATCTCGACGGCGTACTGCGCCTTGCCGGCGGCGCGATGCCGTCGGCGGTGCGGGGCATGTTCGGCTACGTTCACGCCGACTCGCCCGAGGGCTCTGAAGACGTCGCCGAAGCCATGCTCGTCTTTCCCGACGGCATGGTGGCCAACCTGTCGGCAAGCCGCTTCAGCCAGCGCAAGGTTCGCGGCTTCACGATCGCCGAGAACACCCGCCTGGTCGAGGTGGACATGCTGCGCAACGCAGTGACGATCTACCGGCACGTGCTGAACGAGGCCAGCCCGGATGGTCTGAGCTACAAGCAGCAGACGATCATCGAGATCCCCACTTTGGTGTCCTCACGCGAACCGCTCGCGGCGCAACTCGACCGCTTCCTCGACATCATCTCCGGCGGCGCCGACGCCGACGAGGAGCGCGCGACGATCCTGCCCCCGCACCGGCTGCTGCAGCAGGTCCGCGCGAGCGCAACCGGCCACGCCGGCTGACCAGGTCAGCTGCCGCTGACCATCTCCTCGAGCACGCGCAGGTGCTTGTCGAGCACCACGTCGAGCGAGAAGTTCTGCTCGACGAGCACCCGCCCGGCGGCACCGATCCGCGCGCTGGCCGCGGGATCACGCAGCAGGCCGACGAGCGCTTCGGCGAGCTCGTCGGCATCCCCCTGGCGGACGAGCACGCAGTTGCCGCCGCTGACCAGGTCGATTCCCGGGAAGTTGTCCGGCCGTACCGCGACGACGACCGGCACACCGGCAGCCATCCCCTCAAGGGTGGCCGTGCCCATGCCGTAGCCCTGCAGATCGTGTGCCTCGACGGTGGCCGCGGCCAGATAGTCGGGCACCTCCTGCTTCGGCACCGCCCCGACGGAAAGCACCGAGCCGGCCACTTCCAGCTCCGCCGCCCGGCGCTGGAACACGTCGTAGTAGACGTGGCCGACCACGACGAGCTTGGCATCCGGAACCGCTTCGAGCACCTTCGGCAGCGCCTCGACCAGCGCGATGCGATCGCGCAGCGGGATGACGTGTCCGAGGGAGACGATCACCGGGGCGGACCCGAGGTCATGGCGCCGGCGCACCGCATCACCGTCGCCGCCGACCATGCGATTCATGTCCACGCCGACCGGGATGTATTCCAGCCCGGAGTACGCGCGGCGATAGCGATGCTTGATGTACTCGTCCATCTGGATGTCCATCACGACGATCCGCGGACGGTTCCGTCGCATGATCGGCTTGACGACCGTGGCGTCGAGCCAGCGGAAAACACCGTGATAGTGGGCCTTCGGGTTCTCCAGCCGCGTGTGCACCGACAACAGCGTGGGGACGCCCTTCTTGCGCGCCCAGCGGCCCGTCGACCAGGTCAGGTCGAAGAACTGGCCGTGCTGGTGGATCACGTCCGGCCGGAACTCGTCCAGCAACTGCGTCACCCGCTTGCGCAGCGAGGGGCGCAGCGTGAAGGCGAGGTCGAAGCTCACGGAAAGGCGGGTCTGCGGGATCGCCGCTGCGGGCAGCCGGACGACCCGCAGCCGCGGTTCGAGCTCCTCCTCGGCGGGGGCGTCCTTGTAGGCGGCGGTCAGCACGACTACCTCATGGCCGGCGCGGGCGTAACCGCGGGCCAGCGCGTCGGACAGGTGCGCACTGCCACCCACCCGCGGCGGGTAGAAGTTGTTGACGACAAGGATGCGCATCAGCCCGTCGCCTCCGACCCGAAGCGGACGATCGTGACGTCAGCGCCGTCGACGACCACGCGGCCGATCGGGCGCGCGGGTACGCCGGCAACGACGGTGCGCGACGCGACGTCTGTCGTCACCACGGCACCCGCGGCCACGACCGCCTCGGCGCCGACCGTCACGCCCATGTTCACCACGGCGTTGGCGCCGATGAACACGCGGTCGCCGATCGTGGTCGGGGCCCGGTCGACGCTCTCGTACTGGCGCCCGGACACGCACCGCTTCATCGACGAGTGGGTATAGATCTGCGCGCCCGCGCTGATATCGCAGCCCGTACCGATCGTCAGGCCACCCGATCCGTCGATGACGGTGAAGGCACCGATCCAGGTGCCTGCACCGATCACCGGCTCACCCACGATCCAGGCATGCGGGTTGTACGGGTTGGCCGGGAAGCCGTGACATGCGGCCCAGGCAGCCGAGCCTGGATCGAGGGTCACGCCAGTGACGCCTTCACCAGGTTCGTCATGCCCTCTTCGACCGTGATCGTCGGCTCGAAGCCGAGCACCTCACGTGCGCGCGTGGTGTCGGCGGCGCGGCGCGAGACGAGGACGTCGCGAGGATTGAACTGCGGTTCGACGTCGACGCCGACCGCGTCGATGAGCACCCGCGCCAGCTTGGCGACCGAGGTGTCGATGCCCGTGCCGACGTTGATCGGCATGTTGTCGCGCTCGGACTCCAGCGCCATCACAGTCGCGCGGGCGATGTCGTGGACGTGGATGAAGTCCATGGACTGCTCACCCTTGCCGTCGATGACCGGCGCCTCGCCGTTCTTCAGCCGGGCGACGAAGTGGTTGATGACCGACGTGTAATAGGCCGTGGTCTTCTGCCCCTCTCCGTAGACGTTGAAGAAGCGCAGCGCGATCCACGACAGGTTGTTGCGTCGCTGGTAGAAGCCGAGGAGGTCCTCCCCCGCCCGCTTGCTGATGCAGTACGGCGTGAGGGGGCTGAGCTTGTCGTCCTCGTGCATCGGGATCTTCTCGGGATCGCCGTAGACCGAGGCGCTGGAGGCGAACACGAGGCGACGCACTCCGTGATCGGCGGCAGCGGCGAACACGTTGTGTTCGCCGATCATGTTGATGTCCATGCTCTCGTACGGGTCGGCCTGGCTCTTGTTGATGCTCACCGCGGCGAAGTGGATGACTGACTCGCAGCCCTTCATGGCCTGGTGCACTGCGCCGCCGTAACGGACGTCCTGGTCGATGAGCTCGACCTTTCCGGTGGCCTCCAGCGCGGCGACCTTCTCCCGGTCGCCGCGGAACATGTTGTCGAACAGGCGGACGTGGTAGCCGCGCTCGAGCAGCATCGGGATCACGTGCATGCCGATGAAGCCGGCACCCCCGGTGAAGAAGACGGTCTTCGGCTGGGTCATGCGGTCATGCTCCTCGTGTCGGGATGATGTCGGGTCGGGGTGATGTCGTCGTTGCTTTCAGCTCGTGCTGGTGACGGCTTCACGAACGGCCTTGGCGACCGTCTCGACCTGCGCGTCGGACAGGTTGGCGTGCATCGGGATGGCGAGATGACGACGGAAGATGTCCGCGGACACCGGGCAGTCGTTCGTCTTGCCGTACAGCGGCTGTACGTGCGAGGCGTACGTGCCGATATTGCACTGGATGCCGCGGCCGCGAAGCTCCGCTGCGATCTGGCCGCGATCTGCGTCCGGCGCAAGGGTCAGCACGTAGGACTGCCAGACCGTCTGCCGGTCCGGCAGCTCGACGGGCAGCTGCACCTCGGCGAGGTCGCCGAGCAGATCTGCATATCCCGCCGCGGCCCTGCGGCGCGCAGCTAGCAATGTCGGCAGCTTGGTCAGCTGCGCCGACACCACGGCCGCGGCGATCTCGGACAGCTTGTAGTTCCAGCCGATCTCGTCGAACACCGGAACCGGCAGATCCGTGGAACCGGCGCGGGCGAAGGCACTCTCGATACCGAAGAAGTGCTGCTTGCGTGCCTTCGCGAGCAGGGCCTCGTTGTCGCTGGTGATCGCACCGCCCTCGCCGGACGTGATGCCCTTGCGGCCGTGGAAGGAGAAGCAAGCGGCATCGGCGAGGCTGCCCGCGGGACGCCCCTTGTAGGTGGCGCCTGCTGAGCAGGCTGCATCTTCGAGCAGCCACAGGCCGCGCTTGTCGGCGATTGCGCGTAGCTCGTCGTAGTCAGCCGGTTGCCCGAAGGCGTCGACTGCGATGATGCCGACGGTGCGCGGGGTGATCGCGGCCTCGACGGAGGCCGGGTCGACCGTCCAGATGTCGGGACGGACGTCGGCGAACACCGGGGTCGCGCCGGTGTAGAGCACCGCGTGTCCGGTCGCCGGGAAGGTGTAGTCGGCGACGATGACCTCGTCGCCCTCCGCTGCACCGAGGGCAAGGATCGCGAGGTGTAGACCGGCTGTGCAGTTGTTCACGGTGAGGGCGCCGACTGTGCCGCACAGGCTGGCGAAGCGCTCCTCGAACTCCCGCGCCGTGGGTCCCTGACCGGCCACCCAGCCGGAGTCGAGAACGGCGGCGACGGCGGCGAGCTCCTCCGGACCGAAGGTCGGCTGACCCAGCGCGATGGACTCGGGCATATGACTCCTTGGACCAGACAGATCGGACACGATCGACTGTGCTCGGACGCGGCTCGGCGTGCGGGCCGTGCCCGGCGCAGGTGACCTACGCAGCGCCGCAATTACGGGCGAAACAGGCCCCGGAATGCGCCGGAGCGCGGGTCTAGTCTAATGCCTGATGCCCTGTGCTCCGGCCAAGCAGAGCTGCGCCCGTATGCGGCCGGGCCGGGATCATCACCCGTGCCGGACCTGACCGTCCCCACCGAGCGAGGAGCGTTACCGTGCCGAGCCCAACCCGCTACGTGGTCATCGGCGCCGGCATCGTGGGCCTCGCGATCGCCGATCGCATCGCCACGGAGCGCCCCCAGGCCCAGGTCACGGTCCTGGAGAAGGAGCCCACCTGGGCGCAGCACCAGACGGGCCGAAACAGCGGCGTCGTGCACTCCGGGCTGTACTACAAGCCGGGCAGCAAGAAGGCGCTGATGTGCCGGCGCGGCGCCGAGTCGATGGCCAAGTTCGCCGCCGACGAGGGCGTCGCCTTCGAACAGTGCGGCAAGCTCGTCGTGGCCTCGACGACCGACCAGCTCGATCAGCTGCGCGTGCTCGCCGAGCGTGGCAGGCAGAACGGCCTTGCGGTGCGAGAGCTGAGCGCCGAACAGGCCCGCGAGATCGAGCCCTTCGTCGCCTGCGTCGCCGCCCTGTACGTGCCCGAGACCGGCATCATCGACTACCGCGGCGTGTGCGACGCCCTGGTGCGGCGGCTGCGCGATCATGGTGCCGACCTGCGGCTGTCCACCCGAGTCGTCGGACTGCACGAGTTCCAGCTCGCGACGGCTGTCGAGACGACGAACGGCGACATCGAGGCGGACGTCGTCATCAACTGTGCTGGCCTCTACAGCGATCGCGTCGCGCGCCTCGGTGGCCGCACGCCTACTGCGCGCATCGTCCCCTTCCGCGGCGAGTACTACGAGTTGCGCGCCGACAAGCACCACCTGGTCAAGGGCCTCGTGTACCCGGTGCCTGACCCGCTCTTCCCCTTCCTCGGTGTCCACCTCACGCGCATGATCCACGGCGGCGTGCACGCCGGTCCGAACGCGGTGCTCGCGCTGGCTCGCGAGGGGTACGACTGGCGCACGGTTCGTCCCGGTGAGCTGGCCGGCACCCTGACCTACCCGGGCTTCTGGCGCCTCGCCTCGCGGCACGCCAAGGCCGGGACGGCCGAGATCGCCCGGTCGTTGTCCAAGCATCGCTTCGCCGAGAGCCTGCGAGCGCTCGTCCCAGACGTCCAGGACGACGATCTCGTCCCGGCGGCGGCGGGGGTGCGCGCCCAGGCGATCCTGCGCGACGGATCGCTCGTCGACGACTTCCTCATCGAGTCCGACGGCCGCGCTGTGCACGTCCTCAATGCGCCCTCGCCCGCCGCGACCAGCGCACTGGAGATCGCCGCCCACGTCGAATCCCTGCTGCCCGTGTGATCTGCTCGCTCAGATGACGGGCGGCCGCCCGGCACGGGTCATGCGCAGCACGGTGCGCCACGACATGGGCCGGCGCGGGCCCGGATCCGACCGCATCCCCTCGACCGCGCCGCGCCATGACTCGCGCAGCGCCGCTGCGTTGCGCACCCGGGCCACGGTGAGCAGGCTCCACACACCCAGGTACAGGAACGCGAGCACGCCAGGCAGCCGGCGGCGCGCGACGAACACCCGGTTGCGGGCCGACAGGCGGTAGTAGTCGGCATGCCGGGTCGGCTGGATCACCGGATGCCACACCTCGATCTCGCCGCAGTAGCGGGCGCGATAGCCGGCATCCCAGACCGCCCATGCCAGGTCGATGCCCTCGTGCGCGTAGAAGAACTCGCCGGCCCACCCCCCGATGCGGTCGAAGAGTTCTCGGCGCATGGCGATCGCGCCCTCCCACAGCGCGGTGACATCGCTCGACCGGGCGGGGTCGCCCACTCGCAATCGCGGTGTCCAGCGCCTCGGCGCCGGTGCCCCTTGCGGGTCGACGACACGGGGCTGGACAAGTCCGAGATCTGGCTGCTCGGCGAACAGCCGCGCCATCCGCGCCAAGGTATCGGGCGCCGCGAGTGCTGCGTCGTCGTCGAGGAAGAAGAGCAAGTCGCCGTGGACGTGCGGGACGCCCGCATTCCGCCCGGCCGGAATGCCGAGGTTCTCAGGCAGCGCGATCGGGCGCACGCCCTCGGGCAAACCACTGGGTGTCCAGCCGTTGCCGACGACGACGACGTCGAGATCGACTCCCGTCTGAGCGAGCACGCTGCGCAGCCCACGCTCCAGCTCCGCCGGCCGGGTGCCCTGGGTCAGCACGACGACCCCGTATGACGGGGTCACGCCGCGCGGACCCGATCAGAGGCGATGATCGCGACGAAGTGCCCGAGCACGGACAGCGCCGCGAGGGGCACCAGTGCCGCCAGCAACACATGTGTGCCGGCAAGATCGCCGCGCACCGCGTCGACGATTGCGACTGCCAGGATCACGAGCGTCAGCTCGATGGAGTGGTAGATGCGGTGGAACGGCACGAAGCGCGCCGCGCTGCGCAGCACGGCCAACCCTCCCGACCGCGGCGTACTCACGGCGGCAGTGTCGGGGAGCGGCGCCACACCGGCGGCGGCACGGGCTGCGCGCACCATGTCGTTGAGCGCCTTGTTCAGGCACAACAGCCACGCGAGCAGTGCGGCGAGCGTCATCCAGCCCAGGTGGTGCGTGACCTCACGCGGGCCGCCGGCAGCCCGCACTCCCAGAGCCAGCGCGATGAACGTCTCGACGCTGTAATGACCGACCTTGTCGAGAAAGATGCCGGCCGGGCTGGACGTGCCGCGCCACCGTGCCACCTCGCCGTCGCAGGCGTCCCACATCATCTGCAGTTGCGTGGCCAGCACGGCGAGGACCGGACCTGCGATGCCATTGATCAGCAACGCTGCCGATGCCAGCCAGCCGCTGACGATCATCAGCCAGGTCACGCCGTTCGCGCTGATACCGGTGGGCAGCAACAGGCGCGTCACGTAGGGAGAGATGTGTCGCATGTACAGGTCGCCGGTCCAGTGCTCGGCCGTTCGCCTTCCGCGTACGGACGCCGGCTGCGTGACCTCCCGCAATTCAGCGATCGTCGGGCGCAGCGGACGCGTGAACTCGGGCGTCCCGGTCACGGCGAGCCGCCGGGCAGCCGCGCTTGACGGGCCGCGAGTTCGTCGCCGCGCAGGGCGATCAGTTCCTCGCACACGGACAGGAATCGCGAGGTGGCCACGCCGGCGCTCAGATCCCCGAACGCACGCGACACCCAGACGCGGCGCCGCTCGGCGTCGCTGCCCAACAACTCACGGCGTACGAGTTCTGCCGTGCGTCCGGCGTCCTCTGCCCGGATCACAGTCACCGCGTTGAGCACCGAGTCGTCGTCGACCGATGCCGCCGGGCTCGACGGAACCGTGACGAGCAGCGGCTTGCCACTCGTCATCCAGTCGCCGGCGACGGCCGAGATATCCGTGACGAGGATGTCGGCGTCGTCGTGGCTCGGATCCCACACCGCGCTCGTGTCCACGACGTGCCCGATCTCGGGTTCGCGGTTGTGGCGCTGCTGCACGGCGGCGCGCAGTTCGCGATCGGCAGTGCTGAACGCACCGTCGTTCGCTCCCGTGCGCGGGTGCGGCCGGTACACGACGCGGAACTCACCCGACTCGAGCAGCGACTGAAGCAGCGCCGAGCCGTGCGAGCGAACGGAGCTGTAGGCCATGCTCGGTTGCGCGCCCTCCCACGTCGGTGCGTACACGACCGTCGCGCGCGTCGACGGCACCCGTGTTGCGCTTGCCGCACCACCATCATCATTCGCAGCGTCGAGCTGGGGGCGACCGACAAGGCGCACGTGCTTGTCGACGTCGTATCGCATCAGCGCGCGTGCCAACCTGTCGCGGGCCGTCTCGCCGGCGAGCAGCACGAAGTCGTAGGCCTTCACCTGATTGCTCGCCGATGCGATCTTGTCGCTCTCGCCGTGTCCGAGGTAGGCGTGCAGCATCGTCGCAAAGCGCAGCGGGTGCAAGTTGCGCACGTTGTGATTGACATACAGCGCGAGCGCCACATCGCTGTGCGACACGAGGTCCTCGAGCGTGGCCACCCGGCCCGCGCAGATGACGGGCAGTCGAGACTCGCGACGAATCGTCGCGGCAGTACGGCTGTCGAGGCAGACGATCCCGACGCGGTGCCGCTCGTCGAGCCGGCGAAGGGGCGAGTACCACTGCCGCAGCTGGTAGAGATTCGCCGAGGTGTCCGGGAAATAGACCATCACCCGGAACGGCAGCGACTGCCCGCGCAACGCGTCGTCGTCGCCGAGGCCGTCCGGATCGCCCTCGGGAAGCAGCCCCCACCGCCGGATCAATCGCCCGCCGGCGCGCCGGACGCGGCGAGAGATTGCGCTGCTCATCGGCGCACGGAGGGCGGATTCGGCACGGCCGCAGCCTATCGGGAGGTCCGGTAGAGTCGAGCCTTTGCAGCCGGTCATGCTCGTCGACGACCACACCGGCGTCGGCCGGGCCCGGCCCGACGCCTCTCACGGAGACTGGATGCAGCCCGGCCCGAACCCCAGCACCGAACGTCTGCGCACGGTTGCCGTGGTGCTCGCCGGTGGCACCGGCTCGCGGGTCGGACTGGATCTGCCGAAACAGCTGCTCAAGGTGGCCGGCCGCACGATCATCGAACACACCATCGAGGCGCTGCACGACTGCGCCGAGGTCGACGAGATCCTCGTCGTCATGACGGCCGACTTCGTTCCCGAGGCCGAGGAGCTGCTGCTCGATCCCGAGGAGCGCCCCAAGCTGACCCGGATCCTTGCCGGTGGAACCGACCGCAACGCCTCGACCCGCGTGGCGTTGGAGGCTCTCGGCGACGAGGAGTGCAACGTCCTGTTCCACGATGCCGTGCGCCCGCTGCTGCCGCATCGCGTCGTGCAGGCTTGCATCACCGCGTTGCGGCACTATGAAGCCGTCGATGTCGCCATCAGCTCAGCCGACACGATCGTCCGCGTCGACGACGACGAGCGCATCATCGAGATCCCGGAACGCAGCCGGCTCAGGCGCGGGCAGACGCCGCAGGGTTTCCGCCTGTCGACGATCCGTCAGGCGTACGCACTGGCCGCCGACGATCCGGACTTCCGGGCCACCGACGACTGCGGGGTCGTGTTGCGCTACCTGCCTGAGGTGCCCATCTACGTCGTCCCCGGCGACGAGCAGAACATGAAGGTCACGTATCCGATCGACCTCTTCATCGCCGACAAGCTGTTCCAGCTCGGTTCCAATCTCGCGACGGCGCGCACTCCGGAGTACCTGCAGCGTTACCTGCGGGGCAAGACAGTCGTGGTGTTCGGTGGCAGCTACGGCATCGGCAAGGACGTCGTCGAACAGGCGAGCAATGTCGGTGCCCGCGTCTTCTCGTTCAGCCGATCGACGACGGGCACCCACGTCGAGAACGCGGCAGAGGTGGCAGCCGCGCTCGCGCAGGTCGCAGCAGAGACAGGGAAGATCGACGCGATCGTGCTGAGCGCTGCGCAGCTGGCTAAGGGCCGGCTGAACGAGATGGACGACGAGCAAGTCATGCAGCAACTGCGCGTCAACTACCTCGGGCCGGTGACAGTCGCTCGTGCCGCCCTTCCCTACCTTCGTGAGTCGGGTGGGCACCTCGTGCTGTTCACGTCGAGCTCGTACACGCGTGGCCGTGCCGACTACGTGATGTATTCATCGACGAAGGCAGCCGTCGTCAATCTTGCCCAGGCGCTCGCCGACGAGTGGTCGGCCGACGGAGTGCACGTCAATGTCATCAATCCCGAGCGGACGCGCACTCCGATGCGCTTGCACGCGTTCGGCGACGAGCCCGAGGGCACGCTGCTCGAAAGCGAGGCGGTGGCCTCGACCGTGCTCGATGTGCTCGCCTCGCACCTGACCGGGCATGTGGTCGACGTTCGCCGCACGCCCACGGAGCAGATCGTCTCCGAGCCCGATCGCGTGGCTGAGGCGGTGGCCGAAGCCCAGGCGGAAACGGAGGCACAGAGCGCCGGCGGCCCGAAGTGAGGCGTTCTTATCCGGTTCTGCTGTGCGCGGCAATCCTTCTGCTGATCCTCGGCCTCGCCGTCGGCGCCCTCGACCACTCCCTCGGGGCGGTGCTGTTCTGCTCGCTCGCTCTGTACGTCGCCGACTACCTGCTTCGCCGCACCGAGAACGAGCAGCTGCTCGGCGGCCTCGGGCGGATCGGCGCGGGAAGCTCGTGGCGCTTCTTCTACCGCGACATCCTGGTGCTGGTCTTCCTTCTCCGCACGGGAGAGCTCAGCCGCCTGACCGAGGTGCTGCTCGTCGCGATGATCGTGGCCCATCACGGCGTGCACGTGCTGTTCCTCGGACTGCGGCTCTACATCAACTACCGGCGCAATCGTCAGTTCGAGTCGCGAAACCTTGCGGTGCCGGGCGAGGTGCTGCCTCCGCCGCCGCCCGAACTGCTGATGGAGCGTGGCACCGACCTCGTGCTGCACACCGACCTCTTCCTCGTCGCCGCGCTCGGATGGGCGTTCGTTGCGCACACCTACGATCTCGTCTCCGCGGCCGCAGTGCTCAGCGTTGCGGCGGCCCTGCTGTTTGCGGCCGCGTTGGTTCCCCAGGCTCTCGCACTCTCGCGGCTCGGCGGCGATGCCGATCGTCTCGAGGCGCTGCACGGCGCGATCGCTGCCCTGAGCCCCACCGTCGTCCTCTACTTCTCGGGTGACGTCGAGGCGGTGTATCAGGTGAACATGTGGCTCGAGACGATGGAGCGCCTCGACCGCCCGACCTTGGTGGTCCTGCGCGAGAACAAGTACCTCGACGACGTCAAGGCCACAACCGTTCCGGTGTTGTGCATGCCGTCGGCGGTCGACTTCATGAACTTCCCGCTGCCCACCGTCCGTGCGGCGCTGTACGTCGCGAACGTCGGCAAGAACATCCACCTCCTGCGGTTGCCCGCGATCAAGAGCGCCTTCATCGGGCATGGCGACAGCGACAAGACGGCCAGTTTCAACCCCTTCGCCAAGGTGTACGACCAGGTATGGGTCGCGGGCGAGGCCGGCCGCCAGCGCTACCTCCGCGCCGAGGTCGGTGTGCGAGCCGACGAGATCGTCTTGGTCGGCCGACCACAGCTCGATGCCATCGAGGGGGCTTCGGCACGTCTCGCGGATGCACCGTTCACCGTGTTGTACGCGCCGACCTGGGAGGGCTGGACGGAAGACCCGCATCAGTCATCGCTGATCCCCATGGGGCGCGAGATCGTGTCGACGCTGCTCGCCACCGAAGGCGTGCGCATCATCTACAAGCCGCACCCGCTCACCGGAACGGTCAAGCGACGCGCACAGCAGGTCAGCGACGAGATCGTCGCCATGATGGCGGCAGCCGGACCACAGCATGTTTCGGTGAGCGGCGAACGCACGCTGTACGACTGCTTCAACGAGTCCGACGCTCTGATCAGCGACATCTCCAGCGTCGTCTCGGATTACCTGCGCTCGGAGAAGCCCTATTTCGTGAGCAACGGTGGCGCACTGCCCGATGCGCAGTTCCGCGACCGCAACCCCTCTGCGGGTGCGGCATACCTGATCGGGCCGCACGCATCCGGCCTGGCCGACGGACTCGCGGCAGCGCGCGCGGACGACCCGCTGCGCGGGCGGCGCTCCGAGGTCCGGACCTACCTCCTCGGTGCACCCCACACCGACTCGATGACGCTGTTCCGCATGGCGGTCGACCGGCTCGTCGATCTGGCCGATGCCCACGCGGCCGTCGACCGCCTCGGTCCCGGCGACGACGATGAACTGCTCGAGCAGAGAGCCGAACAGCGCGCCGCAGGCGAGGAGTTCCTGTCATCCGCCGAGGATCTGAGCGACGTCTGACCGGCGGAACGGGCTAGGCGCCGTCCTCGATTCGCGCGCGGCTGGTCAGGAAGCCCCAGCCCCAGCTGAAGTGCATCGTCGCGAAGATCGCGGGCAGCCGGGCCGCCTCGTTGCGCGGCAGGCGTCGCCCGACGATGCCGGACGCGAGGAGATTGGCGATCGCGTACGCCGCGGGTGCGAGCAGCCCCGCACGCCGTCCCGTCGCCGCGACCGCGACGCCGACAGCAACACCGGTCACCGTGGCGGGCGGTACGAGGTAGGTCCACCGCACCGAGTCAGGGTGCCGTCGCATGACGGCGCGCCGCCACCGTCCGTAGTCGCGGTACTGCCGCCCGAGCGCACGCAACGAATGCCGGGGCCGGTAGGTGACTCGCAACTCCGGCGCGAACCAGACCTTGCCCCCCGCGCTACGCAGCCGGTGGTTCAGCTCCCAGTCCTGCGCGCGCGTGAACCGCTCGTCATAGCCGTTCGCCGCAAGGAGCGCATCGCGGCGGAACACGCCGAGGTAGACGGTGTCTGCCGGACCCGCCTCGCCGCCGTAGTGGAATCGACCGCCGCCTACGCCGAAGGGGGAGGACATCGCCGCAGCAACGGCGCGCTGGAACGGTGTCGTGCCCTCGGCCGCCATCACCCCACCGACATTGACGGCGCCGGTCTCGACGAGCAGTTCGACGGCACGCTTGAGATAACCGTCCGGAAGCAGCGCATGCCCGTCGGCCCGCGCGACGATCGGCGCGCTCGTCGCGGCGATCGCGCTGTTGAGCCCGTTCGGTGTGCGGCCGGTGGGATTGCTCACGACCCGCACGGCGGGATGCCGCTGGGCGAGCTCGGCCGCGACGCGCTCCGTGCCGTCAGACGACGGCCCCACCGCGATGACCACCTCGAGCGCACCGGGGTAGTCCTGACCGAGAACGCTCGTCACGGTCTCCGCGAGATGCCGGCGCTCGTTGCGCACCACCATGATGACGGCGACCTCGGGCCACGCGTCTCGGGCGGCGGCGGCGCGCACGGTCCTCGGCTGCGTGGGCATCCCAGCAGGGTATCGAGCCCACCTACGCACACACCGGGTACGCGCTGCCGACTCCCCTACCGTGTCCTGCTCAGCCGGTTGGGTTCGTCGCCAGCTCCTGGTTCGTCTGCTGCAACAGCGCCAACGCCCAGCCGGTATAGCCCGCCGGCAGCTCGACGGCGTTGGCGCCGATCGTGACTGCTGCGGCGAGGACGCTCGCTGCGTCTCCGATCCGCCCCCGGGATGCGGTCTGCAGGACGATCGTCGGGCCGAGCTGCGTCATCCGGTGGTACAGCTGCTGGAAGGTGGCGTCGGCGAGCTTGTCACTGGACAGCGAGTTGTTCTGCAACCCGCACCGAACTCCGAGCATGGTGCGGCAGGTGCTCATCACCGACTCGGTGAAGCCGATGTCATGCTGCCCGCCGGGATCGGCGATGACGGGGAAGGGGCCGAAGGCGACATCAGAGGTGGTGTGCCGCCAGACCTCGTGCGCAGCGATGCTGTCGACGATGCACTTCTCGTCGGCCGCGCTGGTGTAGCCCGCATTAAGGAGAGCGGAGACATTCGCCGCGTCGCCGAACTGGCGCGCGAATGGCTCGTCGAAGATCGTTGAGCAGCGCGACACGGTGATCTCGCGGACCTGCGGCACCAGGTCGTAGCGAGCGGCGAGCTTGCTCTGCAGATCCGCGTACGCCCGGCCGAAGTTCGCGGTCCAGAACCGGCCGATCGTGCCGCCTGCCACCGACGCACCCGGCTGGTTGTCGATGTAGGGCACGGCTGGCCCGTCGAGTGTCTTGGCCCACTCGGGTGCTCCGATACCGGCGAAGACGCGCAGCTTCAACGCCATTCCGAGCGCCGCGTAGTCCGATTCGCGCACGCGGGCGATCGCCTTGTCGATCGCGTTGTCAGCGGCGATCGGACCGAAGGCAGTCGGTTGCAGATCGGCCCAGTTCACCTTGACGACGTACGCATGCACCGCGGACAGATCCTGCTTCGCCGGTGGTCCCTGCCGGTCGATCAACCCGCGTATCACTGGCTTGACCTCGTCGCCCACTACCGGTGCATTCGGCCCTGTCGGGTCGCCGGCAGCGGACGCGCCAGCTCCACCGCCACCGGACTCGGCCGCCGGCCCGGAGCCGTGCCCGCCCCCGGGCCGGGACGACGCCGTTGCCTGACGAGTGGCACTGCTCGCTGCGGACGTTCCCGGGCCGGTTGTCACCGTTCGTGGGAACGCGCCGGGAACATGGGAAGGGTGGGACAAGCCGCCGAAGGCACCGGACCAGAGCAGCGTGCCGCCGACGACTGCCGTCGCCAGTACCGCGAGCGGCACGGACCGCCGTGATCTCAGCACCACGGGAACACCCAGACTGTCGCGGCAGGTCTCGCCTGCCGAGCTGGAACCAGTGTGATGAGGATGGCGGCTCGGCGGCCGTCAGGCAATCCGACGGCGCGTTAGCGCTGCGGGCCCACCCGTCAGCTGAGCAGGTTGCGCGCCATCACGATCCGGTTGATCTGGTTCGTCCCCTCGTAGATCTGGGTGATCTTGGCATCGCGCATCATCCGCTCGACCGGGAAGTCACGCGTGTAGCCGGCGCCGCCGAAGAGCTGGACGGCGTCGGTGGTCACCGACATCGCGGTGTCGGAGGCGAACACCTTGGCGGCCGAAGACGTGAATGCCAGCCCCGGCTCGTCGCGCTCGGCACGAGCGGCCGCCGCGTACACCAGGTGTCGCGCCGCCTCGATGCGCATTGCCATGTCGGCGAGCATGAACTGGACGCCCTGGAAGTCGCTGACCGCGCGCCCGAACTGGTGCCGCTGTTTGGTGTAGGCCACGGAGGCGTCGAAGGCCCCCTGCGCGATGCCGAGGGCTTGCGCGCCGATCGCCAGCCGGGTGTGGTCGAGGGTGCGCAGCGCGGTCTTGAAGCCGGTGCCCGGCTCACCGACGACGCGGCCTGCGGGAATGGTGCAGTCCTCGAAGTAGATCTCGCAGGTCGGGGAACCCTTGATGCCGAGCTTGCGCTCCTTGGCGCCCACGGAGAACCCCGGGTCGTCCTTATGCACGACGAACGCCGAAATTCCGTTGGCGCGCTTGTCCGGGTCGGTCACCGCCATCACGGTGTAGTACGTCGACACTCCCGCATTGGTGATCCAGCACTTCGTGCCGTTGAGGACCCAGTGATCGCCGTCGAGGACGGCGCGCGTGCGCATCGACGCGGCGTCGGAACCGGCCTCCCGTTCGGACAATGCGTAGCTGAACATCGCCTCGCCGGCAGCCACGGGAGAGAGCACCTCCTTCTTCAGCTCCTCCGACCCGGACAGGATCACCGGTTGGGTGCCCAGCTTGTTGACTGCCGGGATCAGCGATGACGACGCGCAGGCCCGCGCGATCTCCTCGATGACGATGCACGCCGAGATGGCGTCCGCCCCGGCGCCGCCGTACTGCTCGGGCAGGTGCACCGCGTGGAACCCGGCGCGCACCAGCTCGGCGTGCACGTCCCAGGGAAACTCGCTGCTCTCGTCGATGTCGGCCGCGCGCGGCGCGATCTTGTCGTCGGCAAGTTCGCGGACGGCTGCCCGCAGCAGCTGCTGCTCGTCACTGAGTCGGTACCTGTCGAATGCCGGATTCCCCATGCCCATACCGAGATGGTAGGACGCCCAACTAGTTTCAGTGACCTAGGGTTAGCTCCATGTCCCAGCCCTTCGACGCCGCGACCGCATCGGCCGCCTACCGCAACGCTCTCGATGTGATCAGTGCGGTCGAGCCCAAGATCGCCGCGGCGATTCGCAGCGAACTCACCGACCAGCGCGCCTCCCTGAAGCTCATCGCCAGCGAGAACTACGCCTCGCCCGCAGTGCTGCTCACGATGGGCAACTGGCTGTCGGACAAGTACGCCGAGGGCACGATCGGTCACCGGTTCTACGCCGGGTGCCAGAACATCGACACCGTCGAGCAGCTCGCAGCCGATCACGCCACCGCGCTCTTCGGCGCGCCGCACGCCTATGTGCAGCCTCACTCCGGCATCGACGCGAACCTCGTCGCGTTCTGGGCAATTCTCGCCCATCGGATCGAGTCGCCCGCGCTGGAGAAGGCGGGGGCCAAGCACGTCAACGACCTGAGCGACGACGACTGGGAGCAGCTGCGCAAGGCGCTCGGCAATCAGCGCGCCCTCGGCATGTCGCTGGACGCCGGCGGCCACCTCACGCACGGCTTCCGCCCCAACATCAGCGGCAAGATGTTCCATCAGTCGTCCTACGGCACCGCTCCCGAGACGGGGCTACTCGACTACGAGGTCGTGCGGCAGCACGCCAAGGAGTTCCGTCCCCTCATCATCATCGCGGGCTACTCGGCGTATCCACGCAAGATCAACTTTGCCAAGATGCGCGAGATCGCCGACGAGGTGGGCGCCACCCTGATGGTCGACATGGCGCACTTCGCCGGTCTGGTTGCCGGCAAGGTGTTCACCGGCGAGTACGACCCGGTCCCGCACGCGCACGTGACCACGACGACCACGCACAAATCGCTGCGTGGGCCGCGCGGAGGCATGGTGCTCTGCCAGCCTGAGTACGCCGATGCCGTCGACCGCGGTTGCCCGATGGTGCTGGGCGGCCCGCTCGGGCAGGTCATGGCCGCGAAGGCGGTGGCACTGGCCGAAGCCCGGCAGCCGGAATTCGCGACCTACGCACAGAACGTCGCATCGAACGCGGTCGCGCTCGCTGACTCTTTGATGAAGCGCGGTGCGCAGCTGGTCACCGGCGGCACCGAAAACCACCTCGTTCTGATCGACGTGTCCTCGTTCGGCCTCACCGGCCGGCAGGCCGAGTCCGCGCTGCTCGATTCCGGCATCGTGACGAACCGCAATGCGGTTCCGCGCGACCCGAACGGCGCCTGGTACACATCCGGCGTCCGGATCGGCACTCCGGCGTTGACCTCACGAGGTTTCGGCCCGGACGACTTCGACCGGGTAGCCGAGTTGATCGTCGACGTTCTCGCCGCAACCACACCTGCGGCAGCGCCGTCGGGGGGGTCGTCCAAGGCGAAGTACACCATCGCCGACGGCGTCGCCGCGAAGACGCACTCCGCGGCGGCCGAACTGCTCGACGCGAACCCGCTCTACCCGGGCCTCGACATCAGCTGAACGCCCGGCATCCGAGCGCCCGCATCTCAGCCGGGCAGTATGCGGCGCAGCTGATCGGCGCTGCGCCCCACGACCGTCGTCCCGTCGTCGGCCGTGACGATCGGTCGCTGGATCAGCACCGGATGGGCGGCGAGCGCCTCGATCCATCGGCCGCGATCGGCCGGGTTCTTCGGCCATGTCGCCAGCCCTAGCTCGGTAGCGGTTGCCTCGGCGAGTCGGGTGATGTCCCAGGGTTCGAGTCCGAGCCGATCGAGCACCTCGACGAGTTCGGCTGCGGTCGGCGGGTCGTCCAGGTAGCGGCGCACGGTGTACTCGACACCGGCGTCGTCCAGCGTGCTCAGCGCGACGCGGCATTTCGAGCAGGCCGGGTTCACCCAGATCTCCATCCGGACACTCTGGCACGCGCACTAGGTTGAGCTCATGGTGGACGCAACAGCGCAGATCGGTGTCACGGGGCTGGCCGTCATGGGCCGCAACCTGGCGCGCAACCTGGCCCGGCACGGCTACACGGTGGCGCTACACAACCGCAGCCCCGAGCGCACGCGCAGTCTGGTGCAGGAACATGGTGCGGAGGGCAGCTTCGTTCCGAGTGAATCGATGAACGATTTCGTTGCCAGCCTCGAACGTCCACGTGCGGTGATCGCCATGGTCAAGGCCGGCGATCCCACCGACGCCGTGATCGACGAACTTGTGCCGCTGCTCGACGACGGTGACATCATCATCGACTGCGGCAACGCGCATTTCCTCGACACTCGTCGGCGCGAGGCGGCCCTACGCGAACGCGACATCCACTTCGTCGGCTGCGGCGTTTCCGGCGGCGAGGAGGGTGCGCTGCTCGGGCCGTCGATCATGCCGGGCGGCTCGGCCGAGTCCTACGCGAAGCTCGGGCCGATCTTCGAATCGATCGCCGCGCAGGTCGACGGCACACCGTGCTGCGTGCACGTCGGTCCGGACGCCGCCGGCCACTTCGTCAAGATGGTGCACAACGGCATCGAGTACGCCGACATGCAGCTGATCTCCGAGGCGTACGACCTCCTGCGGCACGGCCTGTCCACGACGCCGGCCGAGATCGGCGAGATCTTCAGCGGCTGGAACGAGGGTGATCTCGAGTCGTTCCTCGTCGAGATCACCGCGCAGGTGCTCTCGCACGTCGACGCCGCGACCGGCCAGCCGTTCGTCGACATCGTGGTCGACGAGGCCGAGCAGAAGGGCACCGGCCGCTGGACCGTGCAGAGTGCGTTGGATCTCGGTGTGCCGATCACGGGGATCGCCGAAGCCACCTTCGCGCGTGCGCTGTCTGCTCACCCCGAGCAGCGCCACGCCGCCCGCACAGCTTTCGGCAGCGCGGTGCAGAACCTCGACATCTCCGACCGGGACACCTTCGTCGAGGACGTACGCCGTGCGCTCTACGCGTCGAAGGTCGTGGCGTACGCGCAGGGCTTCGACCACATCGCGGCCGGCAGCGCCGAGTACGGCTGGGACATCGATCGCGGCGCGATGGCAACGATCTGGCGCGGCGGCTGCATCATACGGGCGCGCTTCCTGAACCGAATCCGAGAGGCATACGACGACGACGCGACGCTGGCAAGCCTGCTCGTCGCGCCGTACTTCGCCGATGCCGTGCGCTCAGGTGTCGATTCGTGGCGGCGCGTGGTCGCCCAGGCGGCGACGGCTGGAATCCCGACTCCGGCGTTCTCGTCCTCACTCGCCTACTACGACGGACTGCGGCGCGACCGGCTGCCCGCCGCGCTCGTCCAGGGTCTACGCGACAACTTCGGAGCGCACACCTATCGGCGTATCGATCGCGACGGGGCGTTCCACACCGAATGGGCGGCGGGCAAGGCCGAACATCCGGTCTAGCCCGGGGACTACTCGCCGGTCGGGAGTTCGACGTGGCCGCCGAACTCCTTGCGCATCGCCGAGAGCAGCTTGTCGGCGTACAGCGCCTCACCGCGGCTGCTGAACCGCGCGAACAGCGCAGCGGACAGCACCGGCGTCGGAACACCCTCGTCGATGGCGGCCTTGACCGTCCACCGCCCCTCACCCGAGTCCGATACACGTCCGGCGAGCCCATCCAGCGTGGGGTTGGTCGACAGCGCGTGTGCGGTCAGGTCGAGCAGCCAGGAGGCTACGACCGAGCCACGTCGCCACACCTCGGCGACCTTCGCGATGTCGAGGTCGTACTGGTAGTACTGGGGCTGCTGGATCGGTGCGACCTCGGCCGAGTGTTCCTGCTCCTGCTTGCCGGCGTTGGCGTGATGCAGCACGTTGAGACCCTCGGCGTACGCGGCCATCATCCCGTACTCGATGCCGTTGTGGACCATCTTCACGAAGTGCCCCGCGCCGTTCGGACCGCAGTGCAGATAGCCCTGCTCCTCACGCGATGGTTCGCCGGTACGGCCAGGCGTGCGGGTGGCAGCGTCCACTCCGGGCGCGACGCTTCGGAAGATCGGGTCGAGGTGCTCGACGATGTCGTCTTCCCCACCGATCATCAGGCAGTAGCCCCGGTCCAGTCCGAAGACGCCACCGCTCGTCCCGACGTCCACGTAATGAATCCCCTTCGACGCCAGTGCGGCGGCGCGGTCGATGTCGTCGCGGTAGTGGGAGTTGCCGCCGTCGATGATGATGTCGCCGGGCTCCATCAACCCGGCGACCTGCTCGACCACCTGCTCGGTGATGCCGGCCGGAATCATCACCCAGGCGACGCGCGGCTTGTCGAGCTTGGCGACGAACTCCTCCAATGTGCGCGCCCCGATGGCGCCGTCCTTCTCGAGCGCGGCCACCGAGTCGGCGCTGGTGTCGTACGCGACCGCGGTGTGGCCGTCACGCATCACTCGGCGCAGGATGTTGGCGCCCATCCGACCCAGGCCGATCATTCCGAGCTGCATGTCCTTGCTCCTTAGCCGTTGCCCTCAGCGGGCGGCGCGATAGTGGCGGATGAGTGCGTTGGTCGAGCTGTCGTGCTGCAGATCGGGGTCGTCGTCGGAGCTGAGTTCGGCAGCAACGCGTTTGGCGAGAACCTTGCCGAGCTCGACGCCCCACTGGTCGAAGGAGTTGATGCGCCACACGGTGCCCTGCACGAAGACGCTGTGTTCGTAGAGCGCTACGAGCGTGCCGAGTGCGTAGGGCGTGAGGCGTTCCAGCAGCATCGTGTTCGACGGACGGTTGCCCTCGAACACCCGATGCGGCACCAACCACCCGGGCATGCCCTCGGCCGCAACCTCCTCGGCCGTCTTCCCGAACGCGAGCGCTTCCCCCTGAGCGAAGACATTCGCATTGAGCAGGTCGTGGTGACTCGCGCCGTCAGCCGCGGGCAACGGGTTCAGCGACTTCGCAAAGCCGATGAAGTCCACCGGGATCAGCTCGGTTCCCTGGTGGATGAGCTGATAGAAGCTGTGCTGGCCGTTCGTCCCCGGCTCGCCCCAGTAGACGGGCGACGTCGCGTAATCGACCGCGGTGCCGTCGAGGGTGACGTGCTTGCCGTTGGACTCCATCGTGAGCTGCTGCAGATACGCGGGAAAGCGCTTCAGGTACTGCTCGTACGGCAACACGGCCTGTGTCTGCGTTCGGAAGAAGTCGGCGTACCAGACCGTCAGCAGACCCAGAAGCACTGGCAGGTTCTGCTCGAACGGTGCCGTCCGGAAGTGCTTGTCCATCGCGTGGAAGCCACTGAGCATCTCGTCGAAGGCATCAGGCCCGATGGCGATCATCGTCGAGAGCCCGATCGCCGAGTCCATGGAGTAGCGGCCGCCGACCCAGTCCCAGAAGCCGAACATGTTCATGACGTCGATACCGAACGCTTCGACTGCCTCGGCATTCGTCGACACCGCGACGAAGTGGCGCGCGATCGCCGAACGGTCGCCCAGCGTGTCGAGCACCCACGTGCGGGCCGTGCTCGCGTTCGTCATCGTCTCGAGGGTCGTGAAGGTCTTCGACGACACGATGAACAGGGTCTGCGCGGGATCGAGGTCGCGTGTCGCTTCGGCGAAGTCGGTGCCATCGACATTGGACACGAAGCGAAACGTGAGATCGCGGTCGCTGTAATGGCGCAACGCCTCGTATGCCATGACCGGTCCCAGGTCGGACCCGCCGATTCCGATATTCACGATATTGCGGATCGGCCGACCGGTATGGCCGAGCCACTGCCCGCGGCGCAGCTTGTCAGCGAACTCCCCCATGCGGGCGAGAACCTCGCGGACGGCCGGCACGACATCGATACCGTCGACGGCGATCCGATCGCCCTTCGGTGCACGCAGGGCCACGTGAAGTACCGCGCGGTCCTCGGTCACGTTGATCTTTTCGCCCGCGAACATGGCGTCGATACGCTCACGCAGCCCAGATTGTTCGGCGAGCTGCAGGAGCAGATCGATCGTCTCGTCGGTGACGCGATTCTTCGAATAGTCCAGATAGATGCCGACCGCGTCGGCGGTCAGGCGCTCGCCGCGCCCGGCATCCTGCGCGAACAGCTCCCGCAGGTGCACCCCGGCGATCTGCTCGTGATGCCGCGCGAGCGCGCCCCAGGCGGGGCGGTTTCGCAATGCCGTCGTCGATTCGGGTGTGCTCTGCGCCATAAACCATGACTACCAGACGATCGAACAGGCTGACCGGGGAGTGCGCGCGATAGCCTCGGCCCTTACATCGGCACGGCGCCAAAAGGGGAAGCTGGTGGCACTCGAAGAGCACGGGCGGCCCCGCCTGTCCGTGATCGGTACTGGATACCTCGGTGCCACACACGCGATCTGCATGGTCGAGCTCGGCTTCGACGTGATCGGGCTCGATGTCGACGAAACCAAGATCGAACGCCTCCGCCGTGGCGAGGTGCCCTTCTACGAGCCCGGGCTGCCCGAGTTGCTCGACAAGCACGTCAACGGCGGGCGGCTGCGGTTCACCACCTCCTTCGCCGAGGCAGCCGAATTCGCCGACGTGCACTTCGTCTGTGTCGGGACGCCGCAGCGCAAGGGCTCGCTGGCGGCGGACGTCTCCTACGTCGAGTCGGCCTTCGCCTCGCTGGCACCCCACCTGACGCGCAAGGTGCTTGTCGTCGGAAAGTCGACGGTTCCCGCGGGAACGGCGGTGCGCATGGAGAAGCTGCTGCTCGATCTCGCGCCGTGCAAGGATGTCGAACTTGCGTGGAGCCCCGAGTTCCTTCGGGAGGGGCTCGCCGTCCAGGACACGCTCAACCCCGACCGGCTCGTCTTCGGCGTGCACACCGAGTGGGCCGAAGCGCAATTGCGGGCAGCCTGCGAGCCGGTGATCACCGCAGGCACGCCGGTGATCGTCACCGACTTCGCCACTGCGGAACTCGTCAAGGTGGCCGCGAACTCGTTCCTGGCCACCAAGATCTCGTTCATCAACGCCATGGCCGAGGTGTGCGAGGTCACCGGAGCCGACGTGACACAGCTGGCCGAGGCGATCGGCCACGACGCCCGAATCGGTCGCCGCTTCCTCTCTGCCGGGCTCGGATTCGGAGGCGGCTGCCTGCCCAAGGACATCCGTGCCTTCATCGCCCGGGCCGAGGAGCTCGGAGTCGACCAGGCCGTCTCCTTCCTGCACGAGGTCGATTCGATCAACCGGCGGCGGCGCGAACGCACCGTTGATCTCGGCCTGGAGATGGTCGACGGATCCTTCGAGGGGAAGCACGTCGCGGTGCTGGGCGCCGCCTTCAAGCCCAACTCCGACGACGTCCGTGACTCGCCGGCCTTGGACGTAGCGGCGTCCATCGGCCGCCGCGGCGGTGTCGTCGTGGTGTACGACCCGGAGGCGATCGAGAATGCGCGCCGGGTACATCCGGAGCTGACGTACGTGCCGTCGCTCACCGCGGCGCTCACCGACGCCGACGTGATCCTGCTGCTGACCGAATGGGACGAGTTCCGCGCGATGCAGCCGGATGAGGTCGGCAAAATCGTGCGGCATCGCAACCTGGTCGACGGGCGCAACGTGCTGGATCCCGTGGCCTGGCGTGCGGCGGGCTGGCACTACCGCGCCCTCGGCCGGCCCTAGGTACCGATCTCGGTCTGCAGCGCCTCGTCCTTCGCGCGGGCGGCGTCGCCCAGGGCGCTCTGGAAGTCGCCCATCGCCGCGATGAGCGCGGCATCGGACGTCGCGAGTATCCGCACCGCGAGCAGTCCCGCGTTGCGCGCACCACCGATAGACACCGTCGCGACCGGAACACCCGAGGGCATCTGGACGATCGACAGCAGCGAATCCATACCGTCGAGGTACTTCAGCGGAACCGGCACGCCGATGACGGGCAGCGGGGTCAGCGATGCCACCATCCCCGGTAGGTGTGCCGCACCTCCGGCTCCAGCGATGATCACCTTGATGCCTCGTCCGGCCGCCGACTGTGCGTAGTCAGCCATGCCGAGCGGCGTGCGATGTGCCGACACCACCCGTACCTCGTGCGCGACGCGGAACTCGGCGAGCGCCTCGGCCGCCGCCGACATGACTGACCAATCCGAGTCACTGCCCATGATGACGCCCACCAGGGGCTGATCAGCCATGTCCGTCTCCGTTCGCGAGATAGTCGGCGGCTGCCCGGGCGCGGTCGCGCACCGTAGCCAGATCGTGCCCGAGAGCTGTCACGTGTCCGACCTTGCGGCCGGGCCGGAACCCCTTGCCGTACAGGTGAATCTTCACGTCGGGCCATGCGGCCAGGCAGTGGTGAACGCGTTCATCGATGCCCTTCGGGACGACGTCGTCGGGCCCGGCGAGCAGGTTGGCCATCACGGTGACGGGGGCCGTGACCGATGTCGTTCCCAGCGGGTAGTCCAGGACGGCGCGCAGATGCTGTTCGAACTGCGAGGTGCGTGCGCCTTCGATCGTCCAATGCGCTGAGTTGTGCGGGCGCATCGCGAGTTCGTTGACCAGCAGCCGCCCGCTGAAGGCACCGGTGGGCCGGGCGTCCGAAGCCGCCAGCTCGAACATCTCGACGGCGAGGACGCCGACGACGCCGAGCTCGCGTGCCAAGGTCAGAGCGATCTGCTGTGCCTCATCGGCCAGCTCTTCGGACAGGTCCGGTGCGGGCGCGATGACCTCGACGCAGATCCCGTCGGCCTGGACGGTCTCGACGACTGGCCACGCCGCCCCCTGACCGAACGGCGAGCGCGCGAGATCGGCGGCCAACTCGCGGACGATCGCGACCTTCTCCTCCGCGATCAAGGCGGTGCCGGCGGCAGCAGCGGACTCCGCCACAGCGAGGGCTTGCGCCAGAGAATCCACCACCCAGACACCCTTGCCGTCGTAGCCGCCGCGTGCCGCCTTGAGCACGAGCGGCCAGCCGACCCTGTCGCCGAATGCAGTGAGGGTGGTGGCCTGATCGTCGACGCCCAGATCGATCCACTCGGGAACGGGAATCTCGAGGTCACTGAGCCGGCGCCGCATCACGGCCTTGTCCTGGGCATATCGCAGTGCGTCAGCGCCGGGATACACCGCGACTCCGTCCGCCGCCAGCGCCGCGATGTGCTCGTTGGGTACGTGCTCGTGATCGAAGGTCACAACGTCGCAGCCGGCCGCGAAGGCCCGTAGATCAGCGAGCGAACGGTAGTCGCCGATCATCACATCGGCGGTGACGAGGGCCGCGCCGTCGTCACCGGACTCGGCGAGCACGTGCAGCGACTGCCCGAGCGCTATCGCCGCCTGTTGTGTCATACGGGCAAGCTGTCCGGCGCCGACCATGCCGACGACGGGCAACCCGGTTCGCGCGTCCACGCCGCGAGCCTAACGGCCGCCGTTCACAGCTCATCCCGGCCGAACGGTGCCGCCGCGATGGGTAGGCTCGACGCAGCCATGACCGCCCCCTCCGGATTCGACTCACTGCGCTCCCACCTGCGCAGCTCTTGGCGCATCCTGCTGAAAGAGGTCGCCGCGTTCGGCGCCATCGGGGCGATCAGCCTCGTGATCGACCTCGGCCTTTTCAACCTGCTGTACCACCACGGCACGCTCAAGGCGAAGTGCGTGTCGACGATCGTGGCGACGACATTCGCATATTTCGGCAATCGCCATCTGTCGTTCTCACATCGAGCGCGCACCAGTCTCGGCCGCGAGACGTCGTTCTTCTTCGGCATCAACCTCGTCGTGCTCGTCATCTCAGAACTGATCCTGGCGTTGTTCGCCTACCCGCTGAATCAGCGCGACGACCATGTCGTGATGAACGTCGTCAACCTGGCCACCATCGTGATCGGAACCGGGTTCCGATTCTGGGGCTACAAGCGGTTCGTGTTCCTGCATCCGGACAAGACGCACGCCCGCGACGTCGACCTGGACATCGAACTCGCCGAGTGACCGACCCTGTCAGCGTGGGCGGTCAGTCCCCGCCGCCGATGTCGGTCTGGTACGCCTCGTAGATCAGGTCCGCACCGCGTTGACGGTGCCGCGCAAGATGCCCGAGCAGATGCGTCGCGCGTTCCCGGACGGCCTCGACCCGATCTGCATCGACCGGTTCTTCGGTAGCCGCGGAGAGCGCTGCGATCTCTGCCGTGATGTTGGGGTGTTCGGCGGCCAATGCCGTGACAGCGTTCGTCAGGCGCAGCGCTCCCGACAGGATCGCGTGATGCAGCCCGTCAGGGCCCTCGGTGACGACGATGTGGTCGATGAAGTCGTCGCTCAGATCGGCAACGGCATCGTGGACGCGTTCACCCCACTGGACCGCACCACCCCCGGCTGGTGCAGCGAGCGCGTCCTCGAGCAGACCCATCGACTCGCGCAACTCCGCTCGGCGACGGCGCAGATCCATCAGCTCGCCGGGGATCCGGGTGGGGATCCGAGTGCTGGGCTCCATGGGTACCTCCCCGAGGTCCCTTCCCACTCTGCTGCGTGCTCCGCTCATCGTCCAGACATTCGTCACAGAACAACCGATCGGCTCGCGATTCACGTCGTGCGAGGGCCGGAACGCGCGATTGACTAGTTCGAACATGTGTTCGATGATGAGCACATGCTCGATGTCGCGATCCGCAGGCCCGATGGCTCCGCCGCCGTCGACCTGGGACGCCGCGGCGCGCCGCCACCACCCCTGCCGGTCTCGGCGGCGCTGACCGGCCTACTGCCAGACGGCCTGCGCCGCGGCAGCACGGTCAGCGTCGCAGGATCACTCTCCCTGCTGCTCGCCCTGCTCGGTGCCGCATCGGCCGACGGCGCCTGGTGCGCCCTCGTCGGCTTCCCGGTCATCAGTGCCGAAGCCGCAGCCGAGTACGGCATCGCGCTCCCCCGGCTGGCCATCGTGCCCGCGCCGGGTTCGGGCTGGACGACTGCGGTCGGTGCGCTACTCGACGCCGTCGACGTCGTCGCGGTGCGGCCGCCGGGCCGGGGCCTGCCCCCGGGCGACGTCCGGCGGTTGGCCGCGCGCGCCCGTACCCGTGACGCCGTGCTCGTCGCATACCTGACGGCAGCCCAGTCCTGGCCCGGTGCCGAGGTGCGGCTCGCAGCCCGGGCCGGCGAGTGGACGGGCATCGGGGCCGGCAGCGGCCGGCTGCAGGCGCGCCGTATCGAAGTCTCGGCCGAGGGGCGCGGCTCTGCGGCTCGGCCCCGGTCGGTGGCGCTGTGGTTGCCGGCGCACGGCGGCGGCGTGGGTGGGGTCGAGCCGCTGGCTCCCGTCGTCGATCTTGCCGGATGACCCATGCGCATGATCGCGGTCTGGTGCCCGGACTGGCCGGTGACAGCGGCTCGCCTTGATGCCGGTATCGACACCGACACACCCGTCGCAGTCGTCACAGCCAACCGCGTCGTCGCCTGCTCACACGTGGCGCGGCTGAGCGGTGTGAGCCGCGGGCTGCGGCGCCGGGAAGCACAGGCCCGATGCCCCGAGCTGACAGTGCTCGCCCGCAACGAGGCCGCTGAGGCCCGGCTGTTCGAACCGGTTGTCGCGGCACTCGAGGCGATCGCCCCCGGTGTCGAGATCACCCGGCCGGGACTCGCCGCGATCGGGGTTCGCGGCCCGACGCGATACTTCGGCAGCGAGACCGGCGTGCTGCATGCCTTGTCGCGTGCCGTCGGCGAGCTGCCGCACGGCACCGACCTGCTCATCGGTATTGCCGACGGCGCCTTCGCCGCCGAGCAAGCTGCGCGCCGGGGCGTCGTCGTCGATGCCGGTGCCGCACCGGCGTTCCTCGCCGACCTGCCGATCGAGACCCTCGACCCGTCCGGCGGCTCGCCACTGATCGATCTGCTGAAGCGGCTAGGGGTGCGTACCCTCGGCGCCTTTGCCGACCTGCCGTCTCGCGATGTGCTTGCCCGCTTCGGTCCGGACGGTGCATGGGCACATCGGCAGGCGGGTGGGCACGACGCACGGCCGGTCGCGGCGCGGCGGCCGCCGGTCGAGTTCACCCTCACCCTCGATCTCGAGCCGCCCGTCGATCGGGTCGACACGGTGGCCTTCAGCGCCCGGGGTATCGCCGAGCAGTTCGTCATGGATCTTGCCGCGCACGGGCTGGCGTGCACCTGCCTCGAGCTGCAGGCCCTGAGCGACAACGGTGAAGAGACCGTCCGGCGCTGGCGGCACAGCGGCGTGCTCTCCACCGTCGACGTCCTCGACCGCATCCGATGGCAGCTCGAGGGATGGCTCGGCGGTCCCCGCAGACCGACGGGCGGTGTGACCCGGCTGCGGCTCGTCCCGATCGAGGCGGTACCCACCGGCGTCCATCAGCAGGCGCTGTGGGGCGGCTCGGGAGCCGAGGACGAGCGAGCCCATCGCGCGCTCGCCCGGGTACAGACGCTGCTCGGGCACGGCTCGGTGCTATCGGCGGTACGCGACGGCGGCCGCGATCCGCGCAGCCGCACTCGACTCGTGCCGTGGGGCGATGACCCGGTGGCCCTGCGCTCGCCCGAGCAGCCGTGGCCGGGACAGCTGCCGGCACCGGCGCCGGCGGTACTGCTCGATCCCCCGCGCCCGGCGCAGGTGCTCGACGCAGCGGGACGCCCCGTCGTAGTCACCGAGCGCGGTGCGGTGCCGCACCCACCGGCCCGATTCGCGCTCGGCGGGCAGCAACCGATCGCGGTGTCGTCCTGGGCCGGGCCGTGGCCCGTGGACGAACGATGGTGGAGCGCCGAGTCGGCCCGGCACGTCGTGCGCTGCCAGCTGGTTGACGTCTCGGGTCGGGCCTACCTCGTCACGTGCTCGATGCCCGATGCCCGCTGGCAGGTCGAGGGAATCTACGACTGAACGGGTCAGCCGAGCAGCGTCGCGGCGACGGTGGCGGCGAGATCCCAGCACGCCTCGGTGGCCACGGTGTCCGGTGCGCCGATCACGGTGACGGGTTCGTGGGCCGGCACCCAGCCCATCCCCTTGACGATCGCCTCGATCGCTCGGATCGCACCAGCCGTGTCGTTGTTGCCGTGCACGTAAACGCCGTAGGGCGCACCGACCTTGGCGGTCAGGCACGGGTAGTAGACGTTGTCGAAGAAGTACTTCAACGCCCCCGACATGTATCCGATGTTCGCCGGGGTGCCCAGCACGAACCCGTCCGCGGCCAGCACGTCCACGGGCGTCGCGGCGAGTGCAGGGCGCACGCGCACGTCGACGCCCTCGAGGCCGTCGGCCTTCGTGCCGGCGAGTACCGCTTCGAGCAACTCCTGGGTCGCCGGAGACGCCGTGTGGTGCACGACGAGCAGCACGGGACGTTCTGGCACGTGGGCAACCTATCTCTGCCCCGCCGTCGCTTGTCGTACGTGCGGCGCTCAGCCGTTCTGCAGCCGCAATCCGACGTTCGCGCAGGCCTCACACGTCGCCTCAGGGATGTAGCCGCGCCGCATCAGGGCGGCGAAGATGGTGCAGCCGATGCAGTAGCCGGCCAGCGACTCGAGCGCGGCGGCAACGACGATCAGCCCGAGCAGAACCTGCGCGAGGCCGAAGGAACCCGACGCAGTGGCGATCAGGGCCGAGACGGTGACGATCATCCCGATGGTCTGGGCGAAACGCTTGGGCGGCCCCGCCGTGGGCTTCGAGCCGATGCGCGGGCCGATGACGCGGCTCGCCAGCTGGCCCAGCGGGCTGAGCGTCGGCCCGGTCAGCACGCGCGCAGTGAAGCCGTACGCGAGCGGCGCGGTGAGCCACAGCCAGTGGTGATCCACGGCAAGGCTCAGTGCAAGGGTCACGATGCTCGTCAGCAGCACGCCGCCCGCAACAGTGCGCGCTGCGTACTCGTTCACCGGGTTGGGGAAGTCGAACAGGCCGGGCCGGTCTTGCACGGGCTGGTGCAGGGTGTCGCTCACTTGCTCGTGTATCGGCGCGGTCTCCGCAGCCATCGTCGGCCTCCTCATCGATTCGACGGTACTTCGTGCCCCTCGCGAGCGCCGCTTCCAGGGCGTGACCTCATCCACCGTGCGAAGCTGGACGCATGATCATCACGCGGCAACTGCTCGTCTTGGACGCTGCCGACATGGCGGCCGAGAGCGCATTCTGGGCCGGCCTGCTCGGTGGCACGGTCGAGGCCGAGGACGACTGGCACACGATTTCCGTGGACGGCCAGGAGCGCCTCGCCATCCAGCTCGCCCCTGACCACGTGCGCCCCGAGTGGCCCCACGGCCAGCCCCAGCAGATGCATCTCGACCTGTTCGTCGACGACATCGCGGCCGCCGACGCGCACGCCATCGGGCTGGGCGCGGTGCTCTTGCAGGCGGCTCGCAACCCGGCTTCCAGCACCGGCTTCCAGGTTTACGCCGATCCGGCCGGCCACCCGTTCTGCCTCTGCTGGGGGTCGTAGCCGAACGCCGAGGATCGGTAACAGCTGTGAACAATCCGCGTGGGCTGGTCAGCCCTCGACTCTACCCGGTAGCATACTCGGTATAGTCACGGGAAGGCTGGCCAGTGAGCGTCCGACATGCACTACTCGCATTGCTCGAAGAGGGCCCGAAGTACGGCCTGCAGCTCAGACAGGAGTTCGAGGAGCGCACCGGCGAGGTCTGGCCCCTGAACGTCGGGCAGGTCTATACGACCCTGCAGCGCCTCGAGCGTGACGGGCTGGTGGAATCCGACGACGACGCCGACACGGCGGGGCCACAAAAGGCTTTCCGGATCACCGCCGAGGGCGAGACGGAGCTGGCCGACTGGTTGCGCACGCCGCCCGACGTCAGCTCCCCGCCGCGCGACGAACTGGTCATCAAGGTGCTGGTGGCCGCACGCCTGCCCGGGGTCGACGTCCACGAGGTCATCCAGACACATCGACGGCACCTGGTCGAGTCGATGCAGCAATGGACGCGCGTCAAGGCGGACTCTGCACCAGACGACACGAGCCTCGCACTGGTCGTCGACGCCGAGCTGTACCGCCTCGACTCGGTGATCCGATGGCTCGATTCGGCAGACGGGCGGCTACGCCGCTCGATTCCGGAGAGTGGGCGCCCGGCTGCGGCACCCGCGCGGCGGCGACAGGTGGGGGCACCCAGATGAGCACACTCGCACTGAACGAGGTCACGAAGGTGTACGGGTCCGACGCCACGGAGACCCACGCGCTGCGCGGAGTGTCATTGCGCGTCGAGGCCGGCGAACTGGTCGCGGTGATGGGGCCGAGTGGCTCCGGCAAGAGCACCCTTCTGACGATCGCCGGCAGCCTCGAAGACCCCTCGTCCGGTGAGGTCGTCATTGACGGCACACCGCTGTCGGCGTTGTCGCGCAACGAGAGGGCACGGCTGCGCCGCCGTGCCATCGGCTACGTGTTCCAGGACTTCAACCTGCTCGCCGGACTCACCGCCGGCGAGAATGTCGCACTGCCACTCGAGCTCGACGGCGTGTCCGCCAAGGTCGCGCGCATCGCAGGCATCGAAGCGCTCGAGACACTGGGGCTGGCCGAGCGCGCCGACCGCTTTCCCGACGAACTGTCCGGCGGTGAGCGCCAGCGCGTCGCCATTGCTCGGGCAGTCGTCGGCGATCGGCGGCTACTTCTCGCCGACGAGCCCTCGGGTGCGCTCGACTCCGCCAATGGCGAGGCCGTGATGCGAATGATCCGCACCATCTGCCAACGCGGCGTTGCCGGCGTCGTCGTCACGCACGATGCGCAGCTCGCGTCCTGGGCCGACAGAGTGGTCTTCCTGCGTGACGGACGAGTGGTCGACCAAACCACCACGCCCGCCGGTCCCGAGTCACTGCTCGAACCAGACCCGGTGCGATGACGACCCTCGTCGAACGGCCGACCCCTGTCACAGCGCGCTCAGGCGGGTCCGATGCGCGTCGCGCGCTCATCCGTTGGGCGTGGCGGTTGTTCCGCCGCGAATGGCGCCAGCAGGTGCTCGCCCTCGCGCTGCTCCTCGTTGCGGTCGCCGCCACCGTCGTGGGTCTCGGCGTCGTCACCAACGTCCAAAGCACCGATGCGGCGTTGTTCGGCACAGCCAACACACGCGTCGATGTGTCCTTCTCGGCGAACAGTCGTCCCAATGAGGACATCGCCCATGCGCGACAGGCCTTCGGCACGGTGGACTCCATCGAACATGCCACGATCCCGATACCGGGTTCGATCAATACTGTCGACCTGAGGGATCAGTCGCCGAACAGCACCTACGCACGGCCGATGTTGCGCCTGGTGAACGGTGAGTGGCCGGTCGGCCCGAACGACGTCGCAGTCACATCCGGCGTCGCGACCACTTTCGGATTGCATGTCGGCTCGACGTGGATCGTGAACGGCAGAACGGCGCACGTCGTGGGCACGGTCGAGAACCCGAAGAACCTGCAGGACGATTTCGCGCTCGTCGCACCCGGTCAGATCGCAGCACCGACCGGATTGACGCTGCTGACCAATGCCAGCAACTCGCAACTCACCGGCTTCCGGACGCCCGGCGATTCGGTCGGCATCAGCACCACCGGAGTGAGCGGGCCGGCGCAGCGCCGTCAGCAGAGCCTGGCAGTCCTGTTGCTCGCGACAATCGGCCTGCTCTTCGTCGGATTGCTGTCCGTCGCGGGATTCACCGTCATGGCGCAGCGCCGCATGCGCGCCCTCGGCATGATCGGTGCCATCGGGGCGACCGACCGCCAGGTACGGCTGGTGATGGTCACGAACGGCGCGGCGGTCGGTGTCGTCGGAGCGCTCGCCGGAACGGTGATCGGTTTCGGCGTGTGGCTCGCGCTCGTCCCGGCGTTCGAACACGTCGTCGGCCATCGCTTCGATGCCTTCAACCTCGACTGGTGGGCCGTCGGCGCCGCGCCTGTACTCGCCGTGGTGACGGCGGTGCTGGCCGCATGGTGGCCGGCGCGCGCGATTGCCCGGATGCCCATCGTCACGGCCCTCTCCGGGCGTCCGGCTCGGCCCCGGCCGGCACATCGTTTCGCCGCGTTGGGCAGCACGCTCACGACCGCGGGTTTCGTACTTCTCGTCATCGCCCATCAGCGCCGAACGGTGCTCATCGTTGCCGGCATCGTCCTGACCGCGGTCGGCATGTTGCTGCTCGCTCCGCTCGGCATCCGCGCGCTCGCATCGATGGGCCGCCGATCGCCGATCGCTATCCGGCTCGCATTGCGTGACCTGGCGCGGTACCAGGCCCGCTCGGGCGCCGCATTGGCCGCGGTAAGCCTGGCCGTCGGAATCGCGGCCACGATTGCGGTCAGCGCCTCGGCGCAGGCCGCCGCGGACAAGTCGACGACGAACGGCAACCTGCCACCCAACCAGCTCGCGGTCTGGATCGCCGGCGCGCCCGGACCGAACCAGGCTCCCGACAAGATCGCCCAGGCCCAGGGGCGCCCCGCCGTGACGCCCGCACAGCTCGCCACCCTGCAGGCGAGCGTGGACTCACTCGCGGGCTCGCTGCACACCAGATCGGTACTGCCGCTCGAGGTGGCATCCAACCCACGCGCCCAGCTACCGAGCGGCGGAACGGGACTTTTTGACATCGCACTGGTGAAGCAGGTCGCCACCCAATCGTACTCATTCCTCGGCGTCCCGATCGTCGCCACACCGGCCCTGCTGAACTTCTATCGCATCCCTTCGGACGCGATACGGCCTGGCACGGACATCCTCATCACGCACGGCGACCTGTCCAACATCCGGATCATCGACGGGGGCGCCGACCGAGACGTCCTTACGCCCGCGGTGCAGATCGACGGACGGTTGCCCGCGTACTCGTCGGCACCCAGCATCGTGATCACTCCACACCTGATCACCACGCGCGGCCTGACCGCGAGGCCGGTGGGCTGGCTCGTCCAGACTGCACACCCGTTGACGACGGCGCAGATCACGACCGCCCGGCACGCGGCGGCCGCCATCGGGATGACCATCGAAACGCGCACCGCGTCCGACCACTCGCTGCAGAACCTTCGTGACTACTCGACCGCTGCCGGTCTGCTCGTGGCGCTCGGGGTGCTGGCCATGACGGTGGGACTGATCCGCAGCGAGACGGCGAACGACTTGCGGACGTTGAGCGCTACCGGTGCGACGAGCCGTACCCGACGCACGTTGACGAGTGCAACAGCGGGAGCCCTCGGCTTGCTCGGTGGCTTGCTCGGCACGCTGGGCGCGTACCTCGCACTCGTCGCGTGGCACTGGCACAAGGTGAACTACCTCGCGCATCCGCCCTACCTCGACGTGGCCGTCCTCGTCGTCGGACTGCCCGCCGCCGCGATCGTCGGCGGCTGGCTGGCGGCGTGGCGCGCACCGACCGGCATCGCGCACCGGCCGATGGAGTAGTCGGCTGGCACGATTGGTCGGTGCAGCCCGCCGAGCGAATCGAGATCGACGACCTGTCCCGAGCCGAAGTCCACTCACTTCTGGACGGGCACCTCGCGGACATGCATGCGACCTCTCCGCGGGACAGTGTGCATGCCCTTGACGTCGCTGCGCTGGCTCACCCGGCCGTCACCGTGTGGACGCTCTGGGAACGCGATGACGTCCTCGGCTGCGCGGCGTTGAAGGAACTCTCCTCGACGGAGGGCGAGATCAAGTCGATGCGCACATCACCATCAGCGCGCGGCCGCGGCGTGGCGACCCGATTGCTGACGACCGTGATCGAGGAAGCTCGCCGCCGTGGCTATAGCCGCCTCAACCTTGAAACTGGCACGCAGGAGTTCTTCGCGCCCGCGCGCCGACTCTATGAGCGGCACGGTTTCGTCCCCTGCGCGCCGTTCGCCGACTACCGGCCCGACCCGCACAGTGCGTTCTTCACCCTCACGCTCTGACCCGAGTTGTCGGTGTCACGCGGTGCCATTGCAGGTCGAGTGCGGCGCCTAGGCTTCGATCATGGCCCAGGCTGCGGACGCCGAACCTGACCCGCGCCGCTGGGCAGCCTTGCTCACGTGCTGCAGTGCGCTGTTCATGACCCTGCTCGACGTCAGCGTCACCAACGTCGCCCTGCCATCGATCGGTCGGGCAACCGCCTCCACACCTTCTCAGCTGCAGTGGGTGGTCAGCGGGTACACGCTGGCCTTCGGCCTTGTTCCCGTGCTCGCGGGGCGACTCGGCGACGACCACGGCAGGCGTCGGATGTTCCAGGTCGGCGTCGGCGCCTTCACTGTGACGAGCATGTTGGCCGGCCTGTCGCCGACGGCAGGCGTGCTGATTGCGGCGCGAGTGCTGCAGGGCCTGGCCGGTGGGCTCATCAACCCTCAGGTCTCGGGACTCGTCCAGCAGATGTTTCGTAGCGACGAGCGAGGACGCGCATTCGGCGTTCTCGGGACGACTGTAGGGGTCGGGACCGCTCTCGGGCCGCTCGTGGGCGGAGCCCTCATCGCGCTCGGCGGCCAGCACATCGGCTGGCGGCTGGTGTTCTTCGTCAACGTCCCGGTCGGAATAGCAGTGATCCTGCTCGCCCGACGCCTGCTTCCTCAGGATCCAGCGACCGGGCGGCACCGGCTCGACATTCTCGGTGCGGCGTGGCTCGGCGGCGCCACCTTCTGCGTCCTGTTCGCGGCCGTCGAGTACGACGCGCTCCACGATCGTCGCCTCGCCGGGCTGGTGGTCGTGGCGATCGTTCTGCTCGCGGTGTTCGTCAGACGGGAGCGACGACTCACCCGCATGCTGCGCGATCCGTTGGTCGACCTGCGCCTGTTCCAGGTGCCGTCGTACAGCGCCGGCGCGCTGCTCGCGCTCACCTTCTTCCCGGCGATGGCCGGGGTGACGCTCGTGCTCTCGCTGTATTACCAGCAGGGCCTTGGTTACACCGCATTGCAGTCGGGTCTCGGCGTCACCGCCTATGCGCTGGGCAGTGCGGTGGCCGCACCGCTCGCGGGCCGGGTGGTGACCCGCATCGGCAGGCCACTCATCGTTGCCGCCACGATCACCTTCGGCGCGGGGGCGATCGCGCTGGCACTGCTTGCGCGACATGCGCCGAGCGCGGACGTCGCGTTGGTGTTCGCGCCCGCGCTCTTCGTGATGGGGGCGGGCTCCGGCGCGATCATCACGCCCAACCAGGCACTGACCCTGATGGAGGTGGACCCGGTCACCGGCAGCACGGCGGGGGGTGTGCTGCAGACCGCGCAGCGGATGGGTCTTGCCGTCGGGCAGGCAGTCATAGGAGCCGTCTTCTTCGCCAGCATTCCCACCTCGGGAAGTACTGCTGATCGATACGACCACGCACTCGGCATGGCCATCCTGGCGGCCCTCGGCTTCGTCATCCTTGCCGCGGCTGTGGGATGCGCCGACCTGTTGCGCAACCACCGCCGCACCAAGGCGAACGTGACCGAGCCCGCGGCGCCCTAGCGTCGCCAGCTCAGTCGGCTCGAACGTCGTCGTAGGCGATGTGCGACAGCTGGCGCCAGATGGCGCAGACGAACACGCCTGATCCCGCGAAGGCGAACCAGAACGGGGCGGTGATGCCGAAGTGCTGGGCGAGTGCGCCGCCGATGACCGAGCCGATGACCAGGCCGCCGAACACCCCGATCGTGTTCACACTGCTCACCCGCCCCTGCAGGTCATGCGGCACGGCGCGTTGCCGCACCGTCAGCGACGTGGTGCCCCATACGAAGGCGTGCGCCCCGAAGACGAAGAAGATCGGCAAGGCGACCCACGGGGAGGTGGCGAGGGCCAGGCCGAGATGGGTCAGCGTCTCGATGATCAGCCCGACCCGCATGATGTTGCCGAGGCTGACCCGGCGGATGATCCAGCCATAGGATGTCGTGCCGAGCAGACCGCCGGCCGCGGACACGGTGGCGATGAGGCCGAACCCGATCGAGCCGAGGTCGAGCCTTCTCGAGGCGTAGAGGACGAGCACCGACCATGCCGCACCGAAGGTGATGTTGAACGTGAAGATCGTCAGCACGAGCGTGCGCACGGCGGCATGCCGGCGCACCCAGGTAAACCCCGCGGCAATGTCCTGCCGCACCGTCGTCTCCCCTGTCCCCCCGCGCACATGAGCGGGGAGCGCAATGCGCGACACCATGAGCACACCGGACATCACGAGTAGGGCCTGACCGACGAACGGCCACGCCCGGCCGGCCGCGAACAGGGCCGCACCGATCGGTGGCCCGGCCAGTTGGTTGACCGTGATGAAGCCGACCTGCAGGCGCGCGTTCGCGATGGCGAGATCCTCGCGCGCGACGAGCATGGGCAACAGCGTGCTGCTCGTGTTGTCGCCGAACACCTCCGCGGTGCCGAGGAGGAACAGGCCGGCGAGTACCAGGCCGATCGAGACAGACCCGACGGCCACCGCGATGCTGATCGCAATCAAGATCACGACGCGCAGCACGTCGGCGGTGATCACGATGAGTTTGCGGTTCAACCGATCCGACAGCGCGCCCGCCGGCAGCCCGAACAGCAGCGGCGCCAGCCACTGCAGGAAGGCTCCTGACGCGATCAGGAACGCATTGTGCGTGAGGGATGCGACGAGCAGTGGTCCAGCGGCGATCGCCATGCCGTCACCAGTGTTGCTCAGCCACGAAGAGGCGAGTAGCAACCGGAATGCGGAGCCCAATCGCTTCGGGGCGATCACGTCGACGATGGACATCACAACCCGACCAGGCTATCGACGATGGTCAACACCGTTCCCCATCCGGTCGGACGCCGGCATGGAATTGGGCCATCGACCGATGTTGTTGCACCAGCGGTACGTTGTGCTGGGCAAGGAGGTCACGATGGTTGGCTCCCTGGTGATCACGTTCTGCATCGCGCTTGTCGCCACCGCGTGCTGGGTCAGGCGCACGATGCGCCGGCGGGCCGACGCCGCCCCGGTCATCACGACATGGCCGGAGATCGAACTCCACGAGGCGTACGGCGGTTGGAACGCCAACGCCTACGACGCCGGCACGGGGCGCGACCGCCGCGCTCCCGCGCCACCGACGCGGCCGTCAGGTGCGCTGCTGTTCACACCGCCCCGTCGAGCGCGCTAGGGCGCACCGTTGGGCGGCGCCCCTAGCATGATCGAATGAACCTGGAGTTCTCGGGCGAGCTGTGGTTCTGGCGGGGCCCGGCGCCCTGGTACTTCATCACGGTGCCCGAGGACAGCTGCGCTGCGTTGGAGTCGGCTTCGTCGCTCGTGTCCTACGGCTGGGGCATGATTCCCGTGACTGCGCAGGTCGGCGCGACGCAGTGGCAGACCTCGCTGTTCCCCAAGGACGGGCGTTACATCGTTCCGGTAAAGAACCTCGGCGTGCCGGTTGCGTAAATCGAACAGGTATTCGACACTGGTGAGATGGGCTGGCAAAACCCGCCGATCCCGTGGCATGAGCTCGAGCGCCGGCTGTCCGGACGGCCCGCGCCTGCTCCGTCGCGCGGTTCGCGCCCCCCTGGCGACGGCGGTGATTCCCCGGCGTGGTCGCGCAAACGCGCCGCCTATGACGGTGCCGGATTCCTCCGTGGCACCGCACGCACCAGCCCTCCTGTCGGGTACGCCGAACTGCACGCGCACTCGTCGTTCAGCTTTCTCGACGGCGCCAGTTCACCGGAAGAACTCGCCGAAGAGGCTGTGCGCCTCGGCCTCACCGGGCTGACCCTGACCGACCACGACGGCATGTACGGCATCGTCCGCTTTGCCGAAGCGGCCGAGGCGTTGGGGCTCCCCACCGGCTTCGGAGCCGAACTGTCACTCGACGTCGCGATGCCGCTCACTCAGGCCGAGCGGATGATCGCGGCTCGGGTCGGCACCCCAGACCCGCCCGGCACCCACCTGCTTGCCCTCGCCCGCGATCCCGACGGCTACGCCAGCCTGTGTCGCACGATCAGCACGGCAGCCTTACGCGGCGGAGCCAAGGGGCGACCGGTGCACGACATCGACGAAGTCACCGACGCTGCCGACGGCCACTGGCTCGTGCTCACCGGATGCCGCAAGGGCGCTGTGCGGCGAGCACTCGACACTGCTCGCGGAACGTTCGCTCTTGATCCGGCACGACGTGCGCTCGTCGAACTCGTCGATCGGTTCGGCCGTGACAACGTTGCCGTCGAACTGATCCACGAACTCGACCCGCTTGCCGATGAGCGCTACGACGCACTGGCGATGCTCGCCGACGAGGCAGGCCTGCCGATCGTCGCTACGACGGCCGCGCACTACCACGCGCCCCCTCGCCGGCCGCTCGCCACGGCACTGGCAGCCGTGCGGGCGCGCAGCAGCCTCGACGAGATCGACGGATGGCTGCCGGCATGGTCAGGCCAGCACCTGCGTTCGGGCGCCGAAATGGCCGAACGGTTCGCCCGCTGGCCCGGTGCCGTCGAGGCCTCGGCACGGTTCGGCACAGAGATCGCGTTCCCGCTGGCGCTGATCGCACCGGATCTGCCGCCGTTCCCCGTTCCGGCCGGGCACACCGAGATGACGTACCTCCGCGAGCTCACCTACCGCGGCGCCGCCGAACGATTCGCCGGCAAAGCGCACGAGCGCAAGGCATACGAGATGATCGAGCACGAACTCGCCATCATCGAAGAGCTGCACTTCCCCGGGTACTTCCTCGTGGTGTGGGACATTGCCCGCTTCTGCCGCGAGCAGGGCATTCTCTGCCAGGGCCGCGGCTCGGCGGCGAACTCGGCTGTCTGTTACGCCTTGTCGATCACCGCTGTCGATGCCGTCTACTACGACCTGATGTTCGAACGCTTCCTCGCTCCCGAACGCGGCGAGCCACCCGACATCGACCTCGACATCGAGTCCGACCGGCGCGAGGAAGCGATCCAGTACGTCTACGAGCTGCACGGACGCGAGCATGCAGCCCAGGTGGCGAACGTCATCACCTACCGGCCGAAGTCGGCGGTGCGCGACGTCGCGAAGGCCCTCGGCTACTCGCCCGGCCAGCAGGACGCGTGGAGCAAAGAAATCGAATTGGGCTACTACTGGACGCCGGACTTGTTGTCGCCGAGCGTCGACGCACCCCAGTCTGACCACAACCCACCGCCCGCTGTTGTGCAGTTGGCTTCCGAACTTCAAAACTCACCGCGCCATCTGGGCATTCACTCCGGCGGGATGGTGATGTGCGACCGTCCGGTGATCGAGGTCTGCCCCGTCGAGTGGGGCAGGATGCCTGGGCGAACGGTGCTCCAGTGGGACAAGGACGACTGCGCATCGATCGGGTTGGTGAAGTTCGACCTGCTCGGCCTCGGCATGCTCTCGGCGCTGCAGTACACCTTCGAACTCGTCGAGTCGTGGCACGGCACTCGGTACGACCTCGACTCCATCCCGAAGGAGGCGTCCTGCGTCTACGACATGCTCTGCGCCGCGGACTCGGTGGGGGTCTTCCAGGTGGAGTCGCGCGCGCAGATGGCTACCCTGCCTCGGCTGAAGCCGCGCAACTTCTACGACCTCGCCGTCGAGATCGCGTTGATCCGGCCCGGCCCGATCCAGGGCGACTCGGTGCACCCCTACATCCGCCGGCGCAGCGGCCTGGAGCCCGTCACCTACGCGCACCCGCGGCTGGAGGGACCGCTCAAGCGCACGCTGGGCGTCCCGCTGTTCCAGGAGCAGCTGATGCAACTGGCCGTCGCCGTCGCCGACTTCACCCCGGCCGAGGCCGACCGGCTGCGTCGCGCGATGGGCTCCAAGCGCTCCCGCGACAAGATCGACGCGATGCGGATCCGGCTCTATGACGGGATGGCCGCCAACGGCATCACCGGCGCAGTGGCCGACGACATCTACGAGAAGGTCCAGGCGTTCGCGGCCTTCGGCTTCGCCGAGAGCCACTCGATCAGCTTCGCGC
>DASYGT010000038.1:0-26930 GCA_035999365.1 Jatrophihabitantaceae bacterium
GCCTGCTCCGGGTAGCTGTCGAAATCACCGTTCGCCAGCCGCTTGAACGCGTCGATCGTCTCCGACACGGGAACGAACGAACCCGGAATGCCGGTGAACTGCTCGGCGACGAAGGTGTTCTGCGACAGGAAGCGCTCGATCCGCCGTGCACGCTGCACAATCACCTTGTCGTCCTCGGACAGTTCATCGATGCCGAGAATCGCGATGATGTCCTGCAGCTCCTTGTAACGCTGGAGGATCTGCTTGGTTCGTTGCGCGACGTCGTAGTGGTCCTGGCCGATGTACTGGGCGTCCAGGATGCGCGAGGTCGAGTCCAGCGGATCGACAGCGGGGTAGATGCCCTTTTCCGAGATGGGGCGGGACAGCACGGTCGTTGCGTCCAGATGCGCGAACGTCGTGTGCGGTGCCGGGTCGGTGATGTCGTCGGCGGGCACGTAGATCGCCTGCATCGAAGTGATCGAGTGACCACGAGTCGAGGTGATGCGCTCCTGCAACTCACCCATCTCGTCGGCCAGGGTCGGCTGATAACCCACGGCCGACGGCATCCGGCCGAGCAGCGTGGAAACCTCCGAGCCGGCCTGGGTGAACCGGAAGATGTTGTCGATGAACAGCAGCACGTCCTGCTTCTGCACATCCCGGAAGTACTCGGCCATCGTCAGGGCCGACAGCGCCACCCGCAGGCGGGTACCCGGCGGCTCGTCCATCTGGCCGAAGACCAGGGCTGTCTTCTCGAGCACGCCGGACTCGGTCATCTCAGTGATGAGGTCGTTGCCCTCGCGGGTGCGCTCACCCACCCCGGCGAAGACCGACACACCGCCGAAGTTCTCGGCGACTCGGTAGATCATCTCCTGGATCAGCACCGTCTTACCGACACCGGCGCCGCCGAACAGGCCGATCTTCCCGCCTGTCACGTACGGCGTCAGCAGGTCGATGACCTTGATGCCGGTCTCGAACATCTCGGTCTTGCTCTCGAGCTGGTCGAACGGCGGCGGCTCGCGGTGGATCGACCACCGTTCCTTGACGTCGAGTTCGTCAGCAGTCACATCCAGCGGCTCGCCCAACGTGTTGAACACGTGACCGAGCGTGACGTTGCCGACCGGCACCGAGATCGGCGCGCCGGTATCGACGACCTCCGCGCCCCGAACCAGGCCGTCGGTGGGCTGCAGAGCGATGGCGCGCACCATGTCGTCGCCGATGTGCTGTGCCACCTCGAGCGTCAGCGTCTTGGACAACTCACCGAGCTCGATCTGTGTGGTCAGCGCATTGAACAGTCCGGGGATCGAGTTGCGCCCGAACTCGACGTCGACGACGGGACCGATAACCCGGACGACGCGCCCGGTTGTGTTCTCGGTGTCGGCGTTCGCGGTTTCGTTGTCGAACAGAGTGGTCATCGGCTATTCATCGCTTCCTGCGGAGGCGAGAGCATCGGCGCCGCCGACGATCTCGCTGATTTCCTGGGTGATCTCTGCCTGGCGAGCCTGGTTGGCGAGCCGGGTGTAGGTGCGGATGAGCTCGGTGGCGTTGTCGCTCGCGGATTTCATCGCACGGCGTCGTGCGGCGGATTCCGACGTCGCCGATTCGAGCAGTGCGGAGAAGATGCGTGCGCTGATGTAGCGCGGCAGCAACGCGGCGATCAGTTGCTCCGGCTCAGGCTCGAACTCGTAGCTGGCCTTGCGCTCCTCGCCCGCATCAGCCGTGCTGCCGTCGGTTTCGGCGAGGGCGCCCTCGTCAGCGCCCTTCACGGGAGAGACCTGCGCGACCGTCGGGGTCTGTGACACCGAGTTCACGAATCGCGTGTAGACCACGTACAGCTCGTCGATGCCGGCCTCGCCGTGGTACTCCCCCGCCGACGTCGCGGTCAACGCGTTGACGACGGTCTCGGTGGCGTCTCGTGCATCGAGGAAGGTCGGCTGCTCGGAGAAGCCGGTCCAGCTTCCGGACAGCGTCACACGTCGGAAGTTGTAGTACGCGACTCCCTTTCGCCCGATGACGTACCAGACGACCTCCCTGCCCTCACTGCGCAGCCGGGAGGCAAGCTCGTTCGCCTGCTTGATCACATTCGCGTTGTAGCCACCGGCCAGGCCGCGGTCGCTGGTGACGAGCAGGATCCCGGTGCGCTGCGGCGACTCGACACCGGTGAGCATCGGGTGCTGCAACGTGGCGTTCTTGCCCAGTGCGGCGAGTGCGCGGGTCAGCTCCTCGGCATAGGGCCGCGCTGCGTGCATCCGCGCTTGCGCCTTGGCAATCCGGGATGCGGCGATGAGCTCCATCGCCTTGGTGATCTTCTTGGTCGACTGGACCGAACGAATTCGGCGCCGGTAGACCCGAAGCTGGGCACCCATGCTTACTTGGTCTCGTCGGCCGTGTTGTCGGCGTCGGACTTGTCGGCGTCAGACTTGTCGGCGTCGGACTTGTCGTCGGCCTTGTCAGCGTCAGCGGCCTTGTCGTCGGCCTTGCCGGCGTCTGCCTTCTTCGCGTCCGGGGACTTCAAGGCGTCGCCGGCCGATGTCTGGAACTGCTTGCGGAAGCCGCCGACCAACTTCTCCAGCGTGGCGACCATGTCGTCCTCGAGGGCCTTCGCGTTCGCGAGGATGTCGAAGAACTTCGGCTCGGTGTGGGCCACATAGTCGAGGAGCTCGCTCTCGAAACGGCGAATGTCCTCGACCGGGACGTCATCCATCTTTCCGTTGGTGCCCGCCCAGATCGACACGATCTCGCGGCCCACCGGGAACGGCGACGCCGCCGGCTGCTTGAGCAGTTCCACCATGCGCGCGCCTCGCGCCAGCTGCTGCTGGCTGGCCTTGTCGAGGTCGGACCCGAACGCGGCGAAAGCCTCGAGCTCGCGGTACTGCGCGAGGTCGACACGAAGACGGCCGGACACGGCACGCATGGCCTTCGGCTGGGCCGCGCCACCGACACGCGACACCGAGATTCCGACGTTGATGGCGGGGCGGACGCCCGCGTTGAACAGGTCGGTCTCGAGGAAGCACTGACCGTCGGTGATCGAGATGACGTTCGTCGGGATGTAGGCCGACACGTCGTTGCCCTTGGTCTCGATGACAGGTAGACCGGTCATCGAGCCGCCGCCGAGATCCTCGGACAGCTTCGCGCAGCGCTCGAGCAGACGGGAGTGCAAGTAGAAGACGTCGCCGGGGTATGCCTCACGACCCGGCGGGCGGCGCAACAGCAACGACACCGCGCGGTAGGCCTCGGCTTGCTTGGTGAGGTCGTCGAACACGATGAGGACGTGCTTGCCCTGATACATCCAGTGCTGGCCGATCGCCGAACCGGTGTACGGCGCGAGGTACTTGAAGCCGGCCGAGTCAGAGGCGGGCGCGGCCACGATGGTCGTGTACTCCATCGCCCCCGCTTCCTCGAGCGTGTCGCGTGCGGCAGCGATCGTCGAGCCCTTCTGCCCGATCGCGACGTAGATGCAGAGCACCTGCCTCTTGGGATCGCCGCTCTTCCAGTTGTCGCGCTGGTTGATGATCGCGTCCAGGCACACCGTGCTCTTGCCGGTCTGCCGGTCGCCGATGATCAGCTGACGCTGCCCCCGGCCGATCGCCGTCATGGCGTCGATGGCCTTGATGCCGGTGAGCATGGGCTCACGAACCTCTTGCCGCTGCACCACGGACGGCGCCTGCAGTTCGAGCGCACGGCGGTCGGTGGTCGCGATCTCACCCTGGCCGTCGATGGGCTGCCCCAGCGGGTCGACCACACGGCCCAAGTAGGCATCGCCGACGGGCACCGAAAGGATCTCGCCGGTGCGGCGCACCTGCTGCCCCTCGGTGATCGCGGACGAGTTGCCCAGGATCACGACGCCGATCTCGCGGACGTCGAGGTTGAGCGCGATGCCCAGGGTGCCGCCTTCGAACTCGAGCAGCTCGTTGGTCATGGCGCCGGGCAGGCCCTCGACGCGGGCGATGCCGTCGCCGGTCTCGGCGACCACGCCGACTTCTTCGCGCGAGGCCTCTGGCGAATAGGACGAGACGTAGCCTTCGATCGCGCTACGGATCTCATCTGGGGAGATCGTCAGCTCTGCCATCAAACGTATCCTCTGTGTTCGTCGGTTCGTGAAGTTGTCGTGTTCTGATGACTCGTGTGGTCGAGTGGTGGTGGGGTTGCCTCGTCTGCGCTACCCCGCGAGCGCTGCCTTGACCTCCGCCAGCCGCGCGGCGACGCTGCCGTCGATGACCTCGTCACCAACCTGGATGACCAGGCCGCCGAGTACCGACGGGTCGATCGCCGTTCTGATCGTGATGGGGCGTCCGTACAGGTCGCTGAGCTTGTCGGCGAGGCGCCGCTCCTGCGCAGCACTGAGGAGAACGGCCGACGTGACCCGTGCCATCGATCGCCGGCGGCGTGCGGCCGACAGCTGCAGCAGGTCGTCGATCGCGTGAGTGACGCTGCGCTTGCGCTGGCTGACCACCGCGTGGTCGAGCAGCTGCTGCGTCAGCGGGTGCACCTTGCCCGCGACGAGCTGATCGACGAGGGCTACCCGCCGGTCTGCAGCGGCGGCGAAGTCGTCGAGCAGAGTCGCCAGCCGTGAGTCGCTGTCGAGCACCCGGCCGAAGCGGAACAGCTCGTCCTCGACCTCGTCGATCGCACCGGCATGCTCGGCTGCGCCGAGCAGCACGTCGTCGGCGGTGATCTCCAGGGCGTCGAGCAGGTCCCACCCGCTCGACCACCGCAGCGCGACTGCCTCACGGGTGATCGTGAGCGCACTGGCGCTGACCTTGCCCTCGAGCAGTCCACCGATCAGGTCGGCACGCCGCTCGGCGCGAGTCGTCGGGTCGGCGAGCTTGCGACGCAGTTGCGGTTGGTTGTTGAGCACGTCGGTGATCTCGTACAGCTCCCCGGCCAGCCCGGTCAGACCGTCGGCAGTCGAGAACCGCCCCAGGACACCGTCGAGGCGTTCTCTGAGTTCGGCGAGCGCCTGCCGGCTCGCGGCCTGCATCACGACCGGCTACCTGCCTTGTCCTGCGCGTCGAGACCGGCGATGAACGAGTCGACGGTCGCCGCCACCTGGGTGTCGTCGCCGAGCCGCTGGTCGATGATCTTCCCGGCGAGCTCTACGGCCAACGTGCCGATCTCGGCACGCAGCTCGCGGACGACAGCGCCCCGCTGGCTGGCCAGCTGCTCCTCGCCGCGGGCGATGATGCGGGCCGATTCCTCCTGCGCCTGCGCCCGCAACTCCTCGATCGTGCGCTGGGCCTCGGCCCGGGCGTTCTCGCGGATCTCGGCGGCCTCGGCGCGGGCAGCACGCAACGCGTCCTGCAGCGTCTTGTCGGCCTCTTCGAGTTTGCGCTTGGCCTCGTCGGCGTCCTCGACCTGCTTCTTGATCAGCTCCTGCCGCTCGCGCAGCGGGCCTTCGATCCTCGGCAGGATGTACTTCGCGATGATGCCGAGGATCAGCAAGAACGCGATGAACTCCGCGATGAACGTCGCGTTGGGCACCAAGAAGTTGCCTGAGGCGATGGTCGTGGTGTGTGCCATGGGGTTGAGTCCCTGTCCGCCCGGCGCTTACTTGCTGGAGAGAACGAAGACGAACAGGACGGCGAAGGCCAGGTTGATGAAGTACGCGGCCTCGACCAGTCCGACCGTCAGGAAGAACAGTGTCTGCAACTGGCCCTGTGCTTCGGGCTGACGCGCGACACCCTGGATCAGCGAGCTACCCGCCAGACCGTCACCGATGCCGGCGCCGACAGCGCCACCGCCGAGGGCCATGCCACCGCCGACGAGACCGCCCGCAGTTTCAATCGCCTGGTTGAGAGTGTTAGCCATTTCTCCTCAATTCCTTTGACAAGACGAACGACGTGATGTTGATGGAGTGCCGACGGGCTGATCGTCAGTGGTGTGCGCCCTCCTTGGCAGGGGCAACCGAGCTGAAGTACAGGATGGTCAGCAGGCCGAAGATGAAGGCCTGAATCAATCCGATGAGAGCGTCGAAGAGTTTCCAGAGGATGTCCGGCAGCCACAGGATGACCGCCGGCATGGAGGCGATCAGCGCCACCATGATCGTTCCGGCGAAGATGTTTCCGAAGAGCCGCAGCGCGAGCGTGATCGGCTTCATGACTTCTTCGACGATGTTGAGCGGGATGAGCAGGTACGGCTTGCGGAAGAGGTGCCCGTAGTAGCCGCGGAGCCCCTTCTTACGAATGCCGACGACGTGCATCGTGCCGATCACTGTCAGCGCCAGCGCGTAGGTGAGGTTCACGTCCGACGCCGGTGGCGGCACGTATTCCGGGTGGTGGCCGGTGGGCACGATCGCGATGAGGTTCGCGATGAGGATGAAGAGGAAGAGGGCGAGTGCCATCGGGACCACGAACGGCGCGGTCCGGATACCCATCGAGCTCTCGACCTGCTTCTCGACCTCGTCGACGACGGTCTCGAACACCAGTTGCAGCTTCGTGGGCTCCCGTGTGCTCGCGTTGCGTCGCACCAGGAAGCCGAGAAGCAGGATGATCGCGCCGGCGACGAGCGTGCCGGTGATGGTGTCGCCGTTGAGCGTCACGCCGAAGACGTGCCACTGGATGTGCTCGCCGGGCGTGATGTTGATCGCCTGCACCTGCGCGCTCACGTGAGCACCACTCCCGTCGCCATCGAACACGTCATGAGGACGGCCGCATACTACGGAAGACCGGCATCGCGGCGCCGACAAGCATCAAGATCTGAAAGACGGCGAGGCCGGCGAAGACGCCCAGACCGTCGGGACGGTCGAGCATGGCGATGGCGATCGAGAAGATCGTGATGCCCGCCAGCCTGCCCAGCACACCATTGCGAAAGCGCGCCTTGGTCACATCCGCGTCGGTGGCATAGGCGATAACCGACTTCTGCAGCATCCGATTGTTGAGGGCGCCGAGCGCGACACCGAGGCACCCGAAGATTCCCATCAGCGGATGGCCCTGGAGTGAGGTGACCACGATGGCGATCGCACCGAGTGCCGCGCCGATCACGGTTGATCGACGCAGGTTGGCCCGCGGATCGACGAGCGGAGCGATGGCCTGCTGCACGGTCATTTCTCCCCTCGATGTGTCGGAGTCAGTTCTTGAGGTATTGCCTGAACAGGACGGCGGTGTAACAGACGCCCCCGACGATGCCGAGGGCGATTCCGATGACGACCAATATGGGAGATGTACCGAATACCCGGTCAAGCCACCATCCGAGCACAATGCCCGCCGCAACAGCCCCGGCGGACACGCTTCCCATGCCCAGCAAAGTGGACCATCCGGGCGCTTCGCGAGTCACGATCACCCACTTGTGAGAGCCCGGAGCGACGTCGTCGCAGTGCCCGTCTTTCCGGCGCAACATGAACTTATCACAGCAGAAATGGGCCCTGTGACGCGCTCCCCGACGCGTGCGCACGCCTGGTGGCCGCTCGCCGACTCACCCGCCGCGCAGCCCCGGATGTGCGACAGGACGGGTACCCCGCAGCCGTGGCACGAGCGAGACGATCGCGCCGAGGGCCGCGACCGCCGCCATGATGATGACCACCCAGAATCCGCGGTAGATCGACAGCGCGACACCGCCGATCGCGAGCAGCGCTGACCAGAAGTACAGCAACAGCACGGCGCGCCGGTGGCTGTGCCCCAATTCGAGCAGCCGGTGGTGCAAGTGCTGCTTGTCCGGTGCGAACGGCGAGTGACCGTGGACGACCCGACGCAGCACGGCGAGCAGCAGGTCGACGAACGGGACGGCGAGCACCGCCACCGGGATCAGCAGCGGCAGCGCCAGCGGCAGGGAGCCGAGCGCTCCGGTGAACGCCTGCGGGTCGGCGTTTGTGGTTGCGGTGGCCGCCGCCGCCGACAACATCAGCCCCACCAGCATCGAGCCCGAATCCCCCATGAAGATCCGAGCCGGCGAGAAGTTGTGCGGCAGGAAGCCGAGGCAGGTGCCGGCCAGCGCCGCGGTCAGCAGCGTCGGGGTGGCAGCGACGTCGAGGAAGCCGCTCCGCGCCAGATGGTAGGAGAACAGGAAGAAGGCACCTGCCCCGATCGCGGACACACCGGCGGCCAGTCCGTCGAGCCCGTCGATGAAGTTCACTGCGTTGATGGTGAGCACGGTGAGCAGAATCGTGACGGGTATCGCGAGGTCGCGGCCGAGACTGACCGTTCCGGTGCCGCCGGGGACGTAGAACTCGGCGAGCTGCACCCCGCCCATCGTCACCATGAGTCCGGTCGCGAGCACCTGGCCGGCCAGTTTGGTGAGCGAGTCGAGTTCGTACCGGTCGTCGAGCACGCCGATGAAGCAGATGACGGCCCCCGACGCCACGATCCACGCCATTTCCGGCCCGTTGGCGAACGCGCGGCTCAATGAGGGCAGTCGGGCCGCGACGAACAAGGCCAGCGCGAGGCCGAACAGCAGCGCGACGCCCCCCATCCGCGGCGTCGCGACGGCGTGCACATCACGGTCGCGTGGGCGCGCGACGGCTCCCCACGCGATCGCGGCGCGGCGCGCGAGCGGGGTGAACAGGAACGAGCCCGATGCAGCCACGCATCCGACGAGCGCGTACTCGAGACTCGGATGGTGGATGGCCATGTCAGCCGGCGAGCTCGGGCGCCACGGCGAGGTCAGGGACCACGGCACGCAGCTCGTCGACGCTCACTGCTCCCGCCCGCAGCACCTTCGGCACCTCTGCCGTCACGTCAACGATCGTGGAGGCGATCTGGGCGGCTGCGGGACCGCCGTCGAGGTAGACGGCGACCGAATCGCCGAGCTGCTCGCGCGCGTCGGCAGCCGTGACCGCCGGTGGACGACCCGAGACGTTGGCACTCGATACCGCCATCGGTCCGGTGACCTCGAGCAGCTCGATGGCAACGGGGTGCAGCGGCATCCGGATGGCGACCGTGCCCCGCGTGTCACCGAGATCCCAGTTCAGCGACGGTGCGTACTCGACGACCAGGGTGAGCCCGCCCGGCCAGAACGCCTCGATGAGATCCCAGGTCCGCGCGGCGACGACGCTGGTCAATCCCTCGATCGTGGCCCATGAGCCGACGAGGACGGGGACGGGCATGTCGCGGCCTCGACCCTTGGCGGCGAGCAGGTCGGCAACGGCTCTGGCGTCGAAGGCATCGGCACCGACCCCGTAGACGGTGTCGGTCGGAAGGACCACGAGCTGCCCCGAGGCGACGCAGTGCGCCGCGGCGGAGATCGCGGTGGCTCGGACTGCCGGATCAGCGCAGTCGTAGAAGAGGGCCACGCGGCCATCCTGCCCTAACGGCGGAACGCCACGCAGTAGCGAGGCCTGCCGGCTAGATCGCGCTCACAGCGCACGTCCCGCCACCGACCGGTAGCCAGCAGCAGGTCGGGGACGGCGTCGAGGTGGCTCTCGTCGTGTTCGATGGCGAGCACGCCGCCCGATCGCAGCAGCTCGCCCGCGCGGTCGATCACCGACGGGATCACCTCCAGGCCGTCCGGGCCCGCGAACACCGCGACCGGTGGGTCGGCGCCGACCTCCGGCGCGACGGGGGTCGACGCCGGGACGTACGGCGGATTGCTCACGACTGCAGCGACACGGCCGGTGAGGGACGCGAGCACTGGACCGGACGTCACGTCGGCCGACTCGACCCGGACCGGCACCATGGTCGCGTTCCGTCGCAGCCACACCAGCGCCTCCGGATCCGATTCGACCGCCACGACATCCAGATCGGGAACCTCGTGGGCCAACGCGAGCGCCAGCGCGCCCGATCCCGAACAGAGATCGACGACCACATCGCCAGCGCCGACGTGCGGCAGGATCTCGTCGACGAGCAGTTCGGTCTCGGGCCGCGGGATGAAGACGCCAGGGCCGACGGCGACGTCGAGGTATCGGAACGGAGCCGTGCCGACGATGTGCTGCAGTGGTTCGCGTTGCTCGCGTCGCCCGAGCGCGTCCTCGTACGCCATAGCGGCAGCGGTGTCGACGTCGTCGACCAGGATCAACGCGTTGTGCCTGACGCCGAGGCAGTGCTCGAGCAGCAGGCGCGCATCGACCGCGGCCGAGCCGATACCGGCCGCGGCAAGTCGTTCGGCGCCCGAGCCGAGCAGTTCCCGCGTGGTGATCATTCGTCGCCGGCGAGCATCGCTTCGGTATCGGCGCGACGAAGCGCCTCGATGACATCGTCGAGGGCGCCGTCGAGAACCTGATCGAGGTTGTACGCCTTGAAGCCAACCCGATGATCGCTGATCCGATTCTCGGCGAAGTTGTAGGTGCGGACCCGCTCGGAACGGTCGACGGTGCGGACCTGCGAGCGGCGGGCGCTCGACGCGGCCGAGTCGGCCTCCTCCTGCGCCGCGGCGAGCAACCGGGCGCGCAGCACACGCAGCCCCGCTTCGCGGTTCTGCAGCTGGCTCTTCTCGTTCTGCATCGAGACGACGGTGCCCGTCGGGATGTGCGTGATGCGCACCGCTGAGTCCGTCGTGTTGACGCTCTGGCCGCCCGGGCCCGACGAGCGGAAGACGTCGATGCGCAGGTCGTTCGGATCGATGTCGATCTCGACTTCCTCGGCCTCGGGAAGAACGAGAACGCCGGCGGCCGAGGTGTGGATGCGCCCTTGCGACTCGGTTGCCGGTACGCGCTGCACCCGGTGCACCCCGCCCTCGTATTTCAGCTTCGCCCACACCGCATCGTCGGGCCGGCGGGAACGGACGGCGATCGTCGCCGACTTGATGCCACCGAGATCGGTCGGCTCCTCGTCCAGCAGTTCGGTGGACCAACCCTGGCGCTCCGCGTAGCGCAGATACATGCGCAGCAGGTCGCTGGCGAACAGCGCGGACTCGTCTCCACCCTCGCCTGCCTTGACCTCGAGAATGACGTCCTTGCCGTCGTTCGGGTCCTTCGGCAACAGCAGCTCGCGCAGCCTGTCCTCGAGCTCGCCGATACGGGTCGTCAGGGATTCGGCCTCAGCGGCAAAGGACGTGTCCTCGGCCTCGAGCTCACGAGCCGCAGCGAGGTTGCCGCGGGCCTGGTCCAGCTCGTTGGCCGCGGCGACCAGCGGAGCAAGCTCGGCGAAGCGGCGGCCCAGCGTGCGCGCACGGGCCTGGTCCGAGTGAACGGCAGGATCGGACAGTGCGGCTTCGACCTCTTGGTACTCGGCACGCAGCGCGGGCAACCGGCCGGGTTCGTTCGGCTGGGTCATGACGCCTCACCTCCGCTCGCGTGTCCGGACAACAGAAACGGCGCCCGCCGCCGCACCCAGGTGCGGACGGCCGGCGCCGTTGAGGTGGCTAGGAGTTGCGGACGCGCTTGCCGAAACGCTTCTCGAACTTGTCGACGCGACCGCCGACGTCCATGATCTTCTGCTTGCCCGTGTAGAACGGGTGGCAGGCCGAGCACACGTCGGCGTGCATGACGCCGGACTTCGCGGTGCTCCGCGTCGTGAACGAGTTTCCGCAGGAACACGTGACCTGTGTCGTCACGTACTCCGGGTGGATGCTGTCCTTCACTTCTGGATCCCTTCACCGTCGCGGCCCTTGGGCCACGCGGATTTCAGTGGCCGCCGGGTCGCCCTCGCGAGGCGGGGACGTGAACCGGAGCCGGGTGATGAGGTGTCCAGTCTGCCAGCCGGGTGGACGGCAAACCAAAACGACCACATAACGCCGCGGGCCGTCGCCCTGTTCCCGCCGGTCCGGGCGCCATTCAGCGGGGCGCGAGGCCGATCGAGAAGCCGAATATGTCCAGGCCATACGGAAGTGGGCGGCCCGGGTGGAGCGAGGCACCCTGGAGGTGGGGGGTGCTGGACTTCATCAACCGCCCGAGCAGCGCCTGCCCCAGGAAGACCGACAAACCTGCGCCCGGACAGCCCTGTGGCCCGTGGCTGAAGAAGTTGAACGACCAGTCCGACGCCGCCTCTCCGCTCACCCACTCCTCCGGGGCGAATCGGTCGGCGTACGGGATCCGGTCGCGGTTGCGGTGGTTGAAGAGGTTGTAGATGAGCACCTGAGTGCCTGTGGGCAACATGGCGCCGGTAGGAAAGCGAACCTCGCGGGTGCTCACGCGGCCGAACAACTGAGTCGTCGGCCAGAGCCGCATCGTGTCCAGGATGCAGCCGCTGAGGTAGCCCAGAGAGGCGATCTGCTCCGCGCCATCCAGGTCCGTCTGATCGAGTTCGGCTCGCACCTCGGCCAACTGGAGCGGGTGTGTCGCCAGCACCGCCAGCGTCCGGTACAGGTTGGCGGGCAGCGTGTCGCCCATCGCGAACAGCCAGTGGATCAGCTGACCGGCGGCGTCGGTCTGTCCGTCCGCGGGCGCCTCCGCGACGAGGGCGCACAGGCTGCCGGGCGCACGCATGTCCAGGTACGTCTGCACGCGATGCAGGAAGGCGGGATAGCCGTCCGCCGGCCTGCCCGGCATGCGATTCGCAGCAGACATCAACTCACCGAGTTCGACGGTGAGGGTGGTGTCGTCGGCGGCGTCGGGCCCGAATACGACGCGTCGCGTGATTCGTTGGAACGCGGTGTTGACGTCGGACCAGCGCACCTTCTGGCGGGCAGCCAACGCATCCGTCTCTTCGCGAACCACTACGGCGAAGCTGTCGGCGAGCTGATGCATCGGGCTGTTCGAGTCGAGTACCGCCTCGGCGAACAGACGGCGGTTGCGCCACACGTCGCCACGCGAAATCGTCAACGCGTCCGGCTGGAACGCGGCCATCCCCTTGCGCTTGGCCTCGGGGTCGGACGCGAATGGGTCCGGTGAGCCATCGAGCACCAAGCGGATGTCGTCCGGATGGTGCACGAGTAGCGCCTGCTCCTTCGCCACCCGCACGTAGAACGGATTCGGGCCGAAGCGGCGTACCAGCCCCTGCACGAGCAGATAGCCCAGCTGCTCGGCGTGCAGTGTCGAAGCAACCTGGGTCGGCAATTCGCGCTTCTTGAACAAGCCGAGAGCCAGATTCGGCAGGGCAACCTGCGCCGTGAAGCGAACGCCGTCGACCAATGACGCGCGGGGGAAGTCCAACGACATGGAGGCGCCCTTGTCTAGCCGGCCTTGCGCCACGGCGCGAAGGCGTTCTTGCTGCCTTCCAGCGCAACGGCGAGTTCCGGGTGATGGCGCACGAGGACGTCGGCCATGGTGTGCTTCTCGACCCACTCGAGCCCGACAGGTGAATAGATCTCCGGGCTGTAGTCGTTGGTGAAGAACCGATCGCTCTTGAGCCGACGCGACGCCATCAGGATGAAGATCCGGAAGGCGGTGTCGCTGAAGCCGAAGCCAGGGGGTGGCTTCTCGCCCAGCAGGCCGACCTGCAGGTCGACAGCGTCGATGTCGCCGGCATACACGTCGCGGATCTCCTCGTTCCACACCTTGTTCGGGGTGAGGTCTTCGAACTTGCGGATCGGTGCCTTGCGCAGCAGCTGCCGGAAGTCGTTGTAGCGCCGCACGCCGCGCTCTCGATCGCGCAGGACGTCGATCGTGCCCAGATCGACATGCTCGCCCGTGACCCGGGTGTGGTTCATCAGTGCGCGCGGATGGTTGTGCAGGGTGATCGCACCTGGATGTTCCGTGCCGAAGTGGTAGAGCAGGTCGGACCAGCCGTAGGCGTCGATGGCGGCGCGCGTGTCGTTGCCCTGCAGTGCATTGAACTCGACGTCTGCAATCAGCGCGCCGGTGCGATGGTCACGGAAGGCATAGTCATCCGGGATCAGCGGGTGCAGGCGGTACACCGAGATGAACTCCTCGGTGATCGAGAACGGCGCGGCGTGGTGCTTCTGCTCGCCGCCGATGATGCCAGCTAGGCCTTCGAGGTCCAGCGCGCGACCGACCGCACGACTCATCCGCATCCACTGCGGTAGCGCGCCGTACCAGTTGGCATACATCCCGGTCGCCAGCACCGGGTTGGCGAGAATGCCGGGCGTCCACTCGATGGTGTGGATCTTCGCCATCAGTGCCGAGTTCACCAGCCGTGCCGTCAGGAACAGCTTTTCGTCACCCCACGAGGGGTACGCCTTGTGCAGCTGGTCGCAGATCGCGTTGTGCTCCTTGACGAACAGCGTGTGCAGCAACGCCAAGCCGACCCAGTAGTTGTCGTTGAAGCCGGTCGCGTCGATGCCGGTGAGCTTCTTGTCCTTCTCGAGAGGCAGCCGGTCGTCCTCGACGATCATCTTGCCCAGCTCGCCCGTGCGCAGCTCGCGGTTGCGCTCCTCGCTCGACCCGTAGATCTGCGAGCCGTCCCACCAGTGCGTCACGGTGTTGATGTAGGTCGCCGCCGAGCCGTCGCTCTCGATGCGCGTGCGATCCGGGTGCGTGCGCCGCACCTGCATCGGTTGCTCGGTCCAGTCGTCGTCAGCATCCAGCGGGATGTCGAAGGTGTCCGTGGAGTTCTGACCGTGTCCGAACCAACCGTGGTTCATGAACTGGATCCAGCAGGCAGCGAGCACGTTCAGGCTCGCGGCGGGCTGGAACTCATCGCGCCACAGCAGATGTCTGCTCACCTCGCGCGGCGACGGCGTCATGAGCAGGCTGCCCGTCTCGCCGACGGTGGCGCCCAGCGGCATGTTGCGGCCGAAGCGACTTCCTGCCTTGCCCATGTCCAGGTCGTACGGATCCTGTCGGGACCCGTCGTAGGTTCGGAACGGCGGCAGGTCCGTCGCGGGCGCTGCCGTCGGGGCGGCGTCCTCGCGGGTGTCGTGCAGGTTCGACTTGCGCAGGTCCTCACGGAATCCGATGAGGTTCAGTGCGGCGAGCGGGCGAGGCAGGCTGTGCCAATCGACGGCCTTGTTGACCTGACGCCACACGGTGGCGTTCACGGTCTCGAGGGCGTCCCGTACGAACGGGACGTTGGGCACCTTGGGCAGTTTGGGCACGTCAGGCCTCCTCCTCGGTCGGGAGGCACGCGATCCAGCCGCGCCCCCGCCTTCGCGGGGCGGACGCTACGCCAAACAGACGACGTGGGCCACGCGAGGCGTCAGCCCCGCGTGAGGTCACTCCTGACCAGGAGTCGTCTTCGCGATCTGCATGAGGAACTCGAGGTTCGTGCGGGTCTTCTTGAGGCGATCGAGCAGCAGGTCGATGGCCTGTTGCTGTTCGAGCGAGTGCAGCACGCGGCGCAGCTTGATCGTGACGGCCAGCTCGTCGGGTGAGAGCAACAGCTCTTCCTTGCGTGTTGAGGATTGATCGACGTCGACGGCCGGGAACACCCGCTTGTCTGCGATCTTGCGGTCGAGCTTGAGCTCCGCGTTTCCCGTGCCTTTGAATTCCTCGAAGATCACGGTGTCACCGGCGGAACCGGTCTCGACCAGCGCAGTGGCCAGGATCGTCAGCGAACCGCCGTTCTCGATGTTGCGGGCCGCGCCCAGGAATCGCTTCGGCGGGTACAGCGCCGTCGAATCGACACCACCGGAGAGGATGCGCCCGCTGGCCGGGGCGGCGAGGTTGTACGCACGCCCCAGTCGGGTGATCGAATCGAGCAGCACGACGACGTCGTGCCCCATCTCGACGAGCCGCTTGGCGCGCTCGATGGACAGTTCGGCAACAGTCGTGTGGTCAAGCGGCTTCCGGTCGAAGGTCGAGGCGATGACCTCGCCCTTCACCGAACGCTGCATGTCGGTGACCTCTTCCGGTCGCTCGTCGACGAGCACGACCATGAGATGCACTTCCGGGTTGTTCGTGGTGATCGCGTTCGCGATCGCCTGCAGGACCATCGTCTTTCCCGCCTTGGGTGGCGAGACGATCAACGCGCGCTGACCCTTGCCGATCGGCATGACCAGGTCGATGACGCGGGTCGTGAGGATGTGCGGCTCGGTCTCCAGGCGCAACCGTTCCTGCGGGTACAGCGGGGTGAGCTTGGTGAACTCCACCCGGTTCTTGGACTGCTCGGGGTCGGCACCGTTGACGGTGTCGAGGCGAACCAGCGGGTTGTACTTCTCCCTCCGCTCGCCGTCACGCGGGGCCTTGATCGCGCCGGTGACCGTGTCGCCGCGGCGCAGGCCGAACCTGCGGACATAGGAGTTGGCGACGTAGACGTCGTCGGAGCTTGCGAAGTAGCCGTTGGTGCGGACGAACCATGCGTTCTTGTCCTCGATCGCGTCGAGGATGCCCGCTACGGGGACCAGGACGTCGTCGTCGGAGACCGTCGGCTCGACGTCCGCGCCCGGACCGCCGACGCGGTCGCGGGTGCGCCCCCGACGATCGCGGTACCGCCGACCACGCCGGCGCCCACCGTCGAAGTCGTCATCGCCCTGATAGCCGCCTTGGCCGCCTTGGCCGCCGCTTTGGCCGCCTTGGCCCCCTTGGCCGGCGCCGCCCTGGCCGCCTTGGCCGGCGCCGCCCTGGCTGCCCTGGCCGCGGTTCTGGTCGGAGCGCTCGTTCTGCTGTCGCGCCTGCCCGCCCTGCTGGCGGCTCTGACCGCTCTGCTGGCGGTTCTGCGTGTTGTTCTGGCCGTCGGTGCTGCGCGACGGATCGTTGCGACGCTCGCGGGACTCACCGTCGCCCCGGTCGTCGGCGCCTCTGGCGGCATCGGCGCGCGGTGCACGTTCGGCACGCGGTGCACGTTCCGCACGCGGGGGGCGTTCGGCACGATCGGACGCCGCTTCGGAGCGGGCACCGGGGCCGGCGTCGCCACCGGATCGGGCGGCCTGAATAGCGGCGATCAGGTCGCTCTTCTTCATCTTGGTCGTGCTGATGCCGAGGCCGCTGGCGACCTGCTGGAGTTCTGGGACGAGCATGCCCGTCAACGAGGCGCTCTTCGCGGCCCGTCCGGTGCCGTTGGCCGAGCGTGCCGGCCGCGCAGACCCGTTCTCGCCGCTCGACGGCGCCGAGGCGCCGGAGTCTGAGGCGGCAGTGGTCTGCTCCTGGGTGTCTGTCACTGTTCTGTCGGATCCTTCCGAGGGTGGTCGGCGCGTGTTACGCAGCGCGACCGGTACAGCTGGATCGGGCGGCGAGCCGCTGTGATCCAGTTCTCCCGAGCAAATCTCGGGGAGCTTGTGTATTGAGTCAGGGTCCCGGTCAGGCTCCGTGGCGGTGTCAACATGGCCGGGAGGTCGGCGCGAACCGGATTCGGTGGCGCCTGGACTGACGGAACTGAGCGTAGACGCTGCTCGTACTGGCAGCAACACCAGGACGTCCCTGTGTGTTCCCGGGTCAGCGACCGACGATCTGAGCCCCGCCGGTGTCGACCGCCAGCTCCGTGGCCTGCCAACGAGCGGGGGCCGCTCCGAGCGCTGCAGCTACCTCGATCTCGTCCCGGGCCAGCACGAGCACGGTAGGGCCCGCACCGGAGATCACGGCCGGCAGGCCGGCGGCGCGCAGTCGCTCCATGAGCTCTGCGCTCTTGGGCATTGCAGAGGAACGGTACTGCTGATGCAAGCGATCCTCGGTCGCCGCGAAAAGCGCCTGCGGCTGCCCCGAGAGGGCAGTGACCAGCAGAGCCGCCCGGCCGGCGCAGAAGGCCGCATCGGCGTGTGCCACCGATTCCGGTAGCAGGCGGCGGGTGCGCTTGGTCGAGGACGTCGCATTCGGCACGAAGACGACCGGCCGTACGGACGGGTCGCAGTCCTGCCGCACGGCATGGGCCACCGGGTCCGACCAGGCGACCGTCAGGCCGCCGAGCAGGCATGCCGCGACGTTGTCGGGGTGCCCTTCGATCTCGGCAGCCAAGGCGAGGACGTCGTCCGCCGAGAACCGCTCGTCACCACCGACCACCAGCGCGCGCGCCAGCGTGACACCGGCGACGATGGCTGCCGCGGACGAACCGAGTCCCCGACCGTGCGGAATGCGATTGGCGCAGGCCAGTTCGAGGCCGTGCGGCTGCCCGCCGAGCCGATCGAAGGTCGCGCGCATGGCCCGCACCACGAGGTGCTTCTCGTCCCGAGGGAGGTCCTCGCCCTCACCGGCCACGTCGATGAGCAACCCTTCATCGGCGATCCGCGCCACGACATCGTCGTACCAGCTGAGCGCCAGCGCGAGCGCGTCGAAACCAGGGCCGAGATTGGCGCTCGTCGCCGGGACACGGACATGCATCGCCCCGCCGTAGAACGCCGGTCGTGCCATGGCTAGGCCAGCCCGAGCGCGACGGCGGCAACATGCCCGTCGACAGGAACGGTGATCGGCTTCGGCGCTCCGGAGATCGCCCACTCGGGATCCTTCAGCCCGTTGCCGGTGACCGTGCAGACGACGAGTGAGCCCGACGGCAGCCGCCCATCCGCCGACGTCTGCAACAGCCCGGCAACACTCGCGGCCGACGCCGGCTCGACGAACACCGCTTCGCTGCGCGCGACCAAGCGGTACGCCTCCAGAATCTGCTTGTCCGTGACGGCATCGATGAGCCCGCCCGACTCGTCCCGCGCCTGCTCGGCGAACGTCCACGAGGCCGGATTGCCGATGCGAATAGCCGTCGCGATGGTCATCGGCGCCAACACGGGCGCTCCGTTGACGATCGGCGCAGCGCCCGCCGCCTGGAATCCGAACATGCGAGGTGTCGCGCCGACGATTCCGTCGGCTGCATACTCCCGATAGCCCCTCCAGTACGCGGTGATGTTGCCGGCGTTGCCGACGGGAATGCAGTGCACGTCGGGCGCCTGGCCGAGCCGATCACAGATCTCGAACGCCGCGGTCTTCTGCCCTTCGAGGCGGAACGGGTTGACCGAGTTGACCAGCGCGACGGGGTAGTCGACGGCGAGCTTGCGCGCCAGTTCCAGGCAGTCGTCGAAGTTTCCGTCGACCTGCAGCAGGCGCGCCCCGTGCACGAGTGCCTGCGCCATCTTTCCGAGAGCGATCTTGCCCTGCGGAACGAGCACGGCGCAGGTCATCCCGGCACGCACCGCATACGCCGCTGCACTTGCTGACGTGTTGCCGGTGGACGCGCAAATGACCGCCTTGGCCCCCTCCTCCGCAGCCTTCGAGATCGCGACGGTCATGCCGCGGTCCTTGAACGAGCCGGTCGGATTGGCACCCTCGACCTTGAGGTACACGGTGCACCCGGTCCGCCGGGAGAGCTCCTTCGCCTCCACGAGGGGCGTGCCACCCTCGAACAGCGTCACGACGGGAGTTGCGTCCGTGACCGGCAGCCGGTCGCGGTAGGCATCGATCAGCCCCGGCCACAGCGGCGCGGTTCGGTGCGACACGGACATCTCCCTACTCCGCCGACATGCCTTCGACGCGCATCACGCTCGCGACGCGGCGGACGAATTGCATCGTCGACAACAACCTGACGGTGTGCGCGAGCGCGGCGTCGGGGGCGGTGTGGGTGACGATGACGAGAGTCGCTGCGTCACCGCGCCCCTCCTGGCGCACGGTCTGGATGCTGACCCCGTTGTCGGCAAAGGCACCCGCGACGGCCGAGAGCACGCCCGGCTGGTCGGCGACATCGAGGGCGACGTGGTACCTCGTCACGACCTCACCCATCGACTGGACGGGCAGATCGGCGTAGGCGCTCTCACCTGCGCCGCGGCTGCCGTTCACCCGGTTGCGGGCGACGGCCACCAGATCGCCGAGAACGGCGCTCGCTGTCGGCGCGCCACCGGCACCGCGACCGTAGAACATGAGCGAGCCGGCAGCCTCGGCCTCTACGAACACCGCGTTGAATGCATCGCCCACCGATGCCAGCGGGTGCGTGCGCGGGATCATCGCCGGGTGCACGCGCACGGCAACCTGTGTCGTGCCGTCGGCACCGGCGGCGCGTTCGCAGATCGCCAGCAACTTCACTGTGCAGCCCATCGCCTTGGCGCTGGCCATGTCCGTGGCGCCGACGTCACCGATTCCTTCGCGATGCACGTCAGAGATGGTCACGCGTGTGTGAAAGGCAAGACTGGCGAGGATGGCGGCCTTGGCGGCAGCGTCGTAGCCGTCGACGTCAGCCGTCGGGTCCGCTTCGGCATAGCCCAGTGAGGTGGCCTCGGCGAGCGCTTCGTCGAAGCCTGCGCCGGTGGCGTCCATACGCGACAGGATGAAGTTGGTCGTGCCGTTGACGATGCCGATCACCCGGGTGATGCGGTCGCCGGCAAGTGATTCGCGCAGGGGCCGCAGCAGAGGGATTGCTCCGGCCACGGCAGCCTCGTAATAGAGGTCGACGCCGGCCTGAGCGGCGGCGTCGTGCAGCGCGCCGCCGTCTTCGGCGAGAAGCGCCTTGTTGGCGGTGACCACGCTCTTGCCGCGGCGCAGCGCATCCAGCAGGAGCGTTCGCGCGGGCTCGATTCCGCCGATGACCTCCACCACGAGGTCGACGTCGTCACGAGCAACCAGTTCGGCGGCGTCGGTGACCACCAGTTCGGCAGGAACGTCGGGATGCCGCGCCGGACGCCGCACTGCGACACCGGCGAGCTCCAGGGGGGCGCCGACGCGTGATGCCAGGTCGTCTGCTTGCTCGCTGAGCAGCCGGACGACCTGTGACCCGACAACGCCGCAGCCGAGAAGCGCGACGCGCAACGCGTCGCTCATGACGCGTCCAATCCGGGATCGAGACGCAGCAGATCGCCCTCGGTCTCGCGCCTCACGATCGTGCTCGACACTCCGTCGCGCACCGCGACGACGGGCGGCCGGGGGACGAAGTTGTAATTGCTCGCCATGCTGCGGCAGTACGCGCCGGTGGCAGCGACGGCGATCAGGTCACCCGCAGTGACATCGCCGGGCAGCCACGTGTCACGAACGATGATGTCGCCGCTCTCACAGTGCTTTCCGACGATCCGCGACAGCCGCGGTGACGCGTCCGACGTCCGGTTGGCAAGTACGCAGGTGTATTCGGCGTCGTACAGAGCCGTACGGATGTTGTCGCTCATGCCACCATCGACGGAGACGTAGGCGCGACTGGCTCCGCCGTCGAGTACGACGTCCTTCACCGTGCCGACCTCGTAGACGGTGATCGCCGCAGGCCCGACGATTGCCCGGCCCGGTTCCACGGAAAGCTTCGGCATCGGCAGGCCCGATGCAGCACATTCACGCTCGACGATCTCGACGAGCCGCTCGACCGTCTGCTTCGGCGTCTCAGGGTCGTCGCCCATGACGTAGGCGATGCCCAGCCCACCACCGAGGTTGAGCTCTTCCACCTCGGCACCGTGCCGGTTACGGATCGCCGCAGCAAGCTCGACGACCCGATGCGCGGCAACCTCGAACCCGGAGGTGTCGAAGATCTGCGATCCGATGTGTGAGTGCAGGCCGCCGAAATGCAGCGATTCAGCAGCGAGGACCGCGCCGACCGCACGTTCGGCCGCACCTCCGCGCAGCGAGAAGCCGAACTTCTGATCCTCGTGTGCGGTCGCGATGTACTCGTGGGTGTGCGCCTCGACTCCCACTGTGACGCGAACCAGAACACGCTGGCGGGCGCCGGCCGCGGTGGCGATCTCACTGAGCCGATCGATCTCGTCGAACGAGTCGACGACGATATGGCCGACGCCGGCAGCTACGGCGCGAGCGAGCTCGCCGCGTGACTTGTTGTTCCCGTGCATGCCGATGCGCTGCGGTGGGAACCCCGCGGCGAGTGCAAGACCGAGCTCTCCCCCGGTGCACACGTCCAGGCCGAGTCCCTCGTCGGCGATCCAGCGAGCCACGGCTGCACACAGGAACGCCTTGCCGGCGTAGTAGACGTCCACGTGGTCGTCAGCGCCGCCCGACGAACCCGCGTAGGCACGCGCCCGCTCACGCAGGTCCTGCTCGTCGAGGAAGAAGGCCGGGGTGCTGTGTTCGGCGACGAGGTCAGTGACGTCGGCACCACCGATGCGCAGGACACCGTCGACGCGCTGGGTTGACGAGGGCCAGATCGCGGGATCGAGCGCGTTGACGTCGGCGGGGGCGGCGGAGGCATGTGCCTCCGGCAACACATCGGCGTGCCGTGGCCCGGCCGGGTGGGCGTACCTGCTCATTACATGCGCTCCGGGGCGCTCACACCGAGCAGCTCGAGGCCGTTGGCCAGTACGACCTTCGTCGCCTCGTTCACCCAGGCGCGGGTGCGGTTGACGTCCGTGATCTCGTCGTCACCCTTCGGAATGATCCGGCATTCGTCGTACCAGCGGTGGTACGCCCCGGCGAGATCCTCCAGGTAGCGCGCGACGCGATGCGGTGCACGCAACTCGGCGGCGCCGGCGATGACACGTGGGAACTCGCCGAGCGCGGTGAGCAGCGTCGCCTCGAACGGACTGGTCAGGAGCTCGGGGCGAAAGACGTCCAGGCCGATGCCGACGTCGGCGGCGTTGCGACGCGCATTGCAGGTGCGCGCGTGCGCGTACTGCACGTAGTACACCGGGTTGTCGGCCGAGCGGCGGGTGATCTCTGCGACGTCGAGCGTCAGCGGTGTGTCCGCCGACCAGCGCGCCAACGAGTAACGGCCTGCGTCGACGCCGACGATGTCGACGAAGTCGTCCAGGGTGACGATCGTGCCGGCGCGCTTGGACATCCTCAGTTCGGCGCCGTCCTGGACGAGCTTGACCAGCTGGCCGATGAGCACCTCGAGTGTCAGATCCGGATCGTCGCCCGCGCACGCAACGATGGCGCGCAGCCGGTTGACGTAGCCGTGGTGATCGGCGCCGAGCATGTACACGCACCGATCGAAGCCCCGGCTGCGTTTGTCGAGGTAGTACGCGGCGTCGGCGGCGAAGTAGGTCTTCTCGCCGCTGCCGCGAACCAGGACACGGTCCTTGTCATCGCCGAAGGGGGTGGTGTGCAGCCACACCGCACCGTCCTTGTCGTAGACATGCCCTTGTTCCCGCAAGCGGTCGAGGGCACGATCTACCGCTCCGGACCGGTGCATGTCGCGTTCGGAGAACCACACGTCGAACTCGACACGGAACCGCCGAAGGCTCGTACGCGAGTCCTCGACCATCTGCCCGTAGCCGGCTTCGGTGAATGCCTCGACCGCCGCATCGCCCTCCAGCGCCAACAGGCCCGGGTCGGCGGCGACGAGCTGCTTGGCGACCTCCGAGACGTAGTCGCCGTGATAGCCGTCGTCGGCAATGGCGCGCCCGTGGGCGGCGGCGTGCAGCGATGCACCGAACTTCTGCAGCTGCGAACCGAAGTCGTTGATGTAGTGCTCGGCAGTGACGTCGGCACCCGCTGCCTCAAGCAGCCGCCGCAGGCTGTCGCCGAGGGCCGCCCACCGGGTGTGACCCAGGTGAACGGGACCGGTGGGGTTCGCCGAGACGAACTCGAGGTTGACTCGGGTCCCGCTCAGGGTGTCGGTGCGGCCGTAGGAGCCGCCCGCGGCGACGATGTCACGGGCGATGCCGCCCAGCGTGCCTGCCGCGAGGGTGATGTTCAGGAACCCCGGCCCCGCGACATCCACCCGCTCGATCGAGTCGTTCGCCTGCAGCCGTGCGGCTACCAGCTCGGCGACTTCCCGCGCGGGCTTGCCTGCCTGCTTGGCCAGTCGCAGCGCGACATTGGTGGTGTAGTCACCGTGCTCGAGGCTCTTCGGCCGCTCGATCACGGCATCGTGCGGAACCGCACCGGCGAAGTCGCCCGCGTCGACGCACGCCGCGACGGCGGCCACGACGACAACGGAGAGTTCGGCGGGAGTCACCGGGCAATCCTAGTGGCCCACACGGGCCGGATTTGCCGGTATTCCTGGCCCTTCGGCGATCGTTTCCGGCTCACATCGCCACGACTTAGACTTCTGGTGTTGTCTCGGCGGTTGTCTCGACCGTCCCGAACCGAGCCGGCGCACACGTCCCGGCTCGGCTGAACCGCAAAGGCAGGCTCATGGCGCAACGCAAGTCCGGTCCTCCGACGACGTCCCGCTCCGGCGCGGCGTCCCGAGGCGCGGCCGCGAAGTCGACCGCGAAGCCGCCTGCCCGTCCGCCGGTCCGGAAGAAGCCGGGCAAGTCGATCGTCAACCAGAAGCAGACGCCGTGGGGCCTGATCGCCATCACGGCGGTCATCGTCCTGTTCGCCGCGGCGATCGTCGTGGCGGTGATCGCCACGCACAAGAGCAAGCCGGCCGCGAATGGCGGCTGTTCGACGATGATCGGCAGCAACACCACGACGTATCTCAACGAACTGGCGTGCGCCAAGGACATTCAGGGCGTGGTCTTCAAGCCCGAAGCGAATCGCTCGCACGTGACGACGGCTGTCCAGTACGACGCCACGCCGCCGATCGGCGGAAACCACAGTCCGTACTGGGGCGACTGCAGTGGCACCGTCTACTCCAGTGCGATCGCGAACGAGAACGCCGTGCACATGCTCGAGCACGGCGCGGTGTGGATCACGTACAACCCATCGCTGTCCGCGGGCGACGTGACCACACTGTCCAAGCTGGTCAACGGGCAGGACCGCATGGCGATGAGTCCGTATCCCAACCTCGACTCGCCGATCTCGATCCAGTCCTGGGGGTACCAGCTCAAGGTCTCCTCCGCGACCGATCCGCGCATCCAGAAGTTCATCGATGCACTGCGCTACAACCCCAAGACCACACCCGAGTACGGGGCGACCTGCTCCGACCCGCAGTTCAAGGCACACCCGAGCACCTTCGGCCATCCGCTGTCGCAACCAGCCGCATGACGTCGTCCGCCGTCGACCAGCTCGGCGTCTCGGGCGCGGCCCCTGACGCCCGGCCGGCGGCGCGGCGGCCACTGCTCGTCGTCATCGCCACGCTCGTCGTCGCAGCCCTGGTTGCCGCAAGCGTGGCGCTCGGCTACGCGTGGGGCAACAGCGGCACGACCAGTTCAGCCCCGTCGGCGACGTCGGTCGACGCAGGATTCGCCCGCGACATGTCAACGCACCACCAGCAGGCGATCACGATGGCGTCCTACACGCGCGATAACACGAGCGACCCTGCGATCAAGCTGCTGGCCTTCGACATCGAGTCGGGGCAGACGTTTCAAGTCGGCGAGATGCAGGGCTGGCTCGACGTCTGGGGATTGTCGCGCCAGAGCACCGACCCGATGGCGTGGATGGCCGGACACGCTCACCTGCAGACCGACGGCTTGATGCCGGGGATGGCGACGCCGGCTCAAATCTCGATGTTGCAGACGCTGCGCGGCAAGGCGCTCGACGTCCTCTTCCTCCAGTTGATGATTCATCATCACCAGGGCGGGCTGACCATGGCGCAGTACGCCCAGCAGCACGCACAGTTCGGCTACGTGCGCGACCTCGCACAGTCGATGATCAATGCCCAGAGCGGCGAGATCGTGCAGATGGAGCAGCTGCTGCGCAGCCTCGGAGCGACGGCGTTGCCCGCTCCGTCGAACTGAGTGGACCTGCTCCGCTGCTAGGCTTGCCGGGTTTGTCGCCCCCGTAGCTCAGGGGATAGAGCACCGCCCTCCGGAGGCGGTGGCGCAGGTTCGAATCCTGCCGGGGGCACAGTGTGAATCCTGCCGGGGGCACAGTGTGATGTCTCATGACACCGGCGACAGCGGGGCCGCGAGTCCGGCTCGGCCGAGCGACTAATCCAACGGGATCGAACCGGGTTTGGTCGCGCGCAATCGCCGCAGCCGAACCTGGCCGTCTTGGAGTAGTTGCCCACCCCACACGCCGTCGAACTTCCATTTCTGCGCATAGTCGAGGCACTCGACCTGCACAGGGCAGGTGGCGCAGAAGGCCATCGCCGCCTCAGCAATCGCTCGCGTGGGCACGTCGGTGAACATGATCGACGGCGGAACGTCCGAGGCGCAGCGAGCACGCGCCGTCCATGTCCCGGGACCCTCAGCGGGCTCGCTCCAGCCGCCTCGCGAGCGAGCCGACGAGGCGTTCCCTGACGGCGCCGTAGTCACGTTGCCTCCCCCTGGGATCGATGCGCGTCTCTATCGAAGAAACCGGCAAACCGGTCCGCGCGGTTGCACGATCGTTCGTCGGAAAACGGATTCGTCAGCCCCGGGACGGGCAGCGCAACGCCGGGGTACGTCCGGCGCGTCTCTTCTTGTCGGAACGACGCGAAGGAGGTGATTGCTGTGGGTACCCCCGACTTCTAAGCACGCGGCGCGGAAGTGCACGGGTGCAGGCGCGATCAATGTGGACTTCCACTCGCCCGCACCCGTGCTTGCGCACCCGCCCACCCGAGAATTGCGCTCGAAGCGTCCCCGACCATGCAACCCGCCGCGGTGATTTCACCGTTAGTCACTCAGACATATCGACTCTCGGAAGGAAGATCATGGCTCACCGCTGGATAGCGATGGCCGCCGTCGCGGCATCGACCGTGGCTGTCGTGGGGTGCTCCAGCTCATCGCACAAGCAGGCATCGGCCGGCTCCACTGCGCACACGCTGGGTACCGCCGCGAAGCCGGCATCAGGCGGCACCACCACGCCGGCAAGCAAGTCGACACTCTCGACGGACCAATGCGTCGAGGTCACCGAGGCGCAGCTCGACCTCGCGACGGCGATGAAGACGGCCGATGCACGCAAGGCGGCGGACTCCCTCGAGAAGTACAGTCCACCGGCCGAGGTCAAGGAAGTTGTCGAGCATTTCGTCACCACGCAGGGCATGCAGTTCGACGATCCGCAAGCCAGCACCGACTCCAAGATTCTCAAGGCCTGGGTCGACCAGGTCTGCCCCACCTAGGAAACGCCTAGTCGCACGCAGCGCCGGCACTGGTCGTCAGGATTCAGTGCCGGCGCTTCTGCGTTGCCAGCGGGCAGGTCCCCGGGTGCTCCGTACCTGCAGCGGTCGTTGTCTCAACTGCCCGCCGCGTATTCGATAGGGGCACGTTGCTATTCGTTGCCCTCCGATCGCGAACCGCTGACGCGATCTGCGTGTGACAGCGTCGGCCAGCCGTCCAGCGATGCGTTCCTTCAACGGCCGATCAGTCCTCTATCCGCCGACGGCGCGAGCCAGCCAGCACCAGCACACCCACAGCGAGCGCCAGGCCGCCGATGATGCCCACTCCGACAACGTCGACTCCGGTGAACGCGAGGACACCCGAACCACCCCCGGGTTCCGAGGGGTCATGTCGGACAGGTCCGCCGGGTTGACCTGGTGCGGTCGGCGACGTGCTCAATGACGTCGGAGGCGTACTCGGCTTGCCGACAACAGTCACCGTCACGTCGCGACTCGATGTACTCGAGTCCATCGCACCCAGCCCCACACCCGGCGCCGTGAAGG
>DASYGT010000005.1:0-38652 GCA_035999365.1 Jatrophihabitantaceae bacterium
TGGGCGGCCGGCGGGCGCACAAACGCACCGAACCTCACCACACTCTGCCCCCGACACCACCACCTACGCCACGAAACAGACTGGCGATACACCCGCCGAGCCAACGGCGACACCGAATGGAAAACACCCGCAGGCGCCACCTACACAACACCCGCCGCGACTTACCCCATCGACACGACCACCGGCCTCACGACACCGACCGGTCAGACGACCACGCACGGCACGGCCGTCGAGAGCAACGCCGACCCCCCGCCGTTCTAGCTCTTCGCCCGTGTCATCCGTTAGATGAGGGCATGTTCGACGACCGTGCTGATGCAGGTCGACGGCTGGCACGCGCTCTGCGGTCCTGCCACAGTGAGATCGGCGATCAGGACGTCGTCGTGCTCGCCTTGCCGCGCGGCGGCGTGCCCGTCGGCGCCGAGGTTGCAGCCGCGTTGGGTTGTCCGCTGGACATCATCGTCGTGCGCAAACTCGGCGTTCCCTGGCAGCCCGAACTCGCCATGGGCGCCATCGGTGAGAACGGCGCGCGCGTGATCGAAGACGACATCGTTGCGACGGCGCGGGTGTCCACCGATCAGCTTGCCGCGGTTGAGCTTCGCGAGCGCCGCGAGCTCGCCGCCCGCGTCGCCTCCCTACGCGCAGGACGCGAGCGGACTTCATTGGCCGGGAAGATCGCGGTCATCGTCGACGACGGCATCGCGACCGGCGCGACTGCGCGCGTCGCGTGCGCGGTCGCGCGGCAACTCGGGGCGGCTGCGGTGATCGTCGCCGTCCCCGTCGCCCCTCCGGGCATGGTCACGGTGCCAGGCTCAGACGATCTCGTCTGCGTCGCGACGCCATCCCCCTTCATCGCGGTAGGAGTGCACTATCGGGACTTCAGCCCGCCCGGCGACGCAGAGGTGACGCGGCTGCTGTCCTCGTTCCACGCCTGAAGACGACACCCCGGACGGGGCAGCGCCAATCCGTGTCACCCGATCCGCAGAAGTGTCCGCTGCGGTACCTATCCGGCGAGTGCCTGCTCGCGCTGCAGCTCGAGGGCGATGTCGATGAGCTGGTCCTCCTGACCACCCACCAGCTTGCGCTCGCCGGCCCGCACCAGGATCTGCGCTCCCGAGACCCCGTAGCGCTCGGCCTGGCGGTACGCATGCTTGAGGAAGCTGGAATACACGCCTGCGTACCCCATCATCAGGGCCAAGCGGTCGAGGCGGCACTCCTCGGGCATGGCGGGCAGGACGACGTCCTCCGCGGCGTCGACGATCTTGAAGAAGTCGATCCCGGTCGTGTACCCCAACTTGTCGCAGACGCCGACGAATGCCTCGACGGGCGTGTTGCCGGCGCCCGCTCCGAAACGCCGGGTCGAACCGTCGATCTGCACCGCGCCCGCTCGCGCGGCAGCCACCGAGTTCGCCACTCCGAGCCCGAGGTTCTCGTGTCCGTGGAAACCGACCTGCGCATCGTCACCCAGCTCCGCGACCAGAGCGCCCACGCGGTCGGCGACCTGCTCCAGCACGAGCGCACCGGCCGAGTCGACGACATAGACGCACTGGCACCCGGCGTCGGCCATGATGCGTGCCTGCTTCGCCAGCACCTCCGGCGGCTGCGAGTGCGACATCATCAAGAAGCCGACGGTTTCCAGGCCCAGCTCGCGCGCCAGACCGAAATGCTGGATCGAGATGTCCGCCTCGGTGCAGTGCGTGGCGATACGGCAGATCGAGGCACCATTGTCGGCCGCGATGCCGATGTCGTCCTTCACGCCGACACCCGGCAGCATGAGCACCGCGATGCGCGCCCGTTTCGCCGTCTGTGCGGCGAGCGTGATCAGTTCCTGTTCGGGCGTCCGCGAGAATCCGTAGTTGAACGACGACCCACCGAGCCCGTCGCCGTGCGTCACCTCGATCACCGGCACGCCGGAGTCGTCGAGTGCGGCGACGATCGAGCGCACCTCATCCGCAGTGAACTGGTGCCGCTTGTGGTGTGAACCGTCGCGCAGCGACGTATCCGTGATGCGCAGGTCGAACTCGCCCGAGTAGGTCCGGGGCAGCGTCGTCATGTCAGCTCCTCGCAGCGGTGATCGTGCGGGCCATCTCTTCGCCGACCTTTGTCGCGGCCGCCGTCATGATGTCGAGGTTCCCGGCATACGGCGGCAGGAAGTCGCCCGCACCCTCCACCTCGACGAAGATCGACACCCGCGCCATCCCGCCGTTGACGTCAGACGGATCCTCGAACTGTGGCTCCTGCAAGAGGCGGTAGCCGGGCACATATCCGGCCACCTCGGCCGCCATGTCATGGATCGAACGCGCCACCGCCTCGCGGTCGGCGTCCTCCGGGATCGCGCAGAAGATCGTGTCGCGCATGACCATCGGCGGATCGGACGGGTTCAGTACGATGATCGCCTTGCCGCGTTGCGCGCCGCCGATCACCTCGACGCCACGCGACGTCGTGCGGGTGAACTCATCGATATTGGCCCGCGTGCCCGGACCGGCCGAGGTCGAGGCCACCGTCGCGACGATCTCCGCGTAGGCGACCGCCACCACCCGCGAGACGGCGAAGACCATCGGAATCGTCGCCTGGCCGCCGCACGTGATCAGGTTGACGTTCGGCGCGTCCAGGTGCTCACGCAGGTTCGCCGGCGGAATGACGTACGGCCCGATCGCGGCGGGCGTCAGATCGATCGCCTTGATTCCGGCCTGCTCGTAGCGCGGTGCGTTCTCGCGGTGCACGTACGCCGACGTCGCCTCGAACACCAGGTCCGGCAATTCGTTCTGGCCGAGCAGGGCATCCACGCCGTCCGACGTGGTTTCCAGCCCCATGTTCGCCGCGCGCTTGAGCCCCTCGCTGGACGGATCGACGCCGACCATCCAGCGCGGCTCGATGACGTCCGAGCGCCTGAGCTTGTACAGCAGGTCCGTGCCGATATTGCCCGACCCCACGATCGCCGCAGTCGCCTTCGCCATCAGCTACCCCCAGAGAATTGCAATGTGACCGGCCCGAGCGGGCCGAAGTCGGCACGGAAGATGTCGTCGTTGTGCGCGTCGATCGCCCGCGTGCAGGAACCCGGCAGAATCACGTGTCCAGCCTTGAGCCGGACTCCGAACGACGCGACCTTGCGGGCCAGCCACGCCACCGACGTCACCGGATTGCCGAGGACGGCATCCGAGCGCCCAACGCCGACCTCCACGTTGTTGCGCCACAACGTGACCGGAATGTCGCGCAGGTCGACGTCGCCCGGCTTGACCCGCGCCGACCCGAGTACGAAGCCCGCCGACGACGCGTTGTCCGCGATCGTGTCAGCGAGGCCGATCCGCCAGTCGACGATCCGGCTGTCGATCAATTCGAGAGCCGCGGTCACGGCCTCGGTCGCCTGCAGAACGTCATCCTCGGTGCAGTCCTCACCGGGCAGGTCGCCGCCCAGGATGAACCCCACCTCGGGCTCCACCCGCGGGAGGAGGAAGCGCCCCGCATCGACCGGTGTCGACTCATCGCACGCCATGTCGCTCAAGAGATGCCCGTAGTCCGGTTCATCGACACCCATCATCTGCTGCATCGCCTTCGACGACAGCCCGACCTTGTGCCCCACGACCGTCACCCCCGCGGCGCGGCGCACCTCGATGTTCGCGAGCTGAATCCGGTACGCGTCCGAGACATCGATCTGTGGCCAGGTGTCGATCAACGGGGCGATCGCGGTTCGGCTGGACTCGGCGGTCCGCAGCGCGCCGGCGGCCGACTCGCGCTGCTCGGCTGACAGCATGCCGCCTCCTCATGGGACCCGGTCCGACCTGCATCCGGCGCTAGTAGAACGCGTTCTAGTCTCGCGAATCGGATTCTAGGCCACATCTATAGCGTAGAGCCAGTTCCGGACTATAACCTGTTCCACATGCCTGAGGACGAGTACGACGTCATCGTCGTCGGAAGCGGCGCGGCGGGGATGACGGCAGCCCTCACGGCCGCCCATGCCGGCCTCGACACGGTGGTGATCGAGAAGGCCCCTCGTTTCGGCGGCTCCACCGCGCGTTCCGGGGGCGGGGTGTGGATCCCGAACAACGACGCGCTGCGCCGCGACGGCGTCCAGGACACCGCCGCTGACGCGCGGGCGTACCTGCACAGCATCATCGGCGACGTCGTCCCCGCCGAGCGCATCGACACCTACCTCGAACGCGGCCCCGAGGCACTGCACTTCCTCTTCGAGCACAGCCCACTGCGCATGCAATGGGTGCCGGAGTACTCCGACTACTACCCCGAGGCACCCGGCGGCCGGGTCGGCGGCCGCTCCGTCGAGCCGACGCCGTTCAACGGCAAACGGCTCGGCGCGGACCTGGCCCGCCTCGAGCCCGACTACGGCAAGTCGCCCCTGAACGTCGCCGTGACGCAGGCCGACTACCGCTGGCTCAACCTCGTCGTCCGGCATCCCAAGGGACCGCTGCGCGTCCTGCGGGTCGGGTTGCGGTGGCTGCTCGCGATGGTCACCGGCAAGCGACTGCTCGTCCGCGGCCAGGCGATGGCGGCCGCGCTGCGCCTCGGCCTGACCGAGGCCAACATCCCGCTGCTGCTCGACACGGCACTCGTTGACCTCGTGAGCGAGGGCGGACGGGTCACCGGTGTCGTTGTCCGCGACGGCAGTGGTGACCGAATGCTCCGCGCGCGGCGCGGCGTCATCCTCGGCAGCGGCGGCTTCGAGCACAACCTCGAGATGCGGCAGAAGTACCAGCGTGCGCCGATCAGCACCGAGTGGACGGTCGGTGCGAAGGCCAACACCGGAGACGGCATCCTCGCCGGTGCGAAGCTCGGCGCTGCACTCGAACTGATGGACGACGCCTGGTGGGGGCCGTCGATCCCGCTCAGTGGCGGTCCCTGGTTCTGCCTGGCCGAGCGGACACTGCCTGGCGGCATCATGGTGAACGCCCGCGGCGAACGCTTCATGAACGAGGCACTCCCCTACGTCGAGGCAGTGCACCGGATGTACGGCGGGGAGTTCGGCCGCGGCGACGGCCCGGCCGAGAACATCCCGGCCTGGATGATCATCGACCAGCAGTACCGCAACCGCTACGTGTTCGCCGGACTCACGCCCCGGCAGGCATTCCCCGGTCGCTGGTACAAGGCCGGTTCGCTGGTCAAGGCGAACAGCATCGCCGACCTCGCCGTCGCGATGGAGGTCCCGGCCGCCGCCCTCGTCGAGACGGTCGACCGATTCAACGGCTTCGCACGGGCGGGCAGGGACGACGACTTCGGACGCGGCGAGAGCGGCTACGACCACTACTACGGCGATCCCCGGGTGAAGCCCAACCCGAGCCTCGGGCCGATCGAGCACGGCCCGTTCTACGCGGTGAAGATGGTGCCCGGCGATCTCGGTACCAAGGGCGGCCTGCGCACCGACGTGCACGCCCGGGTCCTGCGTGAGGACGGCACCGTCATAGCCGGGTTGTATGCCGCCGGCAACGTGAGCTCGCCCGTCATGGGACATACCTACGCCGGCCCCGGCGCCACCATCGGACCCGCGATCACCTTCGGCTACCTGGCCGCCGTGCACGTCGCCACGGCAGAGCCGCCGACGCCTGGGCCGACGGTCGGCGCCGCATCCATCGCCTCGGAGGAGTCGACCAGTGCCGATTGATCCGTCCGTCGCCCTCGGCGCGGAACTGCCCGAACGCGAATTTGCGTGGACGAGTTCGGACGTTCTGCTGTACCACCTGGCGATCGGTGCGGGCGTCCCGGCAACTGACGAGCGCGAACTGCGGTACGCGTCGGAGAGGGATCTGCAGGTCTTGCCGACGTTCGCCGTCGTGGCGCCCACCCTCACCGAGACCGAAGCGCCGCGGGTGTCCTACCCGGGTATCGAGATCGATCTCGCCAAGGTGCTGCACGGCACGCAACAGATCGTGGCCCATCGCGCGCTGCCCACCGACGGCAAGGCGCGCGCCGTCACCCGCGTGGCCGAGATCTGGGACAAGGGCAGCGCGGCAGTCGTCGTCACCGAGACCGAGGTCCGCGACCTCGCGGGTGAGCCGCTGTGGACCAATCGCTCCAGCATCTTCGCCAAGGGCGAGGGTGGCTTCGGCGGCGAGCGGGGGGCGGCGTCCACTGCCATTGCCCCCGACCGCGACCCCGACCTGGTGCTGACCACCCCCACGTTGCCGCAGCAAGCGCTGCTCTACCGCCTGCTCGGCGATCGCAACCCGCTGCACTCCGATCCGGTGTTCGCCGCCGCCGCCGGCTTCCCGGCGCCGATCCTGCACGGCCTGGCCACTTACGGCATCGTCGGCAAGGCACTCGTGGATCGCCTGCTCGACGGGCGTCCCGAACTGCTCCGATCGTTCGGTGCCAAGTTCGCCGGCGTCGTCTACCCCGGCGAAACCTTGCGTACGAGCGTCTGGCAGGAGTCCGACCGCTGGCTCGCGACGACGAGTGTGGTCGAGCGTGACAACGCGCCCGCTCTGGCCGAGGTCGAGTTGGTACGGGCATGAGCTCGGCGAGCGTCACGCCGGCCCGTGCTGCCGAGATCGCCGAGTGGTATGACGAGGCCGACGTCGTCGTCATCGGTTTCGGCGCCGCCGGGTCGTCTGCGGCGTGGGAGGCAGCGTCGGCCGGTGCATCGGTCCTTGTGCTCGAACGCACGGCGGCGGCGGGCGGCGCAGCTGCCATGTCCGACGGGATGATCTACCTCGGCGGTGGCACGGCGACCCAGCGCGCCGCGGGCATCGACGACACCCTCGACAACATGCGCACGTTCCTCAACGCTGCGTGCGGCCCGTCGGCGGACGAGGAGAAGATCGAGCTGTACTGCGCCGACAGCCTCGAGCACCACGACTGGCTGCTCGCACGCGGCGTGCAGTTCCTCGGTACGTGGTTACCCGAGGGCGGCGGAACGTCACCGCTCGACGGTGAGGGGATCATGTACACAGGCGGCGAGAACGCCCACCCCTACGACGAGATCGCCACTCCTGCTCCGCGCGCGCACGTGAGCCAGGGGGCGAAACCCGGTGGTGCCGCGTTGATGGCCGCACTCGCCGCGGCGGCGCTGGATGCCGGTGCGCGGCCCCTCTACGACACGAAGGTCGATCGGCTGATAGTCGACGAAGCCGGGCGGGTGTGCGGTGTCGTTGCGCTGCAGTACGGAGAACAGAAGGCGATCCGTGCACACTCGGGCGTTGTCATCGCCGCGGGCGGGTTCATCTACAACCAGGAGATGATCGACCAGTACGCCCCCGTCATCAACCTGACCGCGTTGCGCCTCGGCACCGACGGCGACGACGGCCGTGGCATCCGCATCGCGCAGGGTGCGGGGGCGCGGGTGAAACGGATGGACTCCGTTGAATGCGCTCTGCCGTTCAACGCCCCGCGCAGCCTGAAGTACGGCATCCTCGTCAACCGGCTGGGTCAGCGGTTCATCAACGAGGACACCTACATGGGGCGCGTCGGACAGCGGGCGCTCACGAAGGAACTCGGCGAGGCCTACCTCATCGTCGACGAGGCGCACTACGCGCCGAACTGGCTCGGCGTCGCGGCGACGTGGGTGTGCGAGACCGCGGCCGAACTCGAAACCGAGATCGGGCTGCCGACCGGCTCGCTCGTGGCGACGCTCGACTACTTCAACAGCCACGCGGCCGAGGGCGAGGACCCCTTGTTCCACAAGCGCAAGCCGACGCTCGAGCCCCTCGTCGGACCCCTCGCCGGCTTCGACCTGCGCTCCTCGACCTTCATCTACGCACCGTTCACCCTCGGTGGCCTGCACACCCTGGTCGACGGCGAGGTGCTGGATCTGGACGGCGCACCCATACCCGGCCTCTACGCGGCAGGACGCACAACATCGGGCGTCGCTGCCCAGGGCTACTGCAGCGGCCTCTCCCTCGGCGATTCCACCTACTTCGGCCGGCGATCCGGCCGATCGGCAGCAAAGGCGAAGACATGATCCTGGACCGTTTCCGCGTCACCGATCAGGTCGCGATCGTCACCGGCGCAGGACGGGGCATCGGTGCGGCATCGGCCATCGCGCTCGCCGAGGCCGGCGCCGATGTCGTGATCTCCGCACGGACGACCGAACAGCTGGCCGAGGTAGCCGCACAGATCGAGGCCCTGGGGCGCAAGGCTCATGTGGTCGCTGCCGACCTCAACGACGAGGCCGCGATCCGCAACCTGGCCGCTGCCGCGAAGGAGACCTTCGGTCGCATCGACATCGTCGTCAACAATGTCGGCGGAACGATGCCGCGTGCCTACTTGGACACCTCTGTCGGATTCCTCGAGCGCGCCTTCCACTGGAACGTCTCCACTGCGCACGCGCTGACAACGAGCGCGGTTCCGATCATGCTCGAGAACGGCGGCGGTTCGGTGATCAACATCGCCAGCGTCGTCGGCAAGGTCGCCGGGCGCGGCTATCTCGGCTACGGCACCGCCAAGGGCGCACTGATCCACTACACCGAACTCGCGGCGCAAGACCTCGCGCCGAAGGTCCGGATGAACGCGATCGCAGTCGGCTCGACGCTCACCTCGGCGCTCGACATGGTCGCGGCCGACGACGGCATGCGCATCGGTATCGAGAACCTCACGCCACTGCGCCGCCTCGGCACCACCGACGACATCGCCGCTGCGGTGCTCTACCTCGCCTCCCCTGCCGGCGCCTACCTCACCGGTGCCGTGCTCGATGTCCACGGTGGGCTGCAGAAGCCGAACATGGACCTCCCCATCCCGGACCTGTAGAGAGGCGACATGAGCATTCGTGTGGTGTTGTGGAGTACCGGCAATGTCGGAGGTCATGCCTTGGCCGGGATCATGGCGCGCCCCGAGCTCGAGCTCGTCGGCGTGTGGACCTCGAGCGAGACGAAGGCCGGCCAGGACGCGGGCCAGGTGGCCGGTCTAGGGCGGGATGTCGGCGTGCTCACGACCACCGACGCCGATGCACTGCTCGCCCTGCAGCCCGATTGCATCGTGCATACCGCAATGGCCGACAACCGGCTGCCCGAGGCGTTGGCCGATCTGGAGCGGTTCCTGCGCGCCGGCATCAACGTCGTGTCGAGCGGTCCGGTGTTCCTGCAGTACCCCGAGGGCGTCGTCCCCGCCGAGGTCAGCGACCCGCTGCGCAAGGCAGCCGCTGAGGGCGGCTCGTCGCTCTGGGTGAACGGTGTCGACCCGGGCTTCGCCAACGACTGGTTGCCACTGGTGTTGACGAGCGTCAGCGAGCGCATCGACGAGGTCCGCTGCTTCGAATTGCTCGACTACTCCACGTACGACAGCCCGACGGTCATGTTCGACGTGATGGGCTTCGGCAAACCGATGGATGAGACGCCGATGCTGCTACTGCCGGGCGTGCTGTCGATGGCATGGGGTTCGGTGGTGCGCCAGCTCGCCGCCGGGCTGGGCATCGAACTCGACGAGATCAAGGAGACGGTCGTCAAGCTGCCGGCACCGGAGACCTTCGAGATCGCCTCAGGCACGATCGCCGAAGGCACCATGGCCGCGCTGCGCTTCGAGGTGCTCGGGATGTACCACGGCCGTCCCGTGTGCGTGCTCGAGCACGTGACCCGCCTCCGCCCGGACCTCGGTCCGGACTGGCCGCAGCCCACCGGACAGGGCTGCTACCGGGTGCAGATCAGCGGCGAGCCGAACTACACCCTCGATCTCCAGCTGCTCGGCACCGATGGTGACCACAACACGGCCGGGCTGAAGGCCACGGCGATGCGCCTGGTGAACGCCGTCGAGGCCGTGGTCGCCGCCCCGGCGGGGCTGCTCACCGCTCTGGACCTACCGCTGGTCACCGGCCGCGGACTGGTCAGCTAGCGCTCAGCACCAGCCCCGACGTCGGCACGCCGGTACCTGCGGTGACGAGTACGTGCTCGACGTCTGCCACCTGGTTCACCGACGTGCCGCGCACCTGGCGCACGCCCTCGGCGATCCCGTTCATGCCGTGGATGTAGGCCTCCCCGAGCTGACCGCCGTGGGTGTTCAGCGGCAACACTCCCCCGACTTCGATCGCGCCATCGGCGATGAAGTGGCGCGCTTCCCCCCTCGGGCAGAACCCCAGTTCCTCGAGCTGGATCAGGACGAACGGGGTGAAGTGGTCGTAGAGGATGCCGACCTGGACGTCCTCGGGGGCAATGCCTGCCTGTCGCCACAGCTGCTCGCCGACCAGCCCCATCTCCGGCAGACCGGTCAAGCCGTCGCGGTAATAGCTGGTCATGATGAACTGGTCCGCGCCCGACCCCTGGGCCGCCCCGCGGATGGTGACCGCCCCGTGGCGCAGGTCCTTGGCCCGCTCCGCCGACGTCACGACGATGGCGACCGCGCCGTCGCTCTCCTGGCAGCAGTCGAGCAGGTGCAGCGGTTCGGCGATCCAGCGCGAGGCCTGATGATCGGCCAGCGTGATCGGCTTGCCGAAGAAGAACGCATTCGGATTGTTCGCCGCGTGTTTGCGGTCGGCGACAGCGACCCGGCCGAAGTCCTCGCTGGTCGCTCCGTAGGCGTGCATGTAGCGCCGGGCGACCATGGCCACGTTCGCGGCCGGCGTCCCCAACCCCATCGGGTACGACCAGCTGGCATCGATCCCCGAACTGGACGTTCGTTGCGCCAGTTCGGTGGAGAACTGCCCGAAGCGGTGCCCTGAGCGTTCGTTGAAGGCCCGGTAGCAGACGACGACATCGGCGACGCCCGTCGCGATCGCGAGCGCGGCCTGCTGCACCGTGGCGCACGCGGCGCCGCCGCCGTAGCCGATCTGGCTGAAGAAGTTCAGCGAAGGGATGCCGACTTCCCGGGCTACCGCGACCTCGCTGTTGGTGTCCATGGTGAACGTGACGAGGCCGTCGACATCGGCCGCCACGAGCCCGGCGTCCTCCAGCGCGGCCTTGACGGCCTCGGCCGCCAGGCGCAATTCACTGCGGCCGGAGTCCTTGGAGAATTCGGTCGCGCCGATTCCCGCGATCGCAGTGCGCCCGCCCAGACCGCCGCTCATGCGGCAGCGCCAGTTCTGACGCGCACTGTTCCCGTGGCGTGATCGCCGAGTTGGCCTCGAGCCACGACCTGCACAGTGAGCTCGTCACCGACCCTGTCGACGACCTCGCCGGTGAAGACGAGCGTGTCGTAGGCGTAGCACGGCACGCCGAGACGGATCGAGATGCCGAGTACGCGGGCACCGGCCCCCGCCCAGTCCGTGACGTAGCGCTGCACCAGACCGGTATCGGTGAGGATGTTGAGGAAGATGTCCTTCGAACCCTTGGCCTGCGCCAGATCGCGGTCGTGGTGCACGTCCTGAAAGTCCCGCGTGGCCAGCGCCGTACTCACGACGAACGTGGGCGTGGCGTCGATGCGCAGTTCCGGCAACGTCGTACCGACCGTCGCGGTGGCTGCGTTCATCGCGTTCATTGCGCTCATCGCGCTGCCGCCGGGCGCCAGTTCGGCATCGTCAGCTCGTCGTCGATCTTCGTGAGGGCGATGTCGACCGGCATGCCGATCGTCACCGCACCCGGGTCGACATCGATGAGTTCGCCGAGCATGCGCACGCCCTCTTCCAGCTCAACCAGTGCCACCACGAACGGCACCGTCTTGCCGGGCACCTTCGGGTGGTGGTGAACGACGTAGCTGAACACCTCGCCGCGGCCGCTCGCCACGAGGTAATCCGGCTTCTCGGAGCCACAGCTCGGGCACATCGGCCCCGGCGGATGGCGCAACGCGCCGCACACCGGGCAGTGCTGTACCCGAAGCTCGCCGAGCGCGGTGCCTTCCCAGAAGAACGCGGTGTCCTGACTGATCATCGGCCGCACGACGTTGGCGCGTGCGGGCGCCGAGTCGGTCGCCTCCTTGGCGGGGGGCCGGAACTTCAGTACGCGGAAGAGCATCTCGGCCACCGGCTCGTCACCGACGTACCAGATGTTGCGGGTGGTCACGAACCATCCCTCGCCGAGCGCGGTCTGCTTGGGGCCGACGACGTCCTCGAGTCGAGTGGTGACGCTCAGCTGCTCACCGACGGCCAGGTAGCGGTGATAGATCTGCTCGCAGTTCGTCGCGACGACCGAGCCGTAGCCGGCATCGTCGAGCACGCCCATCATGGCGCCGAGCGGATCGTCGCCCGCACGCTGACCGTGCAGGCCACCCATCGTCCACACCTGGATCATCGCGGGCGGAGCGGAGCCCTGGGTGTACAGCGGGTTGTCGTCGCCGATCGCCTCGGTCCAGTTATTGATCATCGGCTGGTTCACCGGGTCGCGCGCGGGACGCCGCTGCGATTCGCCGCCTGCCCGGATCCGGTCGGCGGCCGAGAGGATGCCGTCGGCCGCGATGCGCGCTTCGCTCATCGTGGCACCCGGGGCAGGTGCAGGCCGAACATCGTGATCAGTTCGCGCTGGATCTCGTTGACACCGCCGCCGAAGGTGAGCACGAGGCTCCGCTTGGCCTGCACGTCGAGCCAGTGCATCAGCTCGGCGGTCTGCTCGTCCGCCGGATCACCGTGGCGGCCGATCACTTCCTCGAGGATCCGGAACACATGCTGTGCGCGTTCGGAGGCGAAGACCTTGGTGGCCGAGGCGTCGGCGACGTCGATCTCATCCGCCGACCGCGACGCCACTGCCCAGTTCAGCAGCTCGTTGATGCGGCAGACGGCGTGCGTCTCGGCCAGGGCACGCTGCACGTCCGGCAGCTCGATCGGCGCGGTGCCGCCCGGACCCGGCCGCCCGGCCCAATCAGCGACCCGTTCGTAGAGGCCCGCTATTCGGCCTGCGGGACCGAGCATCACCCGCTCATGGTTCAGCTGGGTGGTGATGAGCTTCCAACCCTCGTTCTCCGCGCCTACCCGCATGCTGACCGGGACGCGAACGTCGGAGAAGTACGTCGTGTTGGTGTGGTGCGCACCGTCGGCCGTGATCGTCGGGGTCCACGAGAAGCCGGGGTCGGTGGTGTCCACGATGAGGATCGAGATGCCGCGGTGCCGCGCCGCGTTCGGGTCGGTGCGCACGGCCAGCCAGACGTAGTCGGCGTCGTGGCCGCCGGTGGTGAACACCTTCTGCCCGTTCACGATGTAGAAGTCGCCGTCACGCACTGCGCTCGTGCGCAGCGCGGCGAGGTCGGTCCCCGCCTCCGGCTCGGTATAGCCGATCGCGAAGTGCAGATCGCCGGTGAGGATGCGCGGGAGGAAGAAGTCCTTCTGCTCCTGGGTGCCGTAGGTCTGCAGTGTCGGTCCCACGGTCTGCAGCGTGACGTACGGCAATGGCACATCACGTCGAGCGGCTTCGTTCACGAAGATCGTCTGCTCGATCTCGCCGAATCCACGGCCGCCGTACTCGGCCGGCCAGCCGACGCCGAGCCATCCGTCGCGACCCATCCGCTTGACGACATCTCGGTAGATGGAGCCATGCCTGTTGACGAGCATCGCGCGCGCCTCGTCCTGGCTGACCAAGCTCGCGAAGTACTCGCGCAGCTCCTCCTGCAGGGCGCGCTGATCGTCGGTCAGTTCGATGTACACCGGTCTCCGATCGCCTGCAGCCGGCGCGCACTGCCACCGACGAACCGGGCCAGATCCTTGGCCTGCGAGTAGTAACGATGCAGCGGGTAGCTGTAATCGACGCCGAGGCCGCCATGCAGGTGGTGACACACCTGCGCGGCCTTGGGCAGTTCGGCCGCCAGCCAGTAGGCGGCGACGTCGATGTCGTCATCGGCCGCGAGACCCGCGTCCAGGCGCCACAGCACCGACGCCGCGGCAACGTGCATCGTCTGTGCGACCACGTAGACATCGGCGAGTTGCTGGGCCACCGCCTGGAAGGTGGCCAGCGGCTTGCCGAACTGGTGCCGCGTTCCGGCGTGCGCGGCCGTCAGGGCGAGCGTGCCGGCGATGACGCCGTCGCCCATTGCCACCGCCCCCGCGAGCGCGTACCGCTCGAACGCCTGCACGTCGGTGGTGAGCAGATCCTCCGCGGCGGCGTCCTTCAGCGCGACGGTGTATTCCGCGGCCTGAGTCGAGGTCGGCGTGCGCGTGAGCGTGACGCCCGCGCCCCGCGGGTCGACCACCAGCACCCCGGATGTTGTCGGAACCAGGATGCGATGCGCCTGCGCCGCATACGGCACGCCCACCTTCGTCCCGTTCACCGTGTAGCCGTCGCCGTTCCGCGCGGCGGTGGCCGGCACATCGCCCGCATCGCGCAGCGCGCCGGTGAGGATTCGACCGTCGGCCACGTCCGGCAGCAGCTGTTGCTGTTGCTGTGGCGATCCCAACGCTGCGATCGGCAGTACACCGAGCGCGAGGGTCGCGAGCGCCGGAACGGGCAGGGTCTGCCTACCGACCTCGCGCAGCACACATCCCACTGCCACGGCGCCGAAGCCGTCGCCGCCGAGTGACTCGGGAAGTGCCAGCCCGAGCAGACCCGCCTGCGCCATCGCCTTCCAGAGGGTCTCGTCGTAGCCGGAGTCTCCGGTGAGACTCTGCTCGGCACGGGCGCTGTCGGCCTCGTTCCGCAGCACGACGGCGGCAAGATCTGCCACGGCCTGCTGGGTTTCGTCGAGGCGGAAGTCCACGCACACTCCTCGGGATTCTGATAGAACGTGTTCTAGTATCGGGGAGCGGGCCTGGTTCGGCAAGCGCCGAAGCGGCGGCGAAGGGCGGGCGTTGGATGGGCAGGTTCGTCGATCTCGGGATGCGCGCGACCGGGCGGTTCGCCCGCGTCGCCCCATGCGTGGACGTCCCGACCGGCTCGATCGTCGACCTGCCAGGACGCGGCAGCACCTACCTCGTCGACACCGGAGTGCCCGATCGTGTGGCGACGAGGACGCGACCTCCGTTGATCCTGCTGCATGCGCTCGCGTGCACGGGCCTGCTCACGTGGTACCCCGCAATCACCGCACTGCGCTCGCGGCACCGCGTCATCACCTTCGATCAGCGATGGCACGGCCAGGGCATCTTCTCCGAACGCTTCACCCTCGAGGACTGTGCCGACGATGCCGTCGCCGTTGCCGATCTGCTCGGAATCGATCGCTTCGTCGCGGTGGGTTACTCGATGGGGTCGTTGGTGGCGCAGCTGTGCTGGCAACGCCATCCTGGTCGCGTTGCCGGCGTCGTGCTCGGGGCCAGCACGATGCGGTTCGTCGATTCCGGCCGCGACCCTGCCGCGCTTCGGGTCGTCGGCGATCGCGTCGCGCGCGCTGCGCTCACGGCTGCCTCAGTCGCTCCCGCCGCAGCGTGGACGCCCGGGGTCGACGACAACGCCTGGGCGCTGTCTCAGTTCCGTTCGACGACAGGACGCCGAGTCGGTGCCGCTGCCGCGCAGATCAGCAGGTTCGACTCGTCGGCGTGGATCTCGCGCATGAACATCCCCGCCGCGGTCGTGGTGACGACGAAGGACCGTCTGATTCCCGCGGTGCGGCAACGGCAGTTGGCCCGCCAGATCGCCGACGCGACCGTCTACGACGTCGATGCAGGCCACTCGGCGTGCGTGATGCGTGCCGAGAGGTTCACGCCTGCTGTGCAGGCCGCCTGCGCCTCGGTGTCGGCGCGGGCCGCTTCGCCGCTCGCGCAGCACTGACCAGTTCGGCGAGGGCAATCGGCAGATCCTCGGCCAGGTCCCAGAGGTCGGGCGCCAGTTCACGACAGGCGATGAGCCCGACGTCGAGGTGCCCGTCGTTCGACAACACGGTGATGTTGAGGCCGGCGCCGTGGAATACCGGCCCGAACGGATAGAAGCCGACGATGCGAGCGCCGACGAAGTAGATCGGCATCGGCGGCCCTGGGACGTTGGAGATAACCAGGTTGTGCACGACGGGGTGATGATCGGCCAGCCGCAGCTTGGAGTACACCCGCACGGCGAGCCCGAAGGTGTTCGGCGCCGCGAACTGCGCCCAGTCCTGCAGCAGCGACGCGCTCAGCGTCTGGTGATGCTCCTTCGCTACCCGATTCTGCTCGGCGATCGCGTTGAGCCGATCGACCGGATCGGCGATGTCGCTCGACAGCGAGGAGAACATTCCGGAGACCTTGTTGGTGCCGCCCGCCTTCGTCTTGCCGTGCACCGATACCGGGACCATGGCGACGAGCGAGGAGTCGGGCAGCTCGTCGCGGTCGTCGAGGTACTTGCGCAGAGCGCCGGAGCAGAGCGTCAACACGACGTCGTTCACCGTGGTTCCGAAGGTGTTCTTGACCTCCTTGACGTCCTCGAGATTCAAACGCATGTAGGCGATGCTGCGGTGCCCGGTGACCGTTCCGTTGAAGGACGTGCGCGGCGCGGTGAACGGTGCTGCCATCGCCTCGCCGCGCAATGAGCGCTGCACCCAGGCGGGCAGCACGCCGAGTGTGCCCGGCAGCAACCGCACCAACTTGACGGGCCGCTTGGCGATGCCGAGCAGACCCGCGACGGCGATCTCGCGGTCGCTCGGCCGCCGTGTCGCCGTCTTGCGTTCAGGCTCGACGAGTGGTGCAGACTCGGGTTCGAGGCTGCACAGCGTCGAGACCAGGCTCGCACCGCTCACGCCGTCCACGGTGGCGTGATGCATCTTCGTCATGATGGCAATCGCGCCGTCGGCGAGTCCCTCGATCACCCAGAACTCCCACAGTGGGCGAGTGCGATCGAGCGGCTGGCCGGCGATGTCGCCGCACAGCTCGGCCACCTCGCGCGAACCACCCGGCGAGGCAACGGCGATTCGCCGCACGTGGTGCTCGATGTCGAAGTTCTCGTCATCCACCCAGACGGGGTGGTCGAGGTTCAGCAGCGGGTTGTGCAGCTTGCGGGTGAAGGCGGGATTTGACTCCAGCCGTCCGCGCAACTTCTCCCGCAGCGAGGTGAAGCTGTACGGCCCCGGCATCGTCGACGGGTCGAGGACGAGAAGGCCGCAGACGTGCATCAGGTGCGCGGGCGTCTCGAAGTAGAGAAAGCTCGCGTCGAGCCCGCTGAGCCGGTCCACTGAGGTCACCACCCACCCAGAATAGAACACGTTCTAGTTAATCGCTAGAATCTCGGGCATGGGTGACCGGTTTCTCACCAGGCAGGCGACGCAGCTCGGCCTCACGGTGAATGCGACGCGACCGATTCCCGGCGGCCCGGCGTCGGTTCCGGCCTTCTTCGCCGGCTGGCTCACCGCCGAACTCGCCCCGCACCTGGCCGCTGCGACGGCACTGGACGCCGGCGCGCACCTGATCCGCCACGGTGCCTCCACTCGGCGCGATCGCCTCGGGCTCGCCCTCGCCGTCGCGAACCTCGCGGTCTACGGCTCGCTCATCCGGGCCGGGAACCGCGCCAAGCACGAGATCGAGGATGCGCTCACCGAGGCGCTCGGCCCGGAGTACGCCGACGACCTCGGCCGACCCACCGATCCTGCCGATCTCGCTACGCCCTGGCGGCAACTGCTCTGGCCGTTCCGAATGCGACATGTCGACGTGGTCGCGAAGCGGCACCTGCCCTACGCGCCGGGCGGGCGCCGATTCCTGCTCGACGTCTACCACCACCGCGATCAGCCCTCCGGCCTGCCGGTGCTGCTGCAGGTACACGGAGGCGGCTGGGTCATCGGCACCAAGGAGCAGCAGGGTCTGCCACTCATGCTGCAGATGGCAGCGCACGGCTGGGTGTCGGTCGCGGTGAACTACCCACTCTCGCCCCGCGCCAAGTGGCCCGAGCACCTCATCGCACTGAAGCGGGCGATGGCGTGGATCCGCGAGAACATCGAAGAATTCGGCGGCGACCCCTCTTTCGTCGCGGTCACCGGAGGGTCCGCCGGCGCGCATCTCGCCGCGATGCTCGCGCTGACGAGCGGCGATCGCAGCCTGCAACCCGGTTTCGAGGACGTCGACACGGCGGTGCAGGCATGCGTGCCCCACTACGGCGTCTATGACTTCACCGCCGAGAGCGGGACGAAGTTCGCCAAGCAGCGGCTGAACGCGCTCCTGCGCCCGATGGTCATGGGCCGTGCCGCGCAGTACCCCGAGGCCTACCGCGCCGCCTCACCGTTGTCGCGGATCGGCGACGACGTGCCGCCGTTCTTCGTCATCCACGGCCGCAACGACACGCTCGTCCCGGTGCCCGAAGCGCGAGCGTTCGTCGACAAGCTGCGGGCCGCATCCCCCAACCCGGTTGCCTACGCCGAGGTCGGCGGTGCGCAACACGCGTTCGACATCTTCCCGTCGATCCGCAGCGCGCACGTCGTCCGCGGCGTCCAACGGTTCCTCGACTGGGCATACGAGCGGTCGCGAAGCGCAGCGCCGCAGAAGTCAGTCGCGGGGTAGCCCGAGCAGCCGTTCCGCGGCCAGGCTCAGCAGCACCTGCGTCGTTCCCCCGGCGATGGTGAGGCATCGCGTCTGCAGGAACGCGTAGAGCTGTTCACCGTCGAGAGCACCCGACGGCCCGACGAGGTCGAGCCCGGCCTCAGCGACGGCCTGCCGATGCCGAACCCCGACCAGCTTGCGCACGCTGGCCTCCGCGCCACCGTCGGTGCCCTCGAGCTTGCGCAGGGCAGCCCGCACATCGAGCAGCGAACAGGCCAGCCCGGCTGCGATCAGCTCCCCCAGCCGGTTGCCGGTGCGCTCGTCGAGCGGATCCGCGGTCGACCCCCCGGCAGCGAGGTCGACGAGCCGTTCCACGGCGTCGCCCAGACTCGATCCGCCGCCCATCGCGATGCGCTCGTTCACCAACGTGGTGCGCGCCAGCCGCCAGCCGTCGTTGACCTCGCCCACCACCATGTCGTCCGGCACGAAGACGTCATCCAGGAAAACCTCGTTGAACAGCGCTTCGCCGGTGATCTCGCGCAGCGGCCGGATGTCGATTCCGGGGCTCGACATGTCCACCAAGAAATAGGTGATCCCCCGATGCTTCGCAGCGCTCGGGTCGGTGCGAGCCAGGCAGATCCCGAGGTGGGCCTGCCGGGCCACCGACGTCCACACCTTCTGCCCGGTCAGCCGCCAGCCGCCCTCGGCGCGCTCGGCACGGGTACGCAGCGCGGCGAGGTCCGATCCGGCGCCCGGCTCACTGAACAGCTGGCACCAGGTGATCTCACCCCGCAGTGTCGGCCCGACGAACCTGTCCGCCTGCTCCGGCGTCCCGTGGGCCAGGATCGTGGGGGCAGCCCAACCGCCGATCACCAGGTCGGGTCGCGATACGCCGGCCCGCTGCAGCTCCTCGTCGATCATGAGTTGCTGCGCCGCTGTTGCGTCGCGACCGGACGGCGAGGGCCAATGGGGGGCGAGCAGCCCGGAGTCGGCCAGCGCGGCCCGTTGCTGCACGGCGTCGAGCGCAGCAACGGCCTCGATCTCGGCGCGCAGCTGCTCGCGCGTTCCGTCCTCGGCATCGCCGAGCTGGATGTGCAGGTGCCGCCGCTCGCCGGCGACGGTGCGCTCGGTCAGCTCCCGCCGCCAGGGCGCGCCGGTGCCGAGCAGCTGCCGCAGCGCGATCGCGCGGCGCAGGTACAGGTGTGCGTCGTGTTCCCAGGTGAACCCGATCCCGCCGAGCACCTGCACGCAGTCCTTTGCGGTCTCCAGTGCGGCATCGAAGACCAGGGAACCGGCTGCAGCGGCCGCGATACCGAGCTGCTCACGGTCGTCGGCGGCCATGGCGGCGTCCCACGCGAGGGCGGTCGCGACCTCCACCCGGCACAGCATCTCGGCACACAGGTGTTTGATCGCCTGGAACGCGCCGATCGGTCTGCCGAACTGCTCACGCACCCGGGCGTAGTCGACAGCCGTACGCAGGCACCAGGACGCAACGCCGGACGCCTCGGCGGAGAGCAGGGTGACGGCAAGATGCCGCACAGCTGCGGTGCTCACGCCGACCAGGACATGTTCGGATGCGATCACCGTCTCGGTGAGCTCGACGGAGGCGAGGGTTCGGGAGAAGTCGGCAGCCGGGCGGTCGGTGATCTCGACACCGGGTGCATCCGCATCGACGAGGAACCATCGCTCGGCGTCGCCGCTGCGCGCACCGATGAGCAGCGCGGTGCGGGCGTCGGCTCCGAGGACGAGCGGCGCGGAACCGGTGACCGTCAACGATCCGTCATCGCTCGGCGTGACGCGCATCGCCGCCACGTCGAGTGCGACACCGCAGGGCAGATCGCCGGACACCAGCCTGCCGAGCAGGTCTGGTGAGGCACCGCTCGACCGCGACACCAGCAGCGCAGCGAGCGCAGTCGTGGCCACAGGCCCGGGCACGAGAGCCGTCGCCGCCGCCTCCAGCATTACCGCGAGGTCGACGACCCGCCCACCGGCCCCACCGGCGGATTCCGGTACCGCCACGGCGAACACGCCCAGTTCGGCGAGTTCGGCCCAGTGCTTGCGCCACCCGTCGGGCGCCGTCTCGGCCGATCGGGCTGTCGCCACCGTGTTCGCCTTGGCGGCCCAGCCGCGCAGGGCGTCGGCAACCGACCGCTGGTCGGCATCGGTCGCGATCGGCACGCTGCTCCACCCCACACCGTCGTTCGCGCCGGCGGCGCGGACGGCCATCGTCAACTAGAACGCGTTCTATTCACTCGCAAGCCGTGAGATCCGTCAAGTAGCGGCAAGATTAGCGCCTCAGCGTAACCGAACTGAAACAGGTTTCGGTACCTCGGGTGCTAATCTCGACACGATGCAATCGCTGCACCGACGACGATGGGAAGCCCCATGACCGCCTCCGCGAGGGCCCGCGGCAACGGCACCACCGGCGCCAGCGCGCTCACCGCTGATGAGCTCGGTTCCTCGGCACAGCGCGACCGCCGCAAGCGCATTCTCGACGCCACGCTGGCGCTCGCCTCCAAGGGCGGCTACGACGCCGTGCAGATGCGAGCGGTCGCCGAACGGGCCGACGTCGCCCTCGGCACCCTGTACCGCTACTTCCCCTCCAAGATCCACCTGCTCGTCTCCGCGCTCGCGCGCGAGTTCGAACGAGTCCAGGACCGTTCGGATCGGGCGACGCTCCCGGGCGGCTCGCCCTACGAGCGGCTCACCTTCATGATCTCGCGCATCACCAAGGCCATGCAGCGCGATCCGCAGCTCACCGAAGCCATGACGCGCGCATTCATGTTCGCCGACGCGTCGGCGGCGGCCGAGGTCGATGCAGTCGGCCGGCTGATGGACACGATGTTCGCTCGTGCGATGTCCGATGGCGACCCGACTGACGAGCAGCTCGCGATCGCACGGGTGATCAGCGACGTCTGGCTGTCTAATCTGGTCGCCTGGGTGACGCGGCGCGCGTCGGCCACTGATGTGGCCAACCGCCTCGAACTGACCATCGGCCTGCTGCTCGGTCACAAGCAGGCATCCGACGCGTTCTGAGCCGGCGTCCGGCTAGCCCCGCTCTACCCGCGCGACGGGCACACGCTGGCTGACACCCTTCAAGCTGCGCCGGCGCGAGCGCAAGACCCGAACGCCCGGCCCGAGATCGCCGGCGGCGGCGAGCGCGGTCCCGGTGACCAGCACCTGGCCGCCATCGGCAGCGTCGGTGACCCGCGCCGCGATGTTCACCACGTGCCCGACGAGGTCGTGCGATGTCACCACCAGTTCGCCGTGATGGATTCCGGCCCGCATGCGCAGTGGAGCGGGCGCGGTCGGCACGAGTTCCAGCGCCGCATAGATCGCCGAACTCGGCGCCGGGAACACCAGCATGAGCCCGTCACCGAGCGTCTTGACGACTCGCCCGCCCCACTTGCGCACGATCGGCGCGGTGAGGCGATGGTGATTGGCGAGCAGCGCCAGCGCGGCCTCGTCCCCGTTGCGAGCGGTGAACCGGGTGAAACCTTCGAGATCGGTGAAGACGACAGTGGCCGTGCTCACCGTGTCGCGTGTGCGGCCGATACCGCGATCCCAGAAGACGTCCCATGCGAGCACCTGCAGCGGCTTGAGCCCGACGCTTCCGAGTGCCGACGGGTGGCGTTCGGTCGTTCGCTCGAGAAAGCGGCGCAACACCTCCAGTGGAGGGGCGATCGCCGGTTTGCGGCGCGCCGGTTGCGCGAGCCATGCGCCGTCGACGACACCGACCTCGACGGCGACATCGCGGACGGCGGGACTCTTCTCGATCAGCTTCGCCAGCCGCTGCGAGAGCACGCGTTCGTCGGGCGCAGAGGCGTCCGGCTCCTCCGGTTCTGTCATGGTCAGCGCGGTCCCACGAGGGCATCGATGAGCGCTGCAGCGCTGTCGCAGCGGTCGAGCAACTCGCCGACGTGTGCCTTGGTTCCGCGCTGCGGTTCCATCATCGGCACCCGAACGAGCGATTCGCGGCCGACGTCGAAGATCACCGAATCCCAGGACGCAGCCGCGACCGACGAACCGAAGCGGCGCAGGCACTCGCCGCGAAAGTAGGCGCGGGTGTCCTCGGGAGGCGCGTTCATCGCCGTTTCCGCCGCAGCGTCCGGCAGCAGCGTCTGCATCGCACCGCGTGAGACGAGGCGGTGATACAGCCCCTTCTCGGGCCGCACATCGCTGTACTGCAGGTCGACGAGCTGCAATCTCGGTGAATCCCAGTCCAGACCGTCTCTGTCGCGGTATCCCTCGAGCAGGCGCAGCTTGGCGACCCAGTCGAGTTCGCCGGCAAGCTGCATCGGATCCGCCGCCAACCGTTGCAGGACCGATTCCCACCGCTCGAGCACGTCCACCGTCTGAGTGTCAGCGTCGTCGCCGTACCGGTCGTCGACGAACTTGCGCGCACGCTCGAGATATTCGCCCTGCAGGTCGAGTGCGGTGATCGTGCGGCCGTCGGCCAAGGTCGCCGCATGGCTGAGCGTCGAGTCGTGCGAGATGTCGTGCAGTTCTCGCACGGGCGCCGCGATCGCCAGGTCGTCGGCCAGGAAGTTCTCCTCGGTCATCGCGAGGACCAGTGCAGTGGTGCCGAGCTTGAGGTAGGTCGAGATCTCGGCGAGGTTGGCGTCGCCGATGATCACGTGCAGGCGCCGGTAGCGGTCGGCGTCGGCATGGGGCTCGTCGCGGGTGTTGACGATCGGCCGCTTCAACGTCGTCTCGAGGCCCACCTCGACCTCGAAGAAGTCGGCGCGCTGGGCTATCTGGAAGCCCGGTGTCTTGCCGTCCTGGCCAAGGCCGACACGCCCGGCGCCACACACCACCTGGCGGCTGACGAAGAAGGGGACGAGATGGCGCACCAGCGACGTGAACGGAGTCGCCCGAGAACACAGGTAGTTCTCGTGCGCGCCGTACGAGGCGCCCTTGTTGTCGGTGTTGTTCTTGTACAGGTTGATCGGCGCGGACACACCCGGCATGGTCGCGACCCGGCGGACCGCTTCGAGCATCACCAATTCCCCCGCCTTGTCCCAGCGCACGGCGTCGAGCGGGTTGGTCACTTCGGGGCTGGAGTACTCCGGATGTGCGTGATCGACGTAGAGCCGTGCGCCGTTCGGCAGGATGACGTTGGCCATGCCGGCGTCCTCCTCGGCCTCGATGAACTCCTGCGCGATGGTGCCGTTGCCTCCCAGGTCGAACCCTCGCGCGTCGCGCAGCGGCGACTCCTCCTCGAAGTCCCAGCTCGCCCGCCGAGCGCGGCCCGCCGGAAGCGTGCTCGCATAGGCGTTGACGATCTGGGCCGAGAGCAGCATCGCGTTCGCCGTGGGCTGACCGGGCAGGCTGACGCCATACTCGACCTCGGTGCCCATGACGCGCCGCACGCTCATGGGTTCAGGCTACGGCGTACCGTCCCCGCGCTCCTGGTGACACCGCATCTCCCGGCGTGAGTAGCGCCTCAGGCCACGAGTGCGGGTAGCGGGCAGTGCAGCAGCGCGCACGCGGTGCGCAGCAGTTCGGCTTCGGCCACAGCCAGCTGCCCGTCGTCGAGCACCGCCGTCACCATCGCCTCGACGAAGGATTGTTTGTACTTCGGGTCGAGAGCGTCGAGTGGCGGCCAGGCCGTGTCGAGCGCGCCCAGGGTGGCCGGCGGCGAGTACGGGGCGGCTGACCCTGGCAGCAGGTGCGCAACCGCAGCGGTGAAGGCGTGCTGGGCCCGGCCGGGGTCGGCATTGCCCGCGGCGGCGAGGGCTGCCAGCACCGCGAGCGCGGCGGCCTGTGCCTGCCGCGTGTCCGTCCGGCCCGCCCGCGAGCGTCCGGAGGGATCGCCGGCGTCCTGAACGAGCCCGTTCAGATATCGCGTGAGGCAGTACTCGAACAACGAGATCGAACCGTCGGCGCGCGCCATCTCGTCCAGCGTCGCCAGCACTGCATCGCGCTCCAGTCGGGGACGTGCGACAAGCAGCGGCGCTGCGATGCTCACGACGGGCAGTCGGAGCATGCGATCGAGGTCGCCGACCTGGCGAACCGCAACAGCGGTCGCGTCGGACACCGCCTGCCCGAGACGCGCGGCAACCAGGCGCAGTTGCTGCTCGCGGACGTCCGGCTGATCAGCGACGAGAAGCGAGAGGACGAGCGGTACGGCGGTGCTCGGCTGGGTGGCAAGGGTGCGGACCGCGGCCGGGATCGCGGCGCTGAGGTTCGCTCCGTGCGCCAGGTCTTCCTTGGTCAATGTGCCGACCCGGGCGCTCACCCCGGCCGGCGTGGTCGCCGCCCGCGAGGCAATCCGGACGGATGCACCCGATGTTCGGGAATCGGTGAACCCGAGCGCAGCATCCTCGGCCAGTCCGTTCGGCGCCTGGGCGCTCCATCTCTCCTGCAGCTGCGTGATGTCGGCGGGGCGGAACGACGGGTCGAGTGCCGCGATCCGCTTCATCAGCGGCGGGTGGGTCGCGAAGAGCGCACTGAACGAGCTGCCCCCCTCACCGAACAGCATGTGCCGGACCTCTTCAGCGCTCCGCTTGTCCGTCATCGCCGATCCGGTCGGCACGCCTGCGATCTTCTTCAGCGCTCCCTCCAGGCCGGTGGTCTGCCGGGTGAACTGCACGGCTGATGCGTCGGCGAGCCATTCACGCTGACGGCTGACCGCTGCCTGGATGATGCTCGCGAAGAAGCGTCCGACGAAGCCCAGGATGGTGAGTGCCAGGGCGATGACGAGGATCGGCGCAGCGCCGCCCTTGCGATCGCCCCCGCCCCGCGGGCCGAAGGCGAGTATGCGCAGACCGACCAGGCCGAGCAGCAGGATGCCGTTCAGCAGGCCGATCAGCCTGATGTTCAATCGCATGTCGCCGTTGAGCACGTGACTGAACTCGTGACCGATCACACCCTGCAACTCGTCACGATTCAGCTGCGACAACGCACCGCCCGTCACGGTGATCGCCGCATCGGCGGGCGTGTACCCCGCAGCGAATGCATTGATGCCTGGCTCGCGTTCGAGCACATAGAGCCGGGGCATCGGCACACCTGATGCCAGCGACATCTCCTCGACGATGTTCACGTACCGCCGCAGGGTCGGGTCGGTAGTGGTGGGGTCGACGGGTACCGCTCCGACGGACAGAGCTACGGCCGAGCCACCCGCACGCAGTGCGATCGTCTTGCTGATCGTGCCGCCGGCGATGATCAGCGCCGTGAACGCCGTGGCCACGATCAGCCACGACACCACGGAGCTTGCCGGCTGGGCGCGAGTCGCGAGCAGCACGACGCCGTCGACAACGACGACGATGGCCAGCACCGCCGCGGTGAAGAGCAGAATCAACCGCAGCGTCGTTCCACGCGCGGCTCGCTGCCGGTCGAAGAAGTTCATCTGCGGGTCAGAATTGGACCTTCGGGGCGTCGCGCACCTCGGGATGCTCGGGGCCGATGTCCCACAGTGCCGCCTCCTCGAAGTGGAACATTCCGGCGATCACCGATGCCGGGAAACTCTGCCGCCTGTTGTTGTACGTCATTACTGAGTCGTTGTAGGCCTGCCGGGCGAAAGCGACCTTGTTCTCGGTGCTGGTCAGCTCCTCGCTGAGCTGCATCATGTTCTGGCTTGCCTTGAGGTCCGGGTAGGACTCGGCGACCGCGGTGAAACGTCCCAACGCGGAGGCGAGCACCCCCTGGCTCTGCGCCAGTTGCTGCATCGCCGCCGGGTCGCCCGGCTTGGCCTGCGCGGCCGCCAGCCCCGAGATCGCTGCGGCACGCGCCTGCGTCACCGCCTCGAGCGTGTCGCGCTCGTGAGCCATGTACGCCTTCGCCGTCTCGACGAGGTTGGGGATGAGGTCGAATCGCCGCTGCAACTGGACGTCAATTTGCGCGAACGCATTCTTGAATGCGTTGCGCGCCCGGACGAGGCCGTTGTACCCGCCGATGACCCAGAACAGCAGGATCACCACGACGACGGCGACGATGATGCCGATGACCACACCCATGGCGCGGAACCTTCCTGAAGGCGGCTGAGGGGCGAGCGTATCGGTCAACCTCCCCACCGGCTCCTGATGCCGGGCCATCCCGGCCGTTGCGACCATGATCGGCGCCGGAAACTGGTCGCAGCGGCCTGGAAGGCGCCGGAGGCGGTCCCTCAGGCAAGCAGCTTGACGATCGCGGCGATACCGACCGCCACGATCACCGCCCGCAGCAACGCGGGCGAGAGGCGGCGGCCTATCCGCGCACCCAGCAGGGCGCCGAGGATCGAACCACCCGCCACCAACCCGGCGGCAGCCCAGTCCATATGCGCGGTGGCGACGAAGACGATGGCCGCCACGGCATTCACCAGCCCGGCGAGCACATTCTTCAGTGCGTTCTGCCGCTGCAGCGACTCGGCGAGCAGGACGCCGAACAACCCCATCAGCAGCACGCCTTGGGCGGCGCCGAAATAACCGCCGTAGATGCCCGCGGCGAACGTCGTCAGCCACAACGCGGGTGTGACGCGCTCGCTCGGCCGGTGCTGACCGGAAGTCACCACCGCCGTCAACCGCGGGCCGAACACCACCAGGACGAGCGCGAGCCCGATGAGTACCGGCACGATCGCCTTGAAGGCGCCTGCCGGCAGGGTCAGCAACAGCACTGCACCGGCGATGCCACCCAGCAACGACGCGGTGCCCAGGCGGAGCACCCGGGAGCGCTGGCCGCGCAGCTCGGCCCGGTAGCCCCACGCACCAACAGCCGAGCCAGGTGCCAATCCGAGCGTGTTGGAGACGTTCGCCGTGACGGGCGAGAGCCCGACACTGAGCAGCACCGGAAAGGTGATCAGCGTCCCGGAGCCGACCACCGTGTTGATCGTGCCCGCGGCGATGCCCGCGACGAACACCAGCAACGCCTGCCAGACGGTCACGACGCACCTGCGCGGTCGGCCACCCGCTCTGGGCTACAGGTACTGACCGGTGTTGCCGACGGTGTCGATCGCCCGGCCGGCCTCACTGCCCTTGCCCGAGACGAGCGTGCGGATGTAGACGATCCGCTCGCCCTTCTTGCCGGAGATCCGCGCCCAGTCGTCGGGGTTTGTCGTGTTGGGCAGGTCCTCGTTCTCACGGAACTCGTCGACGCACGCGGCGAGCAGGTGCTGCATGCGCAGCCCGCGCTGGCCCGTCGTCAGCAGATCCTTGATCGCCATCTTCTTGCCGCGATCGACGATGTTCTGGATCATCGCGCCGGAATTGAAGTCCTTGAAGTAGAGCGTTTCCTTGTCACCGTTGGCGTAAGTGACCTCCAGGAACCGGTTCTCCTCCGATTCGGAGTACATCCGCTCCACGGTGTGCTGGATCATCGCCGCGACGGTCGCCTCGGCGTCGCCGCCGTGCTCTGCGAGGTCTTCGGCGTGGATGGGCAGATCCGACCGGATGTACTTGGCGAAGATGTCGCGCGCCGCCTCGGCGTCCGGACGCTCGATCTTGATCTTCACGTCCAGTCTGCCGGGTCGCAGGATGGCCGGGTCGATCATGTCCTCCCGGTTCGAGGCCCCGATCACGATCACGTTTTCGAGACCTTCCACGCCGTCGATCTCGCTCAGCAACTGCGGGACGATCGTGTTCTCGACATCGGACGAGACGCCCGACCCGCGAGTGCGGAAGATCGAGTCCATCTCGTCGAAGAACACGATGACCGGCGTGCCCTCACTGGCCTTCTCGCGCGCACGTTGGAAGACCAGCCGGATGTGCCGTTCGGTCTCGCCCACGTACTTGTTGAGCAGCTCGGGCCCCTTGATGTTCAGGAAGTACGAGCGCGCGTGGCTGCCGTCAGACGTCCCGCGAACCTTCTCGACCTGCTTCGCCAACGAGTTCGCGACAGCCTTGGCGATCAAGGTCTTCCCGCATCCGGGCGGCCCGTACAGCAGGATCCCCTTCGGGGGCCGGAGCTGGTGTTCACGAAACAGATCCGCATGCAAGAACGGCAGCTCGACGGCGTCGCGGATCGCCTCGATCTGCTTGATGAGGCCACCGATGTTCGTGTAGTCGATGTCGGGAACCTCTTCGAGGATGAGTTCCTCGACCTCGCTCTTCGGGATCCGCTCGTAGGCGTAGGACGAACGGGAGTCGAGCAGCAACGAATCACCGATACGCAACGGGTTCTCACGCAGGTAGTCGGCGAGATGGACGACGCGCTCCTCGTCGGTGTGCCCGATGACGAGTGCGCGATCGCCGCCTTCGAGGATCTCTTTCAGCATCACGACGTCCCCGGCGCGTTCGAAGCCGCGCGCCGCGACCACGTTCATCGCCTCGTTCAGCATCACCTCCTGGCCGTGCTGCAGCTCGGCCAGAGTGACCTCGGGAGAGACCGCCACACGCAACTTGCGGCCAGAGGTGAAGATGTCGACCGTGCCGTCTTCGAAGGCCTCCAGGAACACGCCGTAACCACTCGGCGGCTGGGCCAGCCGGTCGATCTCCTCTTTCAGCGCCACCATCTGGTCACGCGCTTCACGCAGTGTCTCGGCGAGCCGGTCATTGCGGTCGTTGAGTGTCGCGACCCGGGCCTGGGCTTCGTTGAGGCGCTCTTCGAGAACCCGCATGTGACGTGGCGATTCAGCGACCTTGGCGCGCAGGAGCTCGATCTCCTGCTCCAGGAAGGCGGTGCGACGGCGCAGTTCGGGATCCGTCGAGCCGCCGTGCGACCGCGCACCACCGGGCGAATCGCGGGGCTCCTGAGCCATGCGGCCACCTCCATATGTTGTGGAGAGTTCGCGAAAACTCACCCTACACACGCGAGACCCGCTGAGCAGGGAACTACGCTCGTATTGAGACGCACCAAACGCGACACGAAGGAGTGCCGAGCACGTGAGCGACCTACGCGTGTGGATCGACCAGGAGCTGTGCACCGGAGATGGGCTGTGCGTGCAGTACGCCCCCGAGGTGTTCGAGTTCGACGTCGACGGCCTCGCCTACGTCAAGAACGACGCGGGCGACCTGCTCGCCGAGACCGGCGCACGCGCCGAGGTCCCGGAGAGCCTGCGGCTCGACGTGATCGCATCCGCGAAAGAGTGCCCTGGCGACTGCATCCACGTCGTGCGGGCGGCCGACGACACCGAGGTCGCCGGCCCCGACGCGGCGCCGGGCGCGCTCGCCAGCTAGCCGCGAACCGCCCGGCTAGCCCTGCTTGGCCGGGCGACGCTGTCGCGGCGGCGCCGTTACCCCAGGGGCGAGCCTCCGGGCGGTGACGAGGAACGCTGTGTGGCCGATCATCCGGTGTTCCGGGCGCACCGCGAGCCCCACGACGTGCCACCCGCGCATGAAGTTCTCCCACGCGTACGGCTCGGTGAACCCGCCGTGCTCGCGCAGCGCCTCGACCAACCGCGACAGCTGAGTGGTCGTCGCGACGTAGCCGACGAGGACGCCGCCCGGATGCAGCGCGGCAGCCATTGCCGGCAGCACCTCCCACGGGCTCAGCATGTCGAGCACGACGCGATCGACGGACTGCTCAGCCGGATGCGCGGCCGCGTCGGCAAGGTGCAGCGTCCAGTTCGGCGGGCGGTCGCCGAAGAACGTTTCCACATTGCGCACCGCCACCTCGGCGTGGTCGTCGCGCAGTTCGTACGAGATCACCTCACCGGTGGGCCCGACGGCGCGCAGCAGTGAGCAGGTGAGCGAGCCGGAACCGGCCCCTGCCTCGAGCACTGTCGCGCCCGGGAAGACGTCACCCATCGCGATGATCTGTGCAGCGTCCTTGGGATAGATGACGGCGGCGCCGCGCGGCATCGAGAGGACGAAGTCGGTGAGCAGGGGGCGCAATGCGAGGTACAGCGTGCCTGCGGTGGAGCTGACGACGCTGCCCTCGGGCGTGCCGATCAACGCGTCGTGCTCGATCGCGCCCCGGTGCGTGTGGAACTGCTTGCCGGCCTCGAGCGTGACGGTGTGCAGCCGACCCTTCGGATCGCTGAGCTGCACGCGCTCGCCCTCGTGGAAGGGTCCGGACCCCGGTGCGTTCATGCCGGGCCGTGCAATGCGGCGACGAGATCGGCCGCGGTCAGGATGCCCGCCGCATGCCCCTGCCCGTCGACGACGAGGTACTCGTGTGCGGGTGTTTGCCGGACGGCGGCGACCAGATCCACCCCGGACATGCCCAGGCGTAGGACAAGGCCGGGTTCCAGCGGCCGAGCAACCTCGGTGACCGGGATCCACGGGCGTCGCTCCGGGGGAACCGAACCGATGAGTGTCTCGTCCACGATCGCACGCGGCTGCTGCGACGTGTCGACGACGACGAGCCCACGTGCATGCCCTTCCCACGCCCGGCGCAACGCTTCGGCGACGGACACCTCGGGTGGGACGAACAGGCCCGGCCGCAGTAGCGCTGCAAGTTCGACGGACGGCACGCGGTCGAGCATCTCCCCGACGCGCAGCGCCTGCCCGGCGCCGATCCAGAGGTAGACCGCGATGGCGATGCTGAACAGCCCGGCGCTGAGTCCGAGCGTCGACCGTTCCGCGAGCGCTCCCGAGATCCCGACCAGCACCGCGACGGCCCGTCCGGACCAGGCCGCCACCCGCGTCCCCCGCAGCCGAGTCCCCCCGGCCGCCCACACAGCGGCGCGCAGCAACCGCCCGCCGTCGAGCGGCAGCCCGGGTAACACGTTGAAGATCGCGACGGTCAGGTTGCTCCAGAACATGAGAGCGAAGAGCACGGACGGGATCGACGCGCCGTGGACCAGTTCGTAGCCGCCCGCGCTCGCCCCGGCAAGAAGGAGCGAAACGAATGGTCCGGCTGCGGCGATGAGGAACTCGTCACGCGGCCGGTCCGGGTCGCGCTCGATCTCGGAGACGCCGCCGAGCAGGAAGATCACCACGCGCCGCACCGGGAGGCCGAGCAGCAGGCTCGTCGCGGTGTGGCCGAGTTCGTGGGCGAGCACACACAGCGCGAGCAGGACGGCGAAGGACAGTGCCAGCAGGTACGCCGTGCTCCCGCTGACGGATGGCACCGCAGCCTTGACGACGGGGCCATAGAAGATCGTGAGCAGTGCCGCGATCACCAGCCACGAGGGCGCAAACAGGATCGGCACACCGAAGAATCGGCCCACGCCGAGCATCTGCATCGGGCGGCGTGTGGGCCGGTTGTTAGTCACTGCGGCGATGCTACGGCGCAGGACCTGCGGGGCGGGTTACCGTACCCCGGTGAGCGACGAGGAGGAGCTGCGCGCGCGCATCGAGGCGCAGATCGCGGCACGGCGCGCTGAGGCCGCGCCGCCGAAACGCGAACGCACCAGCCGGCGCAGCAAACGAGACGTTGAAGAGCAGTCGGCGCCCGAGCCGACGCTGAATCGACCCCGCTCCGCGGATCGGGCAGAATCGACGAGTAGGTCGAACAGACCGAGCCGGACGCAGCACCAGGATCCGGACGCCGAAACCGAGCTGTTCGACCAAGAAACCTTGAACGCGTCCGCAGGGGACGCGCCATCTGGGTCGAGAGAGACGAGCGCCGTGCCGCCACCGACGGACAGGCCTGACGACCGCTATCCGCGGCCGCGCGCCGAAAGCGAACCCGACGAGCCTCGCCGCCCCCCCGGCGGCAAGCCGGAGGACCTTGCGCGCTCGTTGCGGCCTGATCGGCCGTGGTTGAGCCGCCCGACCGACGAGGCGGCGAACCCCAGCGAACCGGCTGGCGACCCCGCGTCCGGGCCCCTTCGCCCCGCGCGGCCCTGGCTGGCGCGCCCCGCTGGGGACGTCACCCGGGATGATGCAGACCAATCGCCGGGTGCACCGTCGGCGCCGGGTGCTTCGTCCACACCATCCACACCATCGGCCCCGTCGCCGCGCACGCGCCCAGAGCCACGCGTGCCTCCGTCGGTGCTGCCCCCTGTCGATGATGTGGGCGAGGAACCACGCGGCTGGCTCGGACGCCGACGCCGCAAGTCCGATCGCGACGAGCCGGACACCGAGCTGGAGGCGCAGGAGCGGCAGTACGCCGACGCGTCGCAGCTCGCTGAAGAGCGCCGCCGTACCGAGGCGGCTCGGCTCGCCGAGGAGGTGCGCCAGGAGGAGACGGCGCGCCGCGCCGAGCAGGAGCGCCGCGCCGCTGATGACCGCACTGGCGAGGAGCGTCGCCGAGAGGTCGCGGAACGTCGGCTGGCCGCCGAGCGGGAGGCGGAGGCGGCCCGTCTGGCCGAGGAGGTGCGCCAGGAGGAGACGGCGCGCCGCGCCGAGCAGGAGCGCCGGGCGGCTGATGACCGTGTGGCAGCAGAGCGACGTGCCGCCGACGAGCAGCGTCAGGCCGATGAACAGCGTCAGGCCGATGAACAGCGTCAGGCCGATGAACAGCGTCAGGCGGCTGACGACCGTGCCGCAGCGGAGCAGCGCGCCGGCGACGAGGAGCGCCAGGCGGCTGAGCATCGCCGTTCGGCGGCGATCTCCGCAGCAGAGATGGCGCGGGCCGACGAGGCACGCCGTGCCGAAGACGCCCGCCGGGCCGAGGAGCGCCGTCGAATTGAGGAGGCGCGAGCCGACGACGAGCGGGAGGCCGAGGCGCGCAGGCAGGCCGAGGAAGCGCAACTGTCCCGCCGCGAACGCCGCCGCTTCCGGCACGACGACACCGCGGAACCGACTTCAGACGTCATCCCGTCGGCGGTCGATGTCGGCGTCGTGATGAGCGAGGTCGCCGCCTACCACGACGAACTCGAGCGGCTGCGCCAACAGATCGCCGCCTTGAGTGACGACCTCGAGGGTCTCGACCTGCCCGAGACGTCGGGAAGCGGCGGTACGACCGCCGCGACTACCGCCGAACCGCACGCCCCGGCGCATGACGAGCATGAGGCGACTCAGCCGGAGCCGACCCCGCCGTCCGAGCCGACCCCGACGTCCGAGGTGCCCGAGCAGCGATCCACCGCTGCCGCCGAGCCCGCGCCGAGCACGGATTCGGGATTCGAGCCGGCCCGGGTGTGGCAGCCCGGAGGCGGCTTCGCGTCCCAGGACACGGCGTCCGAGGACAGGCCGTCCGACCCCGACGAGGGCGTCTCGAGTTCGTCGGGTGCCAAGGCCGGTACCGATCTGCCCCGCCGCCTCGCCGAGGCCAACGCACGCCCGCCACATGAGGATTTCGACCGCTCCCGTGACGACGCGGCCAACTACGACGAACCCGATCAACCCAAAGCACCGATCCGCCGCGCCTTCCGCCGGCTGTTCGATCCGGCGTCGGAATCCGGATCGGGCTCCGGCACTGAGGAGGACGATCAAGGTGGCCATGAGCAGTCCATCGGGGAATGGCTCGACACCGGAGACGCTCCGGGGGTAAGCGCTGCGCCGACGTCGAGTGAGCTCACCGCGGTGGAGGCGCCCGACTCCACCCCACTCGAAGATCAGGCACCCGCGGATGCGCCATCCGACGAGCCCCCGCTGCCACCAGGAACCGATCTTGCCCGGCGCTTGGCCCGGGTGTCGGCGCAGCCCCCACCCGATGAGCTCCCCGACGATGACGACGACGCCGTGGACGAGCGGCCGCGCAACCCGCTGCGCCGCGCAGCCAGCTGGCTGTTCCAGGCAGCGCCGGATGTCGAGGACGACACGGCCGAGCCCGAACGCGTGCCGGAGCCCGAGCCCGAGCCCGAACGCGTGCCGGTACCGGAGCAGGAACCGGAACCGGAACCGGAACAGGAACCCGAACAGGCCGCCGAGCCGCCCACCGCACGGCCGCCAGGGGTCGACTTGGCCAAGCGATTGGCCGAGGCGAACTCAGCGGCCCTTGCCCGCGCGCAGATCGGCACGCAGCTGGTCGACCGGCCGATCGTCGACGAGCCCGCTCCGCCGGCCGCCCCCGAGCGAACGCCGTGGCGCCGTTCGGCCGAACCGCCGCCTACGACGTCGCGATCCGAACGCGCCGATGCGCCCGCCGGCGAGCAACGCAGCATGGGGGCGGCGCTGCGGTCCGCCCGATCGAACACCTGGATCCGCCTGGCCGTCGCCGTCGTGCTGATCATTGTCGGGGCCGTCGCACTGCGTTCCTATGTCGTTGCGCCGTATTACATACCGTCAGCGTCGATGGAGACGACGCTGCACGGGTGCCCGGGCTGCAACAACGACCACGTCCTGGTGAACAAGCTCTCCTACAAGCTGCATCCGATCCATCGGGGCGACGTGGTCGTCTTCAACCGGCCCTCTACGTGGCAGGTACCCGACAAGGTCTTGATCAAGCGGGTCATCGGCCTGCCCGGCGACGTCGTGACGGCGCGGTCGGGCATCGTCTACGTCAACGGAGACCAACTGGCCGAGCCCTATGTCGACGAGTCGTGCACGAAGGGGACGCAGGGCCTTACCCAGGTCACCGTTGCGGCCGGTGACGTGTTCGTCATGGGCGACGACCGTTGCGACTCGGCCGACAGCCGCACCTACGGAGCTGTCGCCAAATCCGACGTGATCGGGAGAGCCTTCCTCATCATCTGGCCGCTCGCGCGTATTCATTGGTTGTGACAGCGGCCGCTTCGCAGAACTTGTCGGACCACGCGCCTAGGGTGAGCTCCATGACCGAGAACCCGCCGTCGCTCGTCGAAAACGCGATCGTCGTCGGTTCCCTGTCGCCGTCTCGAGCGGCTGATTTCAAGAATTGCCCCCTGCTCTACCGCTTCCGCACGATCGACCGGCTGCCCGAGGCACCCTCCAAGGCCGCCACCCGCGGCACCGTGGTGCACACGGTGCTCGAGGAGCTCTTCGATCTGCCCGCGATCGAGCGCACGTCGGCGGCGGCCAAGGCGCTGCTGCCGGGGGCCTGGCAACGCGTGCTCACCGAGTACCCCGAAGCTGCTCAGCTCTTCGATGCCGATTCCGACGGCGCCGAGCTCGCGGAATGGCTCGACAGTGCGGCGGGTCTGCTGGACAACTACTTCGTGCTTGAAGACCCCTCCCGCCTCGAACCGGCCGCGCGTGAGGAACGGGTCGAGATCATCATCGACGGGCTGCGGCTGCGCGGTTATGTCGATCGCATCGACGTCTCCCCCGCCGGCGACATCCGCATCGTCGATTACAAGACGGGAACCACCCCGCGGGAGGCGTTCGAGGCCAAAGCCCTGTTCCAGATGAAGTTCTACGCCTTGGTGCTCTGGCGTACCCGCGGCGTCGTACCGCGCCAGCTCCGGCTGATGTATCTCGCCGACACCGACACGTTGAGCTATACCCCCGACGGCGAGGAGCTCGAACGGTTCGAGCGCACGCTGAAGGCGATCTGGGCGGCTATCCAGCGGGCCACCGAGAGCGGTGACTTCCGCCCCAACCCCGGTCGGCTCTGCGGTTGGTGCGACCATCAGGCGCTCTGCCCGGCCTTCGGCGGCACACCGCCGCCGTTCCCGGCCGGTGCCCTCGCGACGATCGACATCGACCACCGCTCCCCTGCACCCGTGGCTACCGCCTGAGCTCGTCCCGCACCAGCGCGTCCAGGGCCTCGACGTCCAGATCGACGAGCGAGCCGACCATCACGCGCGAGGGCGCGGGATCGATCGGCACCGAGTGGGGAATCGCGACAACGACGCAGCCGGCCGCTTCGGCGGAGGCGACGCCCGTCGGCGAATCTTCGACGGCTACGCAGCGCCGCGGATCCACACCCAACCGCGCGGCGGCGCTCAGGTAGGCCTCCGGATGCGGCTTGCCGTCCAGCACCTGATCCCCCGTCACGATCGCGTCGAAGGTCCCGGGCGGCAACGCATCAGCGACAGCCGAAGCGAATCGGTCGTAGGACATCGTGACCATCGCGCACGGAACGCCGGCGGCACGCAACTCACCCAGCAGCGCGACCGCCCCGGGCCGCCACGGCATAGCGTGCCGGGCCGCCCGCACGACATCGTCCAGCAAGCGATCGACGATCTGCGCGGGTTCCAGGGGAACACCGCCGTGCTCGCGGATGTACTCGGCGGCAGTGAGCAGCGCGTTGCCCACAAGGGCGTGGGCGTGCGTGTCGTTCCACGTGCCACCGAATGACTCTACGAGTTCGTATTCGGCGGCGATCCAGAACGGCTCGGTATCGACGAGGGTGCCGTCCATGTCGAACAGGACGGCCTGCAGCAGGCGTTCGCCCGCCGGCGCCTGCCCCATCAGGTGCTACTCGTTGTCCGTGCGGTAACCGAGATTTGGCGACAGCCACCGCTCGGCCTCGGCGACGGTCCAGCTCTTGCGCTTGGCATAGTCCTCGACCTGGTCACGGCCGATCTGACCCAGCACGAAGTACTGCGCCTGCGGGTGCGAGAAGTAGAGGCCGCTCACGGCAGCCCCTGGCCACATCGCCATGCTGTCGGTGAGCTCGATGCCCGTGTTCGCCTGCACGTCGAGCAGCTCCCAGATCGCCTGCTTCTCCGTGTGCTCGGGGCACGCGGGGTAGCCAGGCGCCGGGCGGATGCCCACGTACTGCTCCTTGATCAGCGCCTCGCTGTCGAGTTCCTCGTCGGGCTGGTAGCCCCAGAACTCCGTGCGTACCCGCTGGTGCAGCCGTTCGGCGAACGCCTCGGCCAGCCGGTCGGCCAGCGATTCGAGCAGGATCGCGCTGTAGTCGTCCAACGCGGCCTTGAATTCCATGATCTTTTCGGTGATCCCGAGCCCCGCGGTGACGGCGAAGGCGCCGACGTAGTCGTGCAGTCCGGTCTCCTTCGGGGCGACGAAATCGGCGAGCGATCGGTGCGGAACACCCGGCCGGTGTTCGGTCTGCTGGCGCAGTTGGCGCAGCGTCAACCGCACCGAGTCACGGCTCTCGTCGGTGTAGATCTCGATGTCGTCGTCGTCGACCGTGCTCGCCGGGAACAGGCCGAGCACACCCGCAGCCCGGATCCACTTCTGCTCGATGAGCGTGTCGAGCATCGTCTGGGCATCGCTCCACAGCTTGCGTGCGGCCTCACCCGACGTCGGGTTGTTCAGGATGTCCGGGAATCTGCCCTTCATCTCCCACGCGTTGAAGAACGGCTGCCAGTCGATGTACTCGCGCAGTTCGCTCAGGGGGTAGTCGGTGAAGCGCTTGACGAACTGCGTCGCCGAAGCCAGCCGCTGCTCGCTGTCGTGGTGGACGTCTGGTGCCTGTTGGGCGAGCAGCCGTGGCCGCGGCGGCCGGTATGCGGTCCAGTCGATCGGCGTTCGGTCCGCTCGCGCGGCCTCGATCGGCAGGATCACCTTGGCGTCGGCGCGCGCGGCATAGCGTTCCCGCAGTGAGTCGTAGTCGGCGACCACCTCTGCGAGCAGCCCCGGACGCTGGTCGTCGGACAGCAACGCGGCGACGACCGGCACCGAGCGGGACGCGTCCTTCACCCAGATGACCGGGCCGTGGTACTTCTTGTCGACCTTCACCGCGGTGTGGGCGCGCGAGGTCGTGGCACCGCCGATGAGCAGCGGAATCTCGAAACCCTGCCGCTCCATCTCGGCCGCGAAGTTCACCATCTCGTCGAGCGACGGCGTGATGAGACCGGACAGCCCGATGACGTCCGCGTCGTGTTCCTTCGCCGCGTCCAGGATCTTCTGCGCCGGAACCATCACGCCGAGATCGATGACGTCGTAGTTGTTGCACTGCAGCACAACGCCGACGATGTTCTTCCCAATGTCGTGGACGTCGCCCTTCACCGTTGCCATGACCACGGTGCCGTTGCTGCGCCCGACGTCCTCCGCCGACTTGCCGGCCTCGATGAACGGCACGAGGTAGGCGACAGCCTTCTTCATCACCCGCGCGGACTTGACGACCTGCGGCAAGAACATCTTCCCCGCGCCGAACAGATCGCCGACCACGTTCATGCCCGCCATGAGCGGGCCCTCGATGACCTCGATGGGCAGGCCACCGCGTGCCTCGATCAGGGCGCGCAATTCCTCGGTGTCGGTTTCGGCGTAGTCGTCGATGCCCTTCACCAGCGCGTGGGTGATGCGCTCTGCGACGGGCAACGCCCGCCATTCGTCGTTGACGGCCTCACCCTTCATGCCATCGCCGGCGAACTCCGTCGCGATCTCGAGCAGCCGCTCGGTGGCGTCGGCGCGCCGGTTGAGGATGACGTCCTCGATGCAGTCACGCAGTCGGCGGTCGACCTGGTCGTAGACGACGAGGGCACCCGCGTTCACGATTCCCATGTCCATTCCGGCAGAGATCGCGTGGTACAGGAAGACGGCGTGGATGGCCTCGCGCACGGCGTTGTTGCCGCGGAACGAGAACGACACGTTCGACACGCCGCCGGACACCAGCGCGCCTGCCAGGTTCTGCTTGATCCAGCGAGTTGCCTCGATGAAGTCGACGCCGTAGTTGGCGTGTTCCTCGATTCCGGTCGCGACCGCGAAGATGTTCGGATCGAAGACGATGTCCTCGGCCGGGAATCCGACCTCGTCGACCAGGATCCGATAGGCCCGTTCGCAGATGACCTTGCGACGCTCGAGGTTGTCGGCCTGGCCGTTCTCGTCGAACGCCATGACCACCACGGCGGCACCGTACTTACGGCACAGCCGGGCCTGCTCGCGGAACTTGTCCTCCCCCTCTTTCATCGAGATCGAGTTGACGATCGGCTTGCCCTGGACACATCGCAGTCCGGCCTCGATCACCTCGAACTTCGACGAGTCGATCAT
>DASYGT010000034.1:0-99501 GCA_035999365.1 Jatrophihabitantaceae bacterium
CCAAGGCAGCGCCGGCGAAGAAGGCCCCGGCGAAGAAGGCGCCCGCGAAAGCTCCCGCGAAGGCGGCAGCGACACCGGTCAAGGCGCCGGCCACAGCAGCCCCCGACCGGCCTGCCAAGACCGCGGCAGCCGCGCCCGCGAAGCCGGCGCCCGCGAAGCCGGCGGCGCCACCCGTGTCGGAGTGGACGAAGGCCGAGCTCGCCGAGATCCGCAAAGAGCTGATGGCCGAGCTCGCCGAGATGGGTGCTGCGTACGACCGGTCACTGCGCGACCTGAACGACCTGCAGCAGTCGAGCACCGACGGCGCGGGTGACGATCAGGCCGACGCAGGCAGCAAGACGTTCGAACGCGAGCAGGAGCAGTCCATCGCGGCGAACCGGCTCGATCTACTCACCCAGATCCAGCGAGCGGTCGAGCGGATCGACGCCGGCACCTATGGCTTCTGCGAGAGCTGTGGCAAGCCGATCCCCAAGGCGCGCCTGCGGGCATTCCCGAGCGCGACGCTCGACGTGGCCTGCAAGCAGCGCGAGGAACGGCGCTGATCACCCGCCTCGATAGGGGACAATGAGCGGGTGAGCCGCGCCAATGGATCTGCCGCGCCCGAATCCGACACTGCCGAAAGCGGCGCGCTGCGGCCCAGGCGCGTCGTGCTGTTCGGGCTCGTCGCCGCGACCGCGGTCCTGCTGGATGCGGTCTCGAAGGTCCTGGTCGTGGCGCATTTCAGCGCCGGCGCGCATCCTCCGGTTCGCCTGCTCGGCGGTGCGATCTACTTGATCGAGACGCGCAACTCGGGCGCGGCGTTCTCGCTCGGCACGGGTGCAACGGTCGTGCTCACCCTCATCGCACTCGCCGTTGTCGTATTCATCCTGCGCACCGCGGGCAGAATGCGCTCCACCGGGTGGGCGGTCGCGCTCGGTCTCGTTCTCGGCGGCGCAGTCGGCAACCTCAGCGATCGGCTGCTGCGGGCGCCCGGCGTCGGCCGCGGGCACGTCGTCGACTGGATCAGCCTGTTCAGTAACGACGGGCACGTCTGGCCGATCTTCAACCTCGCCGATTCGGCCATCGTGTGTGGCGCGGTGCTTGCCGCCGTGCTCGCGCTGTGCGGCATCGATATCGACGGCCGGCCGAGCCGCGGGCGCGGCGGGGAGTGACCGAGTCACGCCTGCTGCCGGTGCCTGACGGGCTCGACGGGCTACGGCTGGATGTCGCTCTGGCACGGCTGTTCGGGCTGTCCCGAACACGTGCCGCCGAGATGGTCGACGAGGGCCGGGTGAGCCTGGACGGTGCGGTACCGCTGCGATCGGCCAAGGTGCGTGGCGGCGCGATTCTCGAGGTGAGGCTGCCGAGCGCCGACACTGCGGCGCCGGTCGAGCCCGCCCCGGTCGACGGACTGGTCGTCCTCTACGACGACGACGATGTCGTGGTTGTCGACAAACCGGTCGGCGTTGCCGCTCACCCGAGCCCGGGGTGGACCGGCCCGACCGTGGTCGGCGGCCTCGCAGCCATGGGATACCGCATCTCGACATCGGGTGCCGCCGAGCGGCAGGGCATCGTGCATCGCCTGGACGCGGGGACGTCGGGCGTCATGGCGGTGGCCAAGAGCGAGCGCGCGTACACAGCGCTCAAGCGGGGATTCAAGGAGCGCACCGTCGACAAGCGGTACAGCGCGCTCGTGCAGGGGCATCCCGATCCGACGAGGGGCACGATCGACGCACCGATCGATCGGCACCCGAGCGCCGACTACCGCTTCGCCGTCGTCGCCGGGGGTCGCCCGAGCGTGACGCACTACGAAACGGTCGAGGCGTTCCGTGCCGCGACACTGCTCGACATCCACCTCGAGACCGGCCGCACCCACCAGATCCGTGTGCACATGGCGGCGATGCGGCATCCGTGTGTGGGAGACCTGACCTACGGCGCCGATCCGGTGCTCGCCCGGCGGCTCGGCCTGGCACGGCAGTGGCTGCATGCGCGGGAACTCGGCTTCGCGCATCCCTCGAACGGCGAGTGGGTCAGCGTCTCGTCGGCGTTCCCAGAGGATCTTCAGCGCGCGCTCGACGTGCTGTCGGCTGAGGGATGACTCACGGGTGCCGGATGAGCCAGCCGGGTAGACATAGGTCATGACGTCCGGTCGATCGCCCCTGCTCGTCGCCTCCAATCGAGGACCGTTGGCGCTGGTGCCCGTCGAGCAGGGCGACGACGAGATCCGCCGAGGCGGAGGCGGGCTCGTCAGCGGGATGCAGAGCGCCCTGGAAGCGACGCCGGACGCGATGTGGGTCTGCGCCGCCATGAACGACCGCGAACGCGCAATGGCCAGGCAGGCGCCGCAGGGGCGATTGAGTGAGGTCGCGGCCGCCGCGGATGTGCTGCGCGGAGATTTCGACGTGCGGATGCTGCCGATCGACGGTCTGACATTTCGCAACGCCTACAACGGTGTCGCGAACTCGACGCTGTGGTTCGTGCTGCACATGCTCTATGACCTGCCGCGCGCGCCGATCTTCGACGCCGCCTGGCGGCGGCAGTGGGCGTCCTACGTGCGCTACAACCAGGCGTTCGCGCAGGCGCTGGCCGAAGAGGCGGCACCGGATGCCCGCGTGATGATCCAGGACTACCACCTGTTCCTCGCACCCGGCATGCTGCGCACGCTGCGCCCCGATCTGCGCATCGGCCACTTCACGCACACCCCCTGGGTGTCGGCGGACTACTTCGCGATGCTGCCGGACGATGTCGCGTTCGGGATCGTCGATGGCCTGCTGGGGGCGGACGTCATCGGTTTCCACACCACGCGGTGGGCCGATCTGTTCCGCGAAACCTGCCGGTCGGTGGTCGGGCGCGAGCCGGACGGTGTGCACGTCTTCCCGCTGGGCACCGACCCCGACGAGCTGCAGAAGCGTGCCTACCTTCGCGACGTCGAGAGCGAGCTGCGCGTCCTCAATGCCAGTGTCGGCGACCGTCTGGTGATCGGCCGGGTCGACCGCACCGAGCTGTCGAAGAACGTCTGGCGCGGGTTGCTGTCATACCGCGAACTGTTGCGCACTCATCCGGAGTGGCGCGGCAAGGTCGTGCACGCCGTCTACAACAACCCCTCGCGCGAGGACCTACCGGCCTACCGCGAGTACACCGCGTCGATCGCCCGCCTGGCCGACGAGATCGACGACGAGTTCGGCACCGACGACTGGTCGCCCCTGGTGCTCGAGATCGCCGACGACTACCCGGCTGCGCTGGCCGTGCTCCGGCGCAGCGACGTGCTGTTCATCAATTCGGTGCGAGATGGGATGAACCTCGTCGTGCTCGAGGGTCTGGTGCTGTCCGAGCACGATCCAGCGGTCGTGCTCTCCTCCGAGGCGGGAGCCGCGGAGGTGCTCGGCGAGGACGCGATCCGGATCAATCCCTTCGACGTCACCGCGACTGCTGAGGCGCTGCACGCCGCGCTGCAGATGTCGCACGAGGAGCGGTCGGGTCGCGCCGAGCGGATGCGGGCGGCCGCAGTGCGGTTGCCGCCCGCCCAATGGTTCCGCGAGCAGCTGGACGCCCTCGGATAAGCGGCCCGACTCAAGTACGCGCGATGTCGCCGAGCAGGTCCACGAATTCGGCCGGGTCATTGACACGCAGATCAGCGGCTTCGACCGCCTCGGGGTTCTCGCTCCCCCCCGCCACCGCGACACCGAACGCCAGCAGTCCTTTCCCGCGCATGACGCGGATCGCCTCGAATGCGGGGACGTCGCCGAGATCGTCACCCGCGAACAGGACGACCGACGGCTCGAACCGCGCGACCAGCTCCCGCAGCACTGCCCCCTTGTCATAGCCGGGCAGGCGGACCTCGAGCACGCCCTTCCCGTCATGGGTCTCCAGCCCGAGCCGCGCCGCGAGGGCCTCGACGGCCGGGCGTACCGCCTCGATGGCCGCCTCCGGGTGGGCAGCGCGGCGGGCATGGACGACCAGGGACAGCCGCTTGTCCTCGATCCAGATGTCGTGGTCCACGTCTGCGATCGCCCCAGGGAGTTCGGCGCGCAGCTCGTCGATCACCTGCGGCTGGCCGGGGGAGTCCAATTCGCCGGCGTGCCAGGACTCAGCGCCGTAAAGGCCTGCGACGACAACGCCGGGGATGGCAGCGAACCCGCCGAGGTCGAGTGCGGTGGCCGCGTCCCGGCCGGTGATCACCGCGATCTGGGCCCCCGCCCGCGCCATGGCGATCAGCGTGTCGACGGCACCTGCCGTCGGACGTGACGCGGCGGGGTCGCGCACGATCGGTGCCAGCGTCCCGTCGAAATCCAGCGCGATGAGCGCATGCGACAGGTTCGCGGCCAATGGCCCGACAACCTCGTGGCGCTGCATCGGCCCATCCTGCCAACCCGGTCCCGTGCTTCCCCGGTCGCCCGTGCCACAGTGGTGGACGTGCGTCGGCTGATCGTGGCAATAGCGACCGCCGCGATGCTGGCCGCGGCCTGCTCGCCAGGCGGGCGGGTGACCGGCGGCCAGCCCAGAGAGGTGGTCGGTAGCTCGCAGTCGTCTGCGCACCCCCGCACAACCCCGGCAGCCCGCACTCCCACGACCGAGGCGACGACCGGAAGCGCTCGACCCACGCCGGACGCGTGCGCGCGCAACGTGCTGGCGCAGCGGGTGATCGTCGACATCTCGGCTCAGCACGCCTGGCTCTGCGCCCGAACCCACACCGTGTACCAGTCCGCCGTCACCACCGGGGCGGTCGCGCTGGCCTACGACAGCACCCCGCTCGGCACGTTCCACGTCCAGAGCCGCAGCCGCGACGTCGCGCTGACCCTGATCGACGGCTCGGTGTACCGGGTCCACTACTGGGTCCCCTTCGACGCGCCGCTGTTCGGGTTCCATGACGCGGGGTGGCAGACGATCCCGTTCGGCAGCCCCGCGTACCGCACCCGGGGTTCTCACGGCTGCGTCCACATGCCCTTGGCGGCGATGAGCTTCCTGTACCGCTGGGCCGTCGTGGGCACCGCCGTCACGATCCGCGCGTGACCCTCGAGGTGAGGTGTAGAGACACGTTCGGGCAACACGCCGTGGGTGGCCGAGCTTTGTCGGACCGCAGTGTGAGAATCGGATTCCGTCAACACCGCCCGAGCGCCCGAGGAGTTCAGCCGACGTGACATCCGGTGACGGATCGGCCACCAGCGACTCGTTCGTGCACCTGCACGTGCACACCGAGTATTCGATGCTCGACGGCGCCGCCCGCCTGACCGAACTCTTCGACGAGACCGCCCGGATGGGAATGCCGGCGCTGGCAATGACCGATCACGGCAACGTCTTCGGCGCCTACGACTTCTACAAGAAGGCCACTGCGGCCGGCGTGAAGCCCATCATCGGCATGGAGGCATACCTCACGCCGAACACGTCGCGCTACGACCGCTCGCGGGTGCGCTGGTCCGGCGGTGGAGACGACGACGTGTCCGGCGGCGGCGCTTTCACCCACATGACGCTGCTGGCAGAGACGACAGCCGGCATGCACAACCTGTTCCGCCTCGCGTCCCGCTCCTCCCTGGAGGGCTTCTTCTACAAGCCCCGCGCCGACCGTGAACTGCTGTCTCAGTACGCCGGCGGCCTGATCGGCACTACCGGCTGCCCGTCGGGTGAGATCCAGACGTGGCTGCGCATCGGCGACTATGCGAAGGCCCGGGCGAGCGCGGCCGAATTCCGGGACCTGTTCGGCGCCGGGAACTTCTTCCTCGAACTCATGGATCACGGCCTGGGTATCGAGCGTCGGGTGCACGAAGATCTGCTCAAACTCGGCCGCGATCTCAGCTTGCCGATGATCGCGACGAACGATCTGCACTACACCTACCCCGAACACGCCGACACGCATGAGGTCCTGCTCTGCGTGCAGTCGGGCAAGACGATGGCCGACCCCAACCGCTTCAAGTTCGACGCGCGGGACTTCTACCTGAAGTCACCCGCGGAGATGCGCTCCCTCTGGGCCGACAAGTACGAGTTGCGCGAAGCCTGCGACAACACGCTGCTGATCGCCGAACGGTGCGAGGTGTCCTTCACCGAAGGCGCCGACCTCATGCCGCGGTTTCCGGTGCCGGAAGGGGAGGACGAGAACTCCTGGTTCGTCAAGGAGGTCGAGCGAGGGCTGATCGGGCGCTACCCCGACGGCCTCCCGGCTGATGTGCGGGCGCGCGCCGACTACGAGGTCGCGATGATCCTGCAGATGGGGTTCCCCAGCTACTTCCTCGTCGTCGCCGACCTCATCAACTGGGCACGCGAGCACGGCATCCGGGTCGGTCCTGGGCGGGGCTCTGCGGCCGGCTCGCTCGTCGCGTATTCGATGGGCATCACCGAACTCGATCCGCTGCGCCACGGGTTGCTGTTCGAGCGGTTCCTCAACCCCGAACGCGTCTCGATGCCCGATATCGACATCGACTTCGACGAGCGCCGACGCGGTGAGGTCATGGCCTATGTCACGGAGAAGTACGGCGAGGACCGCGTTGCGCAGGTAGTCACCTACGGCACGATCAAGGCCAAACAGGCCGTCAAGGACTCCGCACGAGTGCTCGGTTACCCGTTCTCGATGGGCGAGCGCATCACGAAGGCGATGCCCCCATCGGTGATGGGAAAGGATGTTCCGCTCAACGGGATCTTCGACACCAAGCACGAGCGCTACGGCGAGGGTGGCGAATTTCGCGCGCTGTGTGAAGCCGACGCCGAGGTCAAGCGAGTCGTCGAGACTGCGCAGGGGCTCGAAGGGCTGAAGCGGCAGTGGGGTGTGCATGCCTGCGCGGTGATCATGTCGAGTCAGCCGCTGCTCGACACGATCCCGATCATGAAGCGCGAGCAGGACGGCGCGATCATCACGCAGTTCGACTACCCGACGTGCGAGGCGCTCGGGCTGCTCAAGATGGACTTCCTCGGCCTGCGCAACCTCACGGTCATCGACGATGCGCTGGCCAACATCAAGGCCAACCGCGGCGAGACGGTGGTCATCGAGGAGCTCGGCTTCGACGATCCGGCTACTTACGCCCTGCTGTCCCGCGGCGACACCCTGGGTGTGTTCCAACTCGACGGCGGGCCGCTGCGCGCCCTGTTGCGCTCGCTCCGGCCCACCTCCTTCGACGACATCACGGCCGTGATCGCGCTGTACCGGCCGGGTCCGATGGGGGCGAACGCGCACAACGACTACGCCGACCGCAAGAACGGCCGCAAGCCCGTGGTGCCGATCCACCCGGAACTCGCCGATCCGCTGCGCGAAGTGCTGGGCGAGACCTATGGCCTGGTCGTGTACCAGGAGCAGGTGATGGCGCTCGCTCGTACGGTGGCCGGCTACTCCCTCGCGAGCGCCGACCTGCTGCGCCGGGCGATGGGCAAGAAGAAGAAGAAGGAACTGGAGGAGCAGTACGAGAATTTCAGCGCCGGGATGCGCGAGCGGGGGTTCTCCGCGGGAGCAGTCACCGCATTGTGGGACGTGCTGCTGCCCTTCTGCGACTACGGGTTCAACAAGAGCCACGGCGCGGGCTATGCGGTCCTGTCGTACTGGACGGCGTACCTCAAGGCGAACTACCCCGCCGAGTACATGGCTGCCCTGCTGACATCGGTGCGAGACGACAAGGACAAGTCGGCGATCTATCTCGCCGAGTGCCGCCGGATGGGCATCAAGGTCCTGCCGCCGTGCGTGAACTCATCCGATGCGGACTTCACGCCCACCGGCGCCGACATCCGCTTCGGCCTCACCGCGATCCGCAACGTCGGCTCGAACGTGGTCACTTCGGTCGTCGATACCCGCACCGGCAAGGGCTCCTTCGCCGACTTCAACGACTTCCTGCGCAAGGTCTCGGTTGCGGTCTGCAACAAGCGAACGATCGAGGCCCTCATCAAGGGTGGCGCATTCGACAGCCTGCCCCACAACAGGCGCTCGCTGATCAACGAGTACGAAGCGCGGATCGATTTCATGATGAGCGAGAAGCGCTTCGAGGCCGACGGCCAGGACTCGCTGTTCGGCGACGTCGAACAGCGCACCGGCGAGAGCCTGCTGCCGCCGATCCCCATGGTCGACGAGTGGGACAAGAAGGTGCTGCTGCAGTTCGAGCGCGAAATGCTCGGGCTCTACGTCTCGGACCATCCGCTGCTCGGTCTCGAGCACATCCTCGCCGGATCAGCCGACATGACGATCGCGGCGGTGCAGGCCGAGGCGTCCGACGAATCACGCACTGTGACACTCACCGGCATTCTCTCGTCGGTGAGCCGCAGGGTGACCAAGGCGGGTGCGCCGTGGGCCCAAGCCACCCTCGAGGATCTCGAGGGCTCGATCGAGGTCATGTTCTTCCCGGCGACGTACCAGCAAGTGGCGTTGACGATCGCAGAGGACACGGTCGTGGCGGTCAAGGGGCGCACGGATGTCCGCGAAGATGCGGTGAAGCTGATCGCGAGCGACCTCGTGCAACTGGACACCAGCGAGGGTCCCCGCGGACCGGTCGTCGTGCGGATGGCACCCGCGCGCTGCACGCCACCCATGGTCGACCGGCTGCGCGACGTGCTGGCCACCCACCCCGGGACGACCGAAGTGCACCTTCGCCTGGAGAACGGTGCGTCGGCGAAGCTGCTCCGCCTCGGCGACAGCTACCGCGTCACCCCCTCACCTGCCCTCATGGGGGATTTGAAGGCGCTGCTCGGCCCCGCCGCCGTCTCTGCCTGACAGGTACCGTCGAATGATGGAGTTCGAACCGCCGTCGGGCGTGGATGCGAGCGTTGCCGACGTCGGCTCGTTCCGTCAGGGCTCGCCGCTGAGCCGGTGGGCGCTGGCGCGGTACCTGGTCGGAAGGGCGCTCGGCGAGTCGATCAGCCGCTCGTTGCTGGCGGTCGCACTGCTGGTCCTCGGGCTGGCCGGTCTCGTCGAATGGGGTGCCGGGTCGACCTTCTGGGCCGTGGTCATCGCGCTCGCCGGGCTGGGGATGCTGACAATGCGGGCCGTACTGCGCGCGGTACTCGTCCGCCTGACCGCGCTCGAAGCTCGCGCGCCGATCGAAGGGCGGCTGCGCGAACTCGTGGCTGACACGCGCGCAGACGTGCGAGCCGAGCTGCGCCGCATCGGCCTGCCGGGCCACCCATGGTCGCTGCCACTGCTCACCCTGTCGTTCCTCGGGCGCGAACGGCGCGGGCGTACGGTCGAGCGACTGCGTCACTTCGAGGTCGAGCGCGTCGTACCGGCCGCCCGCCTGGACGAACTCCACCTGGTGCTGCGCTCGCGCGGCATCGGCGGCTGACAGACTTCCACTGTGATCGAACCGTCCGCACTGCCGGCGACGCCCGGGGTGCTCCCGCCAGGGGGCGAGCAGTCGCGCCGCCCGCAGAGCGGGACGCTGCAGATCGCCGCGGTCGTCGTGGCCGCTCTCGCTGTGTTGGGCGTACTGCTGGGCCTGGTCTGGATCTGGTGGAGCCCGCCGCGCCCAGTCGGCTTCGTCGTCGCACCGCACGCCGTGCAGCCCGACGAGACCGAGGCGTTCGCGGCAGGCGATGGCCGGTTCGCCGCGCTGACGGCACTCGCCGGGGTCGGCGGGGCCATCGTCGTCTGGTACATCCGGCGGCTGCGGGGCCCGCTGGCGGTCATCGCGCTCGGACTCGGGGGCCTCATCGGTGCGTGGCTCACCGAGGCAATCGGTCATGCACTCGGCGGCGGCTCGTCGACGGGGGGCACGCAGACCCTGATCACTCACCTGCCGCTGCAGCTGCACATGGGTGGACTCCGGCTGATCGAGGCCGCAATCGCCGTCCTGGGATATGGCCTGTTCGTCGCGTTCGCAGCCTCGGACGATCTCGACGTCGACGACCCGCAGAGCCACTCAGTTCGGCTCGGCGGCCAGCCGCAGGACGGATGGGGCCATCGCGATGCTCCGGGTGCTCTGCAGCAACCGAATCTCGCGTCCGAGCAGCCGCACGGCCAGATGTAGCCGCTCGGCCGTCGTCGGCGCAGCGAGAAGGGCCTGCCGATCCGCTGTTGCCAAGGGCACATTCGCGGCAACCTGATACGACAGCATCGTCGGGTCGCGCAGCGGCGTCAGCTCGCTGACCTGCCCGGTCAGGGCGGTGATCGCCTGGGAGATCCGCTCGGACAAGTGCCGCACGATCTCGAGGGTCGTCGTGTCGATGTCGCCCTCCTGCTCATCCAGCCAGATCACCTCCGCACTCAGGTACGGGCGCAGGTGCGGGAGCAAGCGGCAGACCCGGAAGCGCCGGCTGCCCACCGCCAGAACCCGTTGCGTGCCTCCCGGCTCGGCCTCGACCTCCAGGATCTCGGCGAAGGTGCCGACGGTCTCGATATCCGGCACCTCCTCGGCGGTGCCGGCTTCGACACCGCTGCGCAGCGCGAGGACACCGAAGCCGGCACCCTCGACGGGTGCCACGTGGTCGCCGAAGACGTCGGCCAGCAGCTGGTGATACCGGGGTTCGAAGATGCGCAGCGGCAGCGGCATGGCGGGCAGCAGCACCTCACTGAGAGGGAAGAGCGGAATGACCTCTGGCGGCGCGCCCACCGGGCCACGGTAGTGCGGTGCGGCGTTGGGCGTGGCGAACGCCCCTGCCGGTCGCCGCAGCGATTCGCGGGCGACAGGCGTCCGTAAACTGGGCACGTGCTACGCCGCATCGACCTGACCCGCGCCGAACCCGCCGAACTCCGGGTTTTGCTGCCGCGCGCCGAGGTCGATGTGAACGCCGGCGTCGACGCCGTGGCGCCGGTGGTGGCCGACGTGGCGACCCGCGGCTATCCGGCCGCTCGCGAGGCCACCCTGCGCTTCGACGGCGTCGATGTCCCCGAGCCCCGCGTACCCGCCGCTGAGCTCGCGGCGGCCCTGGAGGCGCTGGACGCAACCGTGCGGTCCGCGCTCGAGGAATCGATCCGCCGCGCACGCATCGTCCACGAGGCACAGCGCCGCACGACCGTGGACGTCCAGGTCGTGCCGGGCGGGACGGTCACCGAGCGCTGGATCCCGGTGGCCCGCGTCGGGCTGTACGTCCCGGGCGGTCTGGCCGTGTACCCGTCCAGCGTCGTGATGAACGTCGTGCCGGCGCAGGTCGCCGGCGTCGAATCCGTGGCCGTGTTCACGCCCGCGCAGAAGGAGTTCGGCGGCACACCGCACCCGACGATCCTCGCCGCGTGTGCACTGCTCGGCGTCGACGAGGTCTACGCGATCGGCGGCGCCCAGGCCATCGCCGTGGCGGCATACGGCGACGCGGCCGCAGGGATAGCCCCCGTCGATCTGATCACCGGACCGGGCAACGTCTACGTGGCGGCCGCGAAGCGGCTGGTTCGGGGCATCGTGGGCATCGACGCCGAGGCCGGCCCTACGGAGATCGCGGTGCTGGCCGACGCGAGCGCCGATCCGGTGCATGTGGCGGCCGACCTCATCAGCCAGGCCGAACATGACACGCTCGCGGCCTCCGTGCTCGTCACCGACGCGCCCGATCTCGCCGATGCCGTCGATCTGGAACTCGAACGTCAGGTAGCGGCGACCAAGCACGTCGATCGCATCCGCGCCGCTCTGTCCGGCCGGCAGTCGGCCAGTGTCATCGTGCGCGACCTGGAGCAGGGGCTGGCCGTCGTCGATGCCTACGCCGCTGAGCACCTCGAGGTCATTACCGCCGACGCCCGTTACTGGGCCGAGCGCGTCCGCAACGCCGGATGCATCTTCGTCGGGCCACATGCGCCGGTGTCGCTCGGCGACTATTGCGCCGGGTCGAACCACGTCCTCCCCACGGGGTGCACCGCACGGCATTCCTCGGGGCTGTCGGTGCAGTCGTTTCTCAAGGGCGTGCATCTCGTCGAATACACAGCGCAGGCCCTCGTCGATGTCGCACCTCATGTCCTCGCACTGGCTGAGGCCGAAGACCTTCCCGCCCACGGTGCCGCCGTATCGGTACGGCTGCCATGACGACACCGACCGCGCGGCAGATCTCGCTGGACGAGCTGCCCCTGCGCGATGAGTTGCGCGGTGAGCAGCCCTACGGCGCACCCCAGCTCGACGTCGCGGTGCGGCTCAACGTCAACGAGAACCCCTACCCGCCGAGCGGCGAGGTCGTGCTGCGGATCGCCGAAGCAGTCGCTGCCGTAGCGCCCACGCTCAACCGCTATCCCGATCGGGACGCCGTGGCCCTGCGCGCCGACCTCGCGTCGTACCTCACCGCCGACGGCGGGGTCGGGCTGGGCGTCGACAACGTCTGGGCGGCCAATGGTTCGAACGAGATCATGCTGCAACTGCTGCAGGCCTTCGGCGGTCCGGGCCGCACAGCGGTCTCATTCGCACCGACCTATTCGATGTACCCGGAGTATGCGCGCGACACGCACACCGCCTGGGTAGTGGGTGCCCGCGCAGCCGACTTCTCGATCGACGCGTCGCACGCCGAACAGGTCATCGAACGCGAGCAGCCCGCCGTGGTGCTGCTCGCCTCGCCGAACAACCCGACGGGCACCGCGTTGCCGCTGGAGCTCGTCACGCGCATCTGTGCGGCGGCTCCGGGCATGGTGGTCGTCGACGAGGCCTACGCCGAATTCCGACGCGCGGGCACCCCGAGTGCGCTGACGTTGCTGCCGGATCACCCCCGATTGGTCGTTACTCGCACCATGAGCAAGGCCTTCGCGCTCGCCGGCGGCCGGCTCGGCTACCTGGCAGCGGCGCCGGCAGTGGTCGACGCGCTGCGCATCGTTCGGCTTCCGTACCACCTGTCCGCGGTGTCGCAGGCCGTCGCACGCGTCGCGCTCGGGGCGGCCGACGAGCTGCTGGCCCGGGTGGCCGAGCTGCGGGCCACGCGGGACGAGACGGTCGACTGGCTGCGGGCGCAGGGACTCGACGCCGCGGAGTCGGATGCGAACTTTGTCCTGTTCGGTCGTTTCACGGATCGGCACGCGGTATGGCAGCGCCTGCTCGATCAGGGGGTCCTCATCCGCGAGACTGGACCCGACGGATGGTTGCGCGTGTCGATCGGCACGCCCGAGGAGATGTCGGCGTTCCGTTCCGCCCTGCAGGAGGCACTGGCATGACTCGTACCGGACGCATCGAGCGTCAGACGAAAGAGACCAAGGTGCTCGTCGAGATCAACGTCGACGGCGCCGGGCGCACGGACGTGTCGACCGGCGTCGGCTTCTTCGATCACATGCTCACCTCCTTCGGCAAGCACGGCCTGTTCGACCTCACGGTGCAGGTCGATGGCGATCTGCACATCGATGCGCATCACACGGTTGAGGACACCGCGATCGCCTTGGGTCAGGCGTTTGCCCAGGCGCTCGGCGACAAGGCGGGTACCCGCCGGTTCGGCGATGCGCTGATCCCGATGGACGAGACGCTCGTACAGGCAGCCGTGGATCTGTCCGGACGCCCGTACCTCGTGCATCACGAGCCCGACGGCGCGCCGCCGACGATCGGGCCGGACTACACGACGACGCTCACGCGGCACGTCTTCGAGGCGTTCGCCTACCACGCCGCGATCGCCCTGCACGTGATCGTGCACGGCGGTCGCGATTGGCACCACGTCACCGAGGCCCAGTACAAGGCGGTCGCGCGGGCGCTGCGCGCTGCGGCTGAGTTGGACCCGCGGGTGCACGGCGTCCCGTCGACGAAGGGCGTGTTGTAGCCGCGTGGCCACACGTGTCGTCGTGCTCGACTACGGGTCGGGCAACCTTCGCTCTGCCCAGCGCGCCCTGGAACGCGCTGGCGCCGAGGTCACCGTCACCGCCGACCGGCACGCCGCGCTCGAGTCCGACGGGCTGGTCGTTCCCGGCGTCGGAGCGTTCGCCGCCTGCATGGCCGGGCTGACGGCGGTCGGTGGTCCGCAGCTGCTCGCCGAACGGCTGGCGGCCGAGCGTCCGGTGCTGGGCATCTGCGTCGGAATGCAGGTGTTGTTCGAGGCAGGTGTCGAGCATGGCGTCGAGACGGCCGGGCTCGGCGTGCTCCCGGGGCGCGTCGAGCAGCTGCGCGCGCCGATCCTGCCGCACATGGGATGGAACACCGTCGACGCGCCGGCCGCGTCGGTACTGTTCGCCGGCCTGGGCGCGGGCGAGCGGTTCTACTTCGTGCACTCCTACGCGGCGCACGCCTGCGACGGGGCGGTCGCGACCACTCGGCACGGCGAAGACTTCGTGGCCGCGGTCGAGCGGGGCGCTGTCAGCGCCACACAGTTCCACCCGGAGAAGTCGGGTGACGCCGGGGCGGCTGTCCTGCGCAACTGGGTCGTATCGCTGGGCCGCGCGAGATGAGCAAGCAACGCGCTGTCGCGCGCGCTCAGCGTCAGGCGGTCGCGGCGGAACGGGCCAGGGCTGCAGCGGATGCGCGCCAACGCACCGAGCGTGCGCGGGCGTCGCGTGCCCGTCGCCGCCTCATGTGGCGGCGCATCCGACTGTGGCAGCACGGGCCCGGCTTCCGGCGTGAGGTGTGGGGCGCGATGGGCACGGTGGTGTTGCTGCTCGTCGTGGTCGCGTACCTGGTCACCGGTTCGGTCACCGCGGTCGTGCTCACCGGACTGGTGCTCGTGGTCGTCAGCCCGGCGTTGATCAAGCTCTTCTTCGAGCGCAAGTGACCCTGGAGGTCGGGATGAGTCTGGTTCTGCTGCCCGCAGTCGACGTGGCCGGCGGTGCGGCGGTGCGCTTGGTGCAGGGCGAGGCGGGTACCGAGTCGTTCTACGGCGAACCGCTGGACGCCGCCCTGGCTTGGCAGCGCGAGGGCGCCGAATGGATCCATCTCGTCGACCTCGATGCCGCTTTCGGCCGTGGCGACAACCACGAGCTGCTCGCGGACGTCGTCGCGCGGCTGGACGTGGCGGTCGAGCTGTCCGGCGGCATTCGTGACGACGCGTCGCTGCATGCGGCCCTGGGTACCGGAGCGGCGCGGGTGAATCTCGGCACCGCAGCGCTGGAGTCCCCAGACTGGGTACGCGCGACGATCGCCGAGCACGGCGACAAGATCGCTGTTGGGCTCGACGTCCGGGGTACGACGCTCGCGGCCCGTGGCTGGACGTCCGAGGGTGGCGATCTGTGGGAGACGATGGCACGTCTGGATGCCGACGGATGTGCGCGGTACGTCGTGACGGACGTCCGCCGCGACGGCACGCTCACCGGCCCGAACCTGGAACTGCTGACCGAGGTCTGCTCGCGCACCGAGGCAGCGGTGGTCGCGAGCGGTGGCGTCTCCTCACTCGACGACCTGCGCGCGATTGCGGCGCTCACCGCGATCGGCGTCGAAGGCGCCATCGTGGGCAAGGCCCTCTACGCCGGAGCCTTCACCCTGGCCGACGCGCTCGCCGCGGTGAGCGTGCGCTCGTGACGCTGGCCGTCCGGGTCATCCCGTGCCTCGACGTCGACGGCGGTCGGGTCGTCAAGGGCGTGAACTTCGCCGGCCTGCGCGACGCCGGTGACCCGGTCGAGCTTGCCCGCCGCTACGACGCGCAGGGCGCCGATGAACTCACCTTTCTCGACATCACTGCGTCCGCGGCCGGCCGCGAGACCACTTATGAGGTGGTGCGGCGAACGGCCGATCAGGTGTTCATTCCCCTCACCGTCGGCGGGGGAGTCCGCACCGTGCGTGACGTCGATGCGCTGCTGCGGGCCGGCGCCGACAAGGTCGGCGTGAACACCGCGGCGATCGAACGCCCGCAGCTGCTCACCGAGATCGCCGAGCGCTTCGGCCGGCAGGTGCTGGTGCTCTCGGTCGACGCGCGCCGGGTTCGGGGCGGCGCGACGAGCACAGCGAGCGGGTTCGAGGTCACGACGCACGGCGGGCGGCGCGGTACCGGTATCGACGCCGTCGACTGGGCCGTGCAAGCGGCCGAACTCGGAGCGGGCGAGATCCTGCTCAACTCGATGGACGCCGACGGAACGAAGGACGGCTACGACCTCGAACTCATCGGTGTGGTGCGGCGCGCCGTGACCGTGCCGGTGATCGCCAGTGGTGGGGCAGGCAAGCTCGCCGACTTCGCACCAGCGATCGCTGCCGGCGCCGACGCCGTGCTGGCTGCGAGCGTCTTCCACTTCGGCGAGCTCACCGTCGGCGGAGTCAAGCACGCGCTGGCCGCGGCGGGCGTCGAGGTGCGCTGAAGCACGACGCCGGCCGGCGCCGGTTCAGATCGCCAGCCGCGCCCCGGTGACCGCGGCGACGTCTTCCGGTGTTCCGTCGTACTCGACCCGGGCGACGCGCTGGCGTCCCATGGCGAGGAGCGCGAGTTCCAGCGGATCACCGGTCACGGTGACGGCCGCGCCGCCGCGCTGTGCCAGACGCGTGGCCGTGGACCCCCAGCCGGGAGCGACGAGCCGCACCCCGACCGGAACGCTGCGCATGAGCAATGGCGCGCTGATCCGCACCCCGCGCCAGATGGCGCGCTGCCGTGATACCGGAATCGGGCGCGGGTCGATTCCCGCTATCCCCTCTATGCCTCCTACAACACCAACGGCCCGTCGCACGTCCTCGTGGTGGACGGCGTATTCGGTGAGGTTCACTGCCTCACGCAGCACCGGGAGGGCGAAGGGCGAGTAGGCGGGTGGCCCCGTCTCGAAGGCATCGACGAGCTCGGGATACGTGCGTTCGGCAACTAGGTCGGCGAGCCGGGCCCCGGCGCGGTGGCGCAGCCGGGTCACCGGCAGGCGGCCGAGGGCCTCGGTGAACGATCGCTCGCGCTGTACGAGATGGGCGGTGAGCAGGGCCGCGGTCCAGTCGCCGCACAGGGTCGGCGCATCCGGATCCGTCGCGCGCAGCGTGGCGCAGAATTCAGACCGTTCGTACAGGGCTTCGCGCATGTCCAGAGCGTATTGTGGCGAGGTTGCAGGTGCGGGGGACGGCTCTGCAGCTGGGCGACAGGAGCACCCATGACCGACGACGACGAGTTCCCTCGCGAGAGTCCACCGAGCGTCATAGGCGCGGTTGCCGCCGCGGTGGCCCCGCTGCCGTTCCTGGCCGTGTATTCGGTGGTCTTCATCGCGCACGGCATCTTCTACCCGGTGCAGCCACCGGACATCACCCGGACGCGCACGGGGGAGACGATCGCCGGTTTCGGGGCGGTCGCGGTGGCGCTCGTCCTGATCGTCACGATCTGGTGGTTCCTCACCGGCCGACGCCGCTGGACCTTCGCGCTGGCTCAGCTCACGGTGCTGGCGACGACGATCGCGTTCATCGCCGACCCCAACACCGGCTCGCCCACGGTGCCCCTGGTCCTGGTCGTCACGTCGGCGGCCGCACTTGTGCTCGCGTTCCTGCGCGGCTCCAACGAGTACATGGGGTCCGGGTGGCAGCCGCGCCTGCGTGGGCGTTCCCCCCGGCCGACGCGGGTGATGGCGCGGCGCGCTTACCGCGGGGCGCGGCGGGCCGACGCGGCGTCCGAACCGCGTGAGGACGTCTCGGTCTGACGCCAGTCCATAAGCGGCGCACAGAAACTTCCCAGCTCAGGCTCAGAGTAGCGTCTCACGCTGCACACACAGCCGACACCTTCCGCGTGTCCAGGCAACGCGTCGTGACGCCTACGGGCATCGACAGGGGAGCAGCAGGATGAGTTCAGCCGTGGCCAGCACCGGAGGAAAACGACGCGTTCTCGTCGTCGACGATGAGGACAACGTCACCCACCTCGTGTCGTCGGCGTTGCGCTTCGACGGCTTCGAGACGATCACCGCCGACAACGGCACCGCAGCCCTCGTGGCCGTGGCCGAGAACGACCCGGATCTCATCGTGCTCGATGTGATGATGCCGGGGCTGGACGGCCTGGGGGTGCTGCACAATCTGCGCTCGGCCGGCTCGCAGGTACCGGTGATCTTCCTGACCGCCCGCGACGCGGCCACCGATCGGATCGGCGGCCTGCGTGCGGGTGCCGACGACTACGTCGTGAAGCCGTTCAGCATCGAGGAGTTGCTCGCGCGGGTGCACGCGGTTCTGCGTCGCTCAACTCCCGACGAGGCGCGTGAAGGCGTTCTGTGCGTGGCCGACCTGGAACTGGACGAGAACAGCCATGAGGTCACTCGCGCCGGAGTCGACGTGCACCTGACCGCCACCGAGTTCGAGCTGCTGCGCTACCTGATGCGCAATGAACGCGTGGTCTTGTCGAAGGCACAGATTCTCGACCGGGTCTGGAAGTACGACTTCCAGGGCCAGTCCAACATCGTCGAGCTGTACATCGGCTACCTGCGCAAGAAGGTCGACTCCGTCGAGCCGAAGCTCATCCATACCGTCCGCGGCGCGGGCTACGTGATCAAGGCACCGCGCGTCTGAACGGCGCGCTTACCGGACACCTCGCCGGCCGTGCCACGCTGCCCATGAGATGACCAGGCCACCATCATGACCAGCGACCCGTCCGTCGAGTTCTCCGGCGCCAGCCACCCGGCTCCGGCGTGGCCCGACGACGCCGAGCCGCTCGACCCGAACTGGACCCCACCGCACGACAGCGGCTTCTGGCCACCCCCGCCCCCGCCGGGCGGTGCGGATGTCGACGCACCGCAAGCGCCGCGGCGACGGCACTGGCGCCTCGCGCCGCACAGCCTGACGGGGCGGCTCGTCGCCGGAGTGGTCACGCTAGTGGTTCTGCTCGTCCTCGCGACCGGCATCGGCACCTACTTCGCCCTGCGCTCCTTCCTCCTGAATCGCCTCGACCAGCAGGTTGCCATCGCGGCTTCGGGAGATCTGCACCGGCTTTTCGAAACCGGGTCTGTCACCTCCGCCGGTCCCGGTGTGCAAGCACCGCAAACGGTCTGGGCAGTCGCCATCGACACGTCCGGCACCGTGCTCGTTGCGCCGAGGGGCATCGGCGTCGAACCGATGAACCTGTCCGCGCGAGATCGCACGAACCTGCTGCATCGCGGCGGCGGTCCGTTCACTCTCCACACGGTCGACGGCAACGAGTTGCGTGTCTCGACACGGACGACGACGGCGACCGCGCTCAACACAGGGCAGCAATTCACCGCGATCGTGGCCATCGGACTCTCGACCGACGAATTGCATCGCACGTTGCATCGGCTCGTCGTGCTCGAGTGGGTGATCGGTTCGGCGGCAATCGTGTTGGCGTTCGCGGCGACGGCATACGGCGTCCGCTTCAGCCTGCGACGGCTGAGGACGGTGAGCGGGACGGCACACGAGGTGGCTGCCGAGCTGTCGCCCGAGGGCGCCGGCCTCGACCGGCGGGTGCCCGTCGAGGCGTCCGACACCTCCGAGGTCGGCCAGTTGGCCGAGTCGATGAACACGCTGCTGTCGGCGGTCGAGACGCAGTTCGCCGCACGCCTGGCACATGAGGAGCAGATGCGGCAGTTCCTCGCCGACGCCTCACACGAACTGCGCACGCCGTTGACGTCGATCCGCGGCTACGCCGAACTCGCCCGCATGCAGCGCGAACAAGGCGGTGTCGACAACGCCGAGAACCTCGCGCGCATCGAGTCCGAGGGCACCCGAATGTCGCGGCTTGTCGACGACCTGCTCACCCTCGCACGCACCGACCAGGGCGCAGCACCGTTGCACGAGTGGATGGACGTTGCCGACCTGCTCGACGAGGTCGTGAGCGGCGTCCGTGCGGCCTTCCCGGCTCGACGCATCGACGTCAGCGCCCCACCGGGGTTCGGCGTCGTCGGCGATCGCGACCAGCTCGTGCGCGTCTTCCGCAATCTCGTGACGAACGCTGCGGTCCACACCCGGCCGGACGGGCCCATCGCCGTCACCGCGACACGGGACGGCAACTGGGCAACCGTGCGCATCGCCGACACCGGTCCTGGGCTGCCGGCCGAGGAGGCTGCGCATGTCTTCGAACGCTTCTGGCGCGCCGACAAGGCCCGCACCCGGGCGCGTGGAGGCAGCGGGCTGGGGCTCGCGATCGTCGCCTCGATCGTTCAGGCGCACGGGGGATATGTCCACTTCGAGAGCACCGTCGAACGTGGCAGTGTCGTCACCGTCAGCCTGCCAGTCGGAACGGACTAGCGGTCGTTCGGCACAATCGAGCACATGCCCGCTCGCGCGCCGTCGCAGCTCGACCCAGCCGTCGCGTCCCGTCTGAAGCGCGACGCGGCGGGTCTGGTCGCCGCGGTCGTCCAGCAACACGACACCGGTGAGGTCCTGATGGTCGGGTGGATGGACGACGAGGCGTTGCACCGCTCACTCACGACCGGACGCGCGACGTACTGGTCGCGCTCGCGTCAGGAGTACTGGGTCAAGGGTGAAACGTCGGGCAATGCCCAGTACGTCAAGTCCATTGCGCTCGACTGCGACGGTGACGCCCTGCTTGTTCGCGTCGACCAGGTGGGTCCGGCCTGTCACACCGGAGAGCGCACCTGCTTCGACTCCGGCGAGCTCTCGGTGAGCACGTGATCGACCGCGCTCAGCTGGCCGAGCTCGCGCGAAGCCATCGCCTTGTCCCGATAACGCGCACGCTCTTCGCCGATGCCGAGACGCCGGTGGGCGTCTATCGCAAGCTCGCGGCAGGGCGTCCGGGGACGTTTCTGTTGGAGTCGGCCGAAGCCGGTGCGTCCTTCTCGCGATGGTCGTTCGTCGGCGTCAATGCCGTGGCCTCGCTGTCGGTGACCGATGACCACGCTGTGTGGACCGGCGAGGTGCCTATTGGGCTGCCCAGGAGCGGGCCTGCACTCGACGTGCTGGGTGCCGCGTGGCGCGCGGTCAAGGGTCCGCGATTGCCGGACCTGCCACCGCTCACCGGCGGTTTCGTCGGTTACCTCGGTTACGACGTGGTGCGCTACATCGAGCGGCTGCCGTCGAAGGCCGCCGACGAGCTCGGCCTTCCCGAGTTGAGCATGCTGCTCGTCACCGATCTTGCCGCCGTCGATCATCACGAGTGCACCGTCGTGCTCATCGCCAACGCGCTCGTCGACCCGGACATGCCACCCTCGGATCTCGACGCCGCCTACGACGACGCCGTGCGTCGCCTCGACGCGATGCAGGCTGCACTGGCCACCCCCTCCGAGCCGACCGTTGCGACGGTCGAGCCGATCGCACCGAAGGCAGCGCTATCGCGTACGCCGCCCGGCGAGTACCGGCCCGCCGTAGAGCAGGCACTCGAAGCCGTCCGGGCCGGGGAGGTCTTCCAGATCCAGGTGGGGCAACGCTTCTCGGTGAACACCGACGCCGACCCCTTCGATGTCTATCGCGTCCTGCGCACGCTGAATCCGTCGCCGTACATGTACTTCCTGCGCACTGCAGAGGTCGACATCGTGGGCTGCAGCCCAGAAGCGCTCGTCACCGTCACGGCAGGGCGCGCCGTGCTCCACCCGATCGCCGGAACCCGCAAGCGTGGTGACACCGCCGAGCGTGACGCGGCGCTCGCCGCTGAGTTGGTGAGCGATCCGAAGGAGCAGGCCGAGCATGTGATGCTCGTCGACCTCGCCCGCAACGACCTCGGCCGCATCGCCACCCCGGGCAGCGTCGAGGTGGTCGAGTTCGGTGCGGTCGAGCGCTACAGCCACGTGTGGCACATCGTCTCGACGGTCGAGGCCGACGTCGCCCCGGGCAAGGACGCCTTCGACGTGCTCACGGCAACGTTCCCCGCGGGCACGCTGACGGGAGCGCCGAAGGTGCGGGCGATGGAGCTCATCGACGAGCTGGAGCCGGTCCGACGCGGCGTGTACGGGGGCGCTGTCGGCTACCTCGACGCCGCCGGCGACCTGGACATGGCGATCGCGATCAGAACAGCGGTCATGCGCGACGGTGTCGCGCACGTTCAGGCATCAGCGGGCATCGTGGCCGACAGCGTTGCGGAGCTGGAGGAGAAGGAGACCGAGAACAAGGCGCGTGCCGTGCTGCAGGCGATCGCGACCGCAGAAACCCTGCGCCCGGTCGGCCCCGGACCCGCCCTCAGATGACCAGCCGGGCCGCCTTCGGGACGGCACTCGGTCTCGACCTGGTCGGGGCCGCCACTGCCCTGCTCGTCTCGGCCCGACCGTGGCAGACCGTCGCTACCCACCGCCCGAGGCCGCTGTCCGACACGCTCCTACACGTGTCAGGGCGCACGATCGACGCCGCGCCGACTGCACTCGGTGTCGTTGCGCTCGCCGGTCTCGTCGCGGTGCTCGCCATCCGCGGGCAGCCGCGGCGTGTTGTCGGCGCGCTGCTCGCGTTGGCCGGCGCCGCCCTCGTCTGGCGATCGATCTCCGGGGCCACCGCGATCAGCGTTCGACGAGCACAGTCGCTCGTGACCGCCAAGCATCCCGGCATCGCGCTTGTATCGGGAACGCACGTTGCCGTCCACGACGGGTGGCCGGCGCTCTCGACACTTGCCGGCGTTCTGGTCGTCGCCGGTGGCACGCTGATCGCGGCGCGCGGGCATCGCTGGGCGGGCATGTCCGCCCGCTATGAATCGCCGTCCCGCCCCGATGATCGCGCGCGCGCCGATGCGTCACTCTGGACCGCCCTCGAGCGCGGCGAGGATCCGACTGCAGCTGGCAACGGCGCAGGCTGAGCATCGCAGATCGACGCCGGGCCGAACCCGCTCACCGCTTCCGACGTAGTGGCGGTTAGGCTCGGCGGAACCGTTCGAGACTGGGAGGCCCGGCGAGTGGCCAGCGTGCTGGACGACATCATCGCGGGAGTCCGCGAAGACGTGGCGTCCCGTCAGGCGCTGCTCCCGTTCGACGACGTCAAGGCGCACGCAGCGGCAGCACGCCCGGCACTCGATGGCCTCGCGGCACTGCGCGCACCCGGCGTCGGGGTCATCGCGGAGGTGAAACGCCGCAGTCCGTCCAAAGGCGCGCTCGCCGCGATAGACGACCCGGCGCATCTGGCCGCCGAGTACCAGGCGGGGGGCGCGCGCATGATCAGCGTGCTCACCGAGCAGCGCCGCTTCGGCGGTTCGCTCGAGGATCTGGACTCGGTACGCGCCGCAGTACGCATCCCCGTTCTGCGCAAGGACTTCGTCGTCTGCTCCTACCAAGTGCATGAGGCCCGCGCCCACGGGGCCGATGTTGTGCTGCTGATCGTCGCTGCCCTGGATCAGAACGCGCTCATCGGCCTGCGCGAGCGCGTCGAGTCCCTCGGCATGACGGCGCTCGTCGAGGTGCACACCGAGGACGAAGCCTCGCGAGCGATCGATGCAGGTGCGCGCGTGATCGGCGTGAACGCGCGTGATCTCCACACGTTGGAAGTCGATCGCTCCACTTTCGAGCGCATCGCGCCGGGGCTGCCTACCGACGTCGTCAAGATCGCCGAATCCGGCGTGCGCGGCCCACTCGACCTGATCGAGTACGCGGCCGGCGGTGCCGACGCCGTACTCGTCGGTGAGGGACTCGTCACGACGAGCGACCCGCGCCATGCCGTGGCTGAACTGGTCACCGCGGGCGCTCACCCTGCAACACCCCGCGCTTCGCGTTAGCCTTCCGGCCATGTCCAGACTCGGGATGGCCGCCACCGCCGGCATCGCCGCTGCGCTCGCAGTCGCCGGCTTGCTCACGACCGGATCGACCCCGGTGGGAGCTGCACCGTCCGGCGCCTTCGCCGCACTCGACCGGCCGGGACCTGCACTGTCGGTTGCACCCGCCGCGCTCGCCGCGGCGCTGCACTGCTCCGGAGACTTCGCGCACGGTGATCTCGAACCGGTGCTGCTGAGCCCCGCAACAGGTGTGACGCCCGACCAGAACTACTCGTGGAACTACGAGAGGGCGTTCACGGCGCAGGGTCGGCCGTGGTGCGCGGTGACGATGCCGTATGACACCGAGGGTGACATTCAGATCGCCGGCGAGTACCTCGTCTACTCGATCCGTACGGTCGCGGCGATGGCTCATCGGCGCATTGCGGTCATGGGGCACAGCCAGGGTGGCATGTCGATGCGCTGGGCGTTGCGCTTCTGGCCCGACACCCGGTCGCTCGTCGACGATGTGATCGGGCTGGCCGGATCGAACCACGGCACGACCTCGCTCGGTGCCTGCGTTGCGGGCAAGACGCTGTGCCCGGCGGCATCCTGGCAGCAGGGCTCGTCGGCGCAGTTCATCAAGGCGCTGAACAGTGGCGCCGAGACGTTCGCCGGGATCTCCTACACCGAGATCTTCACGCACACCGACGAGGTTGTGCGCCCGAACGGCAGCGACGCGACCTCGTCGTCAGCGCTGCACACCGGAGCCGGTGCGATCACTAACGTGTCGACGCAGGACATCTGCCGCCTCGACGTGTACGAACACCTGAGCATCGGCACGGTCGACCCGGCGGCGTACGCGCTGGTGATCGACGCGTTGGACCACGCGGGTCCCGCGGTACCCGGCCGGATCAGCAGATCGACCTGCCTGCGCGTCTACCAGCCCGGTGTCGACCCGCTGAACGCCCAGACGTACCTGCAGGTGCTCGCCGGGGTACCGGGGCTGCTCGCGGTGGACGTGCCGGACGTCAACATCGCCGGAGTTCCCGAGGTGGCCGGCGAACCGGCCCTGCGCTGTTACGTGTTCGCCGCGGGCTGCTAGGCGGCCTTGCTAGGCGGCCCCTGCTGCCTCAGTCGACGACGGCACGGGCGGCCAGGGTGACCGCTGCTGCCGCGGCGTGGTCGAGCGGTGGTTCCAGCGACAGGACCAGCCCCACGGTCTTCGCGTCGGCCCACGCGCACATCGTCTCGCTGGTGGCGCCGAACTGCGCGCCGCCGCAGTTCATGGCGCCGCCGTTCGGACCGGGCGCGAAGCGCTCGCTGTCGGTCGTCGAGCCGGCCAGCAGGTTGTCGACCGTTGCTTGCGTGCCGGTGGCGCCCATCGCCGCAACTGTCGACGCCCTGACCACGACGAGGATCAGCGACGGTTGGTCTGTGCCGTCGGAGGCGTAGGTCGCGATGGAGGCCGCGTCGTAAAAGCTCCTGGCCGCAGGCACCGAGTTGCCGAAGGAGCGGATCGACTGCTCGACCTGCCCAGCCTGTGCAGTGTCCAGCCGGTGGTACGCACCGAACGAGCTCGGCGCGGGCACGCGGTCGGCATGCCGCGATGACGGCCTGAGCGCGATCGCAGTAGCAACACCCACGACGACGAGCACGAGCAATCCGACGACGATGAGAACCAGAGGACGACGGGTGTTCGGTGGCGGCGGTACGGGGTAGCCGGGAGGTGCTGCGTAACCGAGAGGCGCTGCGTAACCGGGCGGCGCCGGGTACGGGGCGGGCGGTCCGTAGCCGGCGGGGGTATGGCGCAGGCCGGGAGGAGCCCACGGTGCGCTCGGCTGGTAAGGATCGTGCTGTGGATTCGGATCGACGGGCTCGCCCACAACTACCTCCCGACTCGGCCCCTACCGCACTATGGCATGCGACCGGGTGTCGGGTCAGTCGGTACGCTGGCCCCATGAACACGGTCATGAGCTACTGCGGGCGATGGCGCGGCTGACCCCGGTCAGCATCGTTTCATCCCACCCCCTGGAGCCTTCCGTGACTTCTCCTCCTGCTGTTCCTGACGCCGGCGGCCATTTCGGGCCTTACGGCGGCCGCTTCGTTCCAGAGGCGCTCGTCGCCGCGATCGACGAACTCACCGCCGCCTTCCAGGCAAGCCAGAACGATCCGGTGTTCGCGGCCGAGTTGCAGCGCCTCCTGCGTGACTACACCGGCCGGCCATCACCGCTCACCGACGTCGCCAAGTTCGGTGAGCACGCCGGCGGCGCCCGCATCCTGCTCAAGCGCGAAGACCTCAACCACACCGGGTCCCACAAGATCAACAATGTTCTCGGACAGGCGCTGCTCACCCAGCGCATCGGCAAGAAGCGCGTGATCGCCGAGACGGGAGCCGGTCAGCACGGCGTTGCCACGGCGACGGCCGCGGCCCTCATGGGCCTCGATTGCACGATCTACATGGGCGAGGAGGACACCCACCGCCAGGCGTTGAACGTCTCGCGCATGCAGCTGCTCGGCGCGACCGTCGTGCCCGTGACGACTGGATCGCGCACTCTCAAGGACGCGATCAACGAAGCGATGCGCGATTGGGTCACCAACGTCGAGACGACGAACTACGTGTTCGGCACGGTTGCCGGTCCACATCCGTTCCCGCTCATGGTGCGCGAGTTCCAGCGCATCATCGGCGACGAGGCGCGCGCCCAGGTGCTCGAGCGGGTCGGGCGTCTGCCCGATGTGGTGGCGGCCTGCGTCGGCGGCGGATCCAACGCCATCGGCATCTTCACCGCGTTCGTTCCGGACGCGGCCGTGCGCCTCGTCGGATTCGAGGCCGGTGGTGACGGCATCGAGACGGGCCGGCACGCCGCGACGATCAGCGGGGGAGCGCCCGGCGTACTGCACGGCGCGCGCTCCTACCTGCTTCAGGATGAGAACGGTCAGACGACCGAATCGCATTCGATATCGGCGGGGCTGGACTATCCCGGTGTCGGGCCAGAGCACTCCTACCTGCACGACATCGGCCGGGCCGAGTACCGCGCGATCACCGACGACGAGGCAATGGCGGCGTTCTCACTGCTGTCGCGCACCGAGGGCATCATTCCTGCGATCGAATCGGCGCACGCGTTGGCCGGTGCGCTCCTGCTCGGACGGGAGCTGGGGCCGGATGCGGTGATCCTTGTCAACCTGTCCGGTCGGGGCGACAAGGACGTGCAGACCGCGGCCACCTACTTCGGGCTGGCCGCCTCCGAGACGGCGCAGTCGTGACTGCCCTCTCCGATGCACTCGCGAAGGCACGCGCCGACGGCCGAGCCGCCTTGATCGGTTACCTGCCGGTCGGATTTCCGTCGGTCGACCTCTCGATCGAGGCCATGCGCGCGATGGTCGCCGGCGGGGCCGACGTCATCGAGGTCGGCGTCCCGTACAGCGATCCCGTCATGGACGGCCCGACCATTCAGGCCGCGGCCGAGCAGGCGCTGCGGAACGGCGTGGGGATGTTCGATGCCCTTCGTGCTGTAGCGGCCGTGGCCGAGGCGGGCGCCGCCGCCGTGATCATGTCCTATTGGAACCCGATCGAACGTATCGGCGTGGATGCGTTTGCGCGGCGGCTGGCCGCGGCAGGCGGCTCGGGTGCGATCACGCCTGACCTCATCCCTGATGAAGCCGCACCGTGGCTGTCCGCAAGCGATGCCTATGGGCTCGATCGGGTGTTCCTGGTCGCCCCTTCCTCGACCGACGCACGAGTCGTGTCGACGGCTGCCGCGTCCAGGGGTTTCGTGTATGCGGCCTCCACGATGGGTGTCACCGGGGCCCGTACGGCTGTGAGCGGTGCCGCCAATGCCTTGGTGGCCCGGGTGCGCTCCCTCGCGCCCGACGTGGCCGTGTGTGTGGGGCTGGGCGTGTCCGATGCCGATCAGGCGGCCGAGGTCGCCGCATTCGCAGACGGCGTGATCGTCGGCTCGGCGTTCGTGCGCCGGATGCTCGACTCGCCCGACGCCAACGGCGTTCGGGCGGCCGGTGAGCTCGCGGCACAGCTCGCCGCCGGCGTCCGCGTCAGGGGATGATCAGCAGCTTGCCCGTGGTGCTCCGCGACTCAAGGTCCCGGTAGGCATCGGCCGCGCGATCGAGCGGGTACCGACCGCCTATCGCGATGTGCAGCGCGCCCTTGGCGATGTCGCCCAGCACGTCCCCTGCGCGCCACAGCAGTTCCTCACGCGTGGCGAGATAGTGCTGCAGCGTCGGACGGGTGATGAACAGTGACCCGCCGCTGTTGAGCCGTTGCAGGTCGAAAGGCGGTACCTGGCCGCTCGCCGCGCCGAACAGGGCGAGCAGGCCGCGGCGGCGCAGTGACGCGAACGATGCCTCGAACGTCGACTTGCCGACGCCGTCGTAGGCGACGTTGACTCCGCCGTCGGATGCCTCGCGGACCGCTCCCGCGAGGTCGCCGATCTCGTCGTAGCGCAGTACCACGTCGGCACCGGCGGCGCGGGCGACTGCCTCCTTCTCGGCCGAACCGACGGTCGCGACGACATGCGCGCCCTTCATCTTCGCCATCTGCACCAACAGTGCGCCGACGCCACCGGCCGCCGCATGCACCAACACCCGGACGCCGGGTGCCACCTGATAGGTGGAGTTGACCAGGTAATGGGCCGTCATGCCTTGCAGCATTGCCGCCGCCGCGGTCTCGGCAGCCACCGACGGCGGCACGGGCACCACGGAGTCGGCGTCCACCGCGACCGCAGTGGCGTGGGTGCCTTCCGCGGACGCCGTCGCCACCACATCGTCCAACGCCACACCGTCCACCTCGGTGCCCAACGCGATGACCCGTCCCGCACACTCCCCGCCGAGGACGAACGGAGTCGCGACCGCGTAGACGCCCTCGCGTCGGTAGACGTCGATGAAGTTCACGCCCGATGCCGCGACCTCGACGACAACCTGTCTCGGTCCGGGAACGGGCGCGGGGAGTGCGCCGACCTGGAGAACCTCGGGCCCGCCGTGCTCGGGCACCAGCACTGCACGAATCTCGTCTACTGCCATGACTCCCAACGTAGTAAAGGGCGGTACGGCTACCGTGATGGAGTGCATCCGCTCGCCTCGATCCCCAGCCCCACGCGCAGTGTGTGGCATCTGGGCCCCCTGCCCATTCGCGCGTACGCACTGTGCATCGTGCTGGGCATATTCGTCGCCCTCTGGGTGCTGATGCGCCGGTGGCGCGAGCGCGGCGGCGTCGACGACGACGTGTGGGACGTCTCCGGCTGGGCGATCGTCTTCGGCATCCTCGGCGGCCGCCTCTATCACGTGATCACCGATCCCGAGCTGTACTTCGGCTCGGGCAGGCACCCCGTCGACGCTCTCAAGATCTGGGACGGTGGTCTCGGCATCTGGGGCGCGATCGCGCTCGGGGCCGTCGGCGCGTGGATCGGCTGCCGGCGACACAACCTCTCGCTCACGGTGTTCGCCGACGCCGCGGTGCCGGGTGTCGTACTCGCCCAGGGCATCGGCCGCTGGGGCAACTGGTTCAACAACGAGCTGTACGGCGGCTCGACGAGTCTGCCGTGGAAGTTGCAGATCCACGACGTGAGCACAGCGACAGGACACGCTCAGCCGTGCTCGTTCGGCAACGTCGGTGCGTCGGTCTGTGGCTACTACCAACCGACGTTTCTGTACGAATCACTGTGGGACATCGCGCTCGGGTTGGCGCTGATCTATATCGACCGCAGGCTTCGGCTGGGCCGCGGCAACGTGATGGCGTTGTACGTGATGGGCTACACCGCCGGCCGCGGCTGGATCGAGGCGCTACGCCACGATCATGCCAACCACATCCTCGGACTTCGCCTCAACGACTGGACGGCGATCATCGTGTTCCTCGGCGGGCTGGCGTGGTTCGTGACGCACGGCGGTTTCCACGCCGAACGCGAGACGCATCCCTACATCGGCGAACGAACGCCGACGCAGGACGATTCATTGGAGGAGGCGGGGGTTCATGGCCGATCCGACGACTGACCTGCCGGAGCTGCCGAACCAGGAGATCCACCACGACCATCGCGACGTCAGCGGCGGCTGGCTGCGGCCGACGGTGTTCGGGATGATGGACGGCCTGGTCACCAACTTCGCGCTCATTCTCGGGCTGAGCGGCGGTCACGCATCGCACCGATTCGTCGTCCTCGGCGGCATGGCCAGCCTGCTGGCCGGTGCGCTGTCGATGGCGTCCGGCGAGTACGTGTCCGTGCAGAGCCAGAACGAGTCGACGCGCGCCGAGGTCGAGGTCGAGCGGTACGAGCTGAAGCACAACGCGGCGGCCGAGCTTGAAGAACTGACCCAGATGTACATCTCGCGCGGTGTCGATGCGAAGACCGCCGGCTCCGTGGCCGAGCAGCTTTCCAGAGATCCCGACCAGGCCCTGCTCATTCACGCGCAGGAGGAGCTTGGCGTCGACCCGACGCAGTTGCCGAGCCCGTACGTGGCCGCAGGATCGTCGCTCGTGTGGTTCGCGATCGGCGCGTTCCTGCCGTTGCTTCCGTTCCTCCTCGGGGCGAACACTGCGCTGGCGTCCTCGGTGCTGTCCCTCGTCGCGCTGTTCGGGGCCGGGGCGCTCAGTTCCCGCTTCACCGCGCGCACGTGGGCCTTTGCCGGCACGCGCCAGCTGCTCATCGGCGCCTTCGCCGCCGCGGTGACGTTCGGCATCGGTTCGCTGTTCCACGTCGGGGGCGTCGGCTGATCGACCCTGGTTGCGGACCGACCGGTCGGTCCCTAGGGTGTGGCGGGTGGCCGAGCTTCCGGGACTCGATCTCGACGCACTCACCGCATGGCTGGACGCGGATTCGCCGGGCCTGCGGCAGGGGAACCTCGCCGGCGAGGTCATCGCCGGGGGCAAGTCGAACCTGACCTACCGCGTCACCGACGGCAGGTCCACCTGGGCCCTGCGGCGGCCGCCGTTGGCGCACGTGCTGCCGACAGCGCACGACATGGTGCGCGAGTTCACCGTGATCAGCGCGCTGGCGAGTACCGCGGTGCCGGTCGCCCGCCCTGTGACGCTCTGCGCCGACCCCGAGGTGCTCGGCGCCCCGTTCTACCTCATGGACTTCGTCGACGGGGTCGTGCTCGACCGCCCCGACATCATCGGTGCCGTCGACGCGCCCACCGCACGGCGCGTCTGCGAACAGCTGATGGACACGCTCGTGACGCTGCACGCGGTCGATCCCGAGTCGGTGCACCTGAATGATTTCGGCCGTCCCGAGGGTTTCCTCGCCCGCCAGGTACGGCGCTGGTACGGCCAGTGGCAGGCCTCCCAGACCGAGCCCCGTTCTGCCCTCGACGCGGTCGTTGCGAGGCTGAACGACACACTGCCGCCGCAATCCGAGCCGGGAATCGTGCATGGTGACTACCGGCTGACCAACGTGATGTTCCGTCCGGATCTGGAGGGCATCGCGGCGGTCGTCGACTGGGAGATGGCGACGCTCGGCGACCCGCTGACCGATGTCGGTCTGCTCGTCGTCTATCAGACACTGTCGGCCGGCGACGACTTCGTCATGCCGCGGATGAGCCCCGACGACGGATTCCTGACACCGGAGCAGATGGTCGGTCGCTACGCCGCCGGATCGCAGCGCGACCTTGCGCACCTGGCCTGGTACGTCGCCTTCGGGTACTTCAAGCTCGCCGTGGTGGCCGAAGGCATTCATCACCGCTTCCTGAAGGGCAAGACCGTCGGCGCGGGCTTCGACCACTTCGGGGCGGCGGTTCCCATGCTGCTCGACGCCGCGCTCACGGCGCTGGCCGACCGATAGGAGAACGAGCCATGGATTTCCGGCACAGCGAACGGTCGGCGGCGCTGCAGGAGAAGGTGCGGGTGTTCCTCGACACGCACGTGTATCCGGCCGAGCACGTCTTCGAGACGCAAGTGGCAGCCAACCGCGCGGCGGGCACACCGTTCCGGACCCCCGACGTCATCGTCGAACTTAAGCGCGAAGCGCGGCAGGCGGGGTTGTGGAACCTGTTCCTTCCGGACGAGAGATTCGGCGCCGGCCTGAGCGTGCTCGACTACGCGCCGATCGCCGAACTCAGCGGACGCTCGGCGGCGATCGCGCCCGAGGCGATGAACTGCAGCGCTCCGGACACCGGCAACATGGAATTGCTCGCCATGTTCGGCACGGATGAGCAGCACGACCGATGGTTGCGCCCGCTGCTCGACGGCGCGACCCGGTCCTGCTTCTCGATGACCGAGCCCGCGGTGGCATCGTCCGATGCGACGAACATCGCGGCGACGATCACTCCCGACGGTGGCGACTACGTCGTCGAAGGCCGCAAGTGGTGGTCGACGGGCGCGATGCGGCCGGAGTGCACGGTGGCGATCGTCATGGGCGTCAGCGATCCCGACGCGGCCAAGTACGCGCGGCACTCGATGATCCTGGTCCCGCTCGACACGCCCGGCGTCAACGTGCAGCGCTCGACGACGGTGTTCGGTTACGACGACGGCCCGCACGGTGGCCACGGCGTGATCGATTTCGACAACGTTCGCGTGCCCGCGGCCAACCTGCTCGGGCCACAGGGCGGCGGCTTCATGATGGCGCAGGCACGCCTAGGTCCAGGACGCATCCACCACTGCATGCGCAGTCTCGGAATGGCCGAGCGGGCGCTCGAGATGATGTGCGCGCGGGCGGCGTCTCGTTCGACGTTCGGCTCGCCACTCGCCGGGCACGGGGTGGTCCAGGGGTGGATCGCCGAATCGAGGTTGGCGATCGAGCAGGCGCGGCTGCTCGTGCTGAAAACGGCGTGGCTGATCGACACGGTCGGTGCGAAGGGTGCGCGCACCGAGATCGCGGCGATAAAGGTCGCCGCGCCGCGCGCCGCGTCGTACGTCGTCGATCGCGCTATCCAGACCTACGGTGCCGCCGGCGTCTCGGACGACACTTCGCTCGCCGAGGCGTGGGCGCAGCTGCGCACGCTGCACCTCGCGGATGGGCCTGACGAGGTGCACCTGCGCTCCATCGCGCGTGAGGAGCTGCGCGCACACCGGGACGTGTCGTGACGGTGGCGACGGAGCTGAGCGCGCGCGCCCGCGTGCTCGACGCCGCGGTCGATCTCTTCGCGCGTCAGGGCTATGACGCGACCAGCGTTGCCGAGGTGATCGCCCAGGCGGGAGTTGCCAAGGGCGGTTTCTACCACCACTTCGCAAGCAAGGAGGCGCTGCTGTACGAGGTCTACGGAGACCTCATCACGCGGCAGCTCGAGTCGATGGACGACGTGATTGCGCGTGGCGCGGGCGCGGCGGCGACATTGCGTGCTTTGATCGCCGACCTCGTCGAGTCGACGGCATCGAGTGCCCAGCAGGCACTCGTGTTCTGGCGTGAGCAGCATCGCCTCGGCGACGAGCGCACTGCCGAGTACCGGCGCGCGCGGCGGCGCTATCACGACACCGTCATCCGCTTGGTCCGCGACGCGCAGGCCTCCGGAGAGTTCGCCACCACCGCCTCACCGGAGACCGTCACCTTCACGATCTTCGGCGTCATCAACGAGCTGCCGCTCTGGTATCGCCCGCAGGGACGCAAGCGCCCCACTCAGATCGCGACTGAGCTCGCTGACTTCGTCCTGGCCGGGTTGGGCACGGCATGAACGGCATGCCGCAGCGATGGGGACTGACCGTTCCGCTCGTCGGCGTACCCCTGCTGCAGCACCGTGCGTTGATCGAGGCATTGCCGGGCATGGGCTACACCGACGTCTGGTCAGCGGAGACGAACGGCAGCGACGCCTTCACCCCGCTGGCGCTCGCCGCGACATGGGAACCGACGCTGCGCCTCGGGACAGCGATCGTGCCGGTGTACACCCGCGGGCCGGCGCTGATCGCGATGTCGGCGGCGACGATGGCCGCCGTGGCACCGGACCGGTTCGTGCTCGGGCTCGGCGCGTCCAGCCCGGTGATCGTCGGCGACTGGAACGCGATCGACTTCGTCGAGCCGTACCGTCGCTCGCGCGATGTGCTGCGCGTAGTGCGCGCCGCTCTCGCCGGCGAACGCGTGGACGCCACCTACGACTCATTCACGATCAAGCGCTTCAAGCTGGAGCAGGCACCGCAGCCTGCTCCGCGCATCCTGCTCGCGGCATTGCGGCCCCAGATGCTGCGCCTGGCCGGCCGCGAGGCCGACGGCGCCATCCTGAACTGGCTCGCCTCCACCGACGTGCCGCGCTGCGTCGAAGCGATCGCCGCACCGGACGCCGAAGTTGTCGCGCGCATCTTCGTGTGCCCTACGGAGGACGCCGACTACGCGCGCCAGCTCGGCAAGATGCTCATCTCGACCTACCTGACCGTGCCTGCATACGCGGCCTTCCACGAGTGGCTCGGCCGCGGCGAGTCGTTGCGGCCGATGCATGAGGCGTGGGCGGCACGCGATCGCTCCGGGGCGGCCGCCGCGGTGCCGGACGACGTCGTCGACGCGCTGGTACTGCACGGCTCCCCGGAACAGTGCCGCGAGCAGGTGCAGGCCTACGCCGAAGCCGGCGTGACCACCCCGGTGATGGCGCTGCTGCCGACGCCCGAGATGGCGGATCCCGACGGTCTGTTCGACATCGTCGGCCGGCTCGGGACAGGTGCGTGATGGACGTCCGGGGCGCGGTCGTGGTCGTGACAGGCGGAGCGAGCGGGATCGGTGCGGCCATGGCCCGACGGTTTGCCGCAGAGGGTGCCGAGGCGGTGGTCGTCGCGGATCTGACCGAAGACGGCGCCCAGATGGTCGCCGGCGAGATCGGCGGGATCGCCGAACGGCTCGACGTCTCCGACGCGGCGGCGGTCAGCGGACTGGTTGCGCGCACACTCGACAGGTTCGGGCGCATCGACCTGTTCTGCTCAAACGCGGGCATCGCGACCGGCGTTGAGCTCGACGATCCGGACGACCTGTTCCATCGCGCGTTCGAGATCAACACCATGTCGCACGTCTATGCGGCGCGTGCCGTCGTTCCGAGCATGCTCGAACGCGGCAGCGGTTACCTGCTCAACACCGCGTCGGCGGCCGGGTTGCTGACCTCGCCGGGCGACGCGCCGTACACCGTGTCCAAGCACGCCGCGGTGGCGTTCGCCGAATGGCTGGCGGTGACGTACGGCGGCCGGGGCGTCGGTGTGAGCGTGCTGTGTCCGCTCGGCGTGTCGACCCCGCTGCTGATGGATCCGCTCGCCGCGGGCAACGCCGGTGCTCAGGCCGTCGCGGCATCGGGCACGATCATCACGGCGGAACAGGTGGCCGACGCCGTGATCCAGGGGCTCGCGGCAGAGCGGTTCCTGATCCTGCCGCACCCCGAGGTCGGTACGTTCTGGGCGCAGAAAGCGTCTGATCCGGATCGTTGGCTCGCCGGCGTCCGCAGGCTCATCAACCGTTGACAGACCGATTTCGAAAGGACGCCACGAGATGGCAGGAGTACAGGACCGCGTCGCACTCGTCACCGGAGCTGCGCAGGGTATCGGCGCGGGCGTCGCGCACCGGTTGGCTTCCGGCGGTGCGCTCGTCGGGGTGCTCGATCTGAATGTCGACGCCGCGCAGCAGGTTGCCGATGAGATCACCGGGGCCGGTGGCCGCGCCATCGGGCTGGGCGCAGACGTCTCGAAGCGGGATCAGGTCCAGGCCGCGGTCGATGCCCTCGTCGGCCAGTTCGGCGGCCTGCACATCCTGGTCAACAACGCCGGCGTGCTGCGCGACAACCTGCTCTTCAAGATGAGCGACGACGACTGGACCCTCGTGATGGAGGTACACCTTCGCGGTGCGTTCCTCTGCTCGCAGATCGCCCAGAAGCACATGGTCGAGGCGAAGTACGGGCGCATCGTCTGCATGTCGTCGACATCGGCGCTGGGCAACCGAGGCCAGGCGAACTACTCGACGGCCAAAGCCGGCCTGCAGGGCCTGACGAAGACGCTGGCGATCGAACTCGGGCCGTTCGGGATCACCGCGAATGCGATCGCCCCCGGGTTCATCGAGACGGCTATGACGAAGGCGACCGCCGAACGGATCGGCATGACCATCGAGCAGATGCGAGAGGCAACGGCCGCCGCGGTTCCCGTGCGTCGTGGCGGGGTGCCCGATGACATCGCCAACACGGTCGCGTTCTTCGCCGGCGAGGAGGCCGGATACATCACCGGCCAGGTGATCTACGTGGACGGTGGCCGCGGGCTGCTCTGACGGCACGTACCCTGGGCGGGTGTTCGACACCCTGTCCGATCGCCTCTCCGCCGTATTCACCAACCTGCGTGGAAAGGGGCGGCTCTCCGAGGCCGACATCGACGCCACGGCGCGCGAGATCCGGATCGCGCTGCTCGAGGCCGATGTCGCGCTGCCCGTCGTCCGGCAGTTCATCGCCGCGATCAAGGAGCGGGCGGCGGGGGAAGAGGTCGCGAAGGCGCTGAACCCTGCCCAGCAGGTCATCAAGATCGTCAATGACGAGCTCGTCGAGATCCTCGGCGGTCAGACGCGCCGGCTGCAGTACGCCAAGGTCGCACCGACGGTGATCATGCTGGCCGGCTTGCAGGGTGCGGGTAAGACGACCCTCGCCGGCAAGTTGGCACGATGGCTGGCCCAGCAGGGGCATACGCCGTTGCTCGTCGCAGCCGACCTGCAGCGCCCGAACGCGGTCACCCAGCTGCAGGTCGTCGCGGAGCGTGCCGGCGTCGCGGTGTATGCACCCGAGCCCGGCAACGTCGGCGACGGCACCGCTACGGCTGCAGCGGGCGATCCGGTCAAGGTCGCGCGCGATTCCATCGATTTCGCCCGCCGCGCTCAGCACGACATGGTCATCGTCGACACCGCCGGGCGGCTCGGCGTCGATGCCGAGCTCATGCAGCAGGCGGCGGACATCCGTGACGCCATTGCGCCGCAGGAAATCCTCTTCGTCGTCGACGCGATGGTCGGCCAGGACGCGGTCAACACCGCCGAGGCGTTCCGCGACGGCGTCGGATTCAGCGGTGTCGTGCTCACCAAGCTCGACGGTGACGCCCGCGGCGGTGCGGCGCTGAGCGTGCGGCAGGTGACCGGGCAGCCCATCATGTTCGCCTCGAACGGCGAGAAGCTCGAGGATTTCGACATCTTCCATCCCGACCGGATGGCGTCGCGGATCCTCGGCATGGGCGACGTGCTGACACTGATCGAGCACGCGCAGAAGAGCTTCGACGAGGGCGAAGCGCAGAAGATGGCCGCCAAGCTGCAGGCGGGCAATCAGTTCACCCTGGAGGACTTCCTCGACCAGCTGATGGCGATTCGCAAGATGGGGCCGATCGGCAACATCCTCGGCATGCTGCCCGGCATGGGGCAGATGAAGGACGCGCTGGCCCAGGTCGACGACAAGGACCTCGACCGGACGGCGGCGATCATCCGCTCGATGACGCCCGCCGAGCGTGAGAACCCCAAACTGATCAACGGGTCGCGCCGGCTGCGGATCGCGAACGGCTCGGGCGTCAAGGTGAACGACGTGAACCAGCTCGTCGACCGATTCTTCGAGGCACGCAAGATGATGGGCCAGCTCGGCGGTATGGGACTGCCGGGCATGCGCCGCGCCTCGAACAAGTCGGCGAAGGGCAAGAAGGGCAAGAACGCGAAGAAGGGCAACGGGCGCGGCCCGACCCAGCCGCGGATGCCGGCTGGTTTCCCCGGCGCTTTCCCGGGCGGCGGTCTGGGTGGCCCGGGCGGCATGCCCCAGTTGCCGCCCGGCATGGAGCTGCCCGATCTCAGCAAGCTCAACCTGCCCAAGCAGTAGCCGGCGCGCGTCCCGTCCGCAGATCTTGTGCAGACTCGCTGGCGCACGTCGGCGCGCCTGCACAAGATCGCGCTCATGTGACTCCCAACGCCCGGCGCAGTTGCCTGACGACGAGCGCAGGCTCAGTGCGGACAACCACGCTGGGAAACCGCAACACGACCGCGTCGGTCAGAGCGAGTTCGTTCTGTCGCAGCTGGTCGTCCCACCAGCGTCGAGCGGCCAGGTGCAGCGCGCCGTCGACCTCGGCAACCACCCAGCGGCCGTCGGCCCGGCGCCAGGCCGCGTCGAGATATCTGCGGCGCCCGGTGGGCTCGCGACGCACCTGCTGCCTGACCGGTGCTGGTAAGCGATGCCGTCGACACAACCGAACGAAGTCGATTTCGCTCAAGGCTTCGGAGCCGCCGGACACGTCAGCCATCGCGCCCAGCAAGACGCGCCTGGTGCCGGGTGCGCGACGCGCGCTCGAGTGCCGCGATGATGTCCGGGCTGCGCACCGCGCGTTGCTGGACGGCGGCCGCCAGCAGACCGCACGCCGGTCGCGGCCGCACAAAGGTCGCTGCAGCCCTGACCAAGGCGTCGGGTAAGGCTTCGACACCCCGGTTCGGATGGCGCCGGATCGAGCCCGGCGCATGCAGATGGAGCACGGCCGGCACGGGGCAGCCAGCCCTCATGCGTGTGCCGGCCGGCGCGAGCACGTGTACCTCGTCGCGCTCCCATCCGGTAAGGCCGCACAACTCAGCGGCAGTGAATGCGGTGAATACCGATTGTGGGCCGGCATGGATCCGCGCAACCCATCTGCGCTGCATCGGGCTGAGCGGCCCGTTGTGCATCACGATCGCGAGGCCGGCTCGCCGCCATCGACCTTCCTTCACCTCCCGCGCGATGACGGCGCGGTCGACGCCCTCGGCGATGAGGCGGCGGCTGGTGGTCACCAGCCGGCCGTCGTGGCGGGGGAGCTGAGACATGCCGCACAGAGTTATCGCCGTCCGAGGCACGTGGCCAGGTTCCGGCACGGTCAGTGGACGTCTGCAGGCCCTGTGGACTCAGCCCCGTCCGCAAATCTTGTGCAGACTCGCTGGCGCACGTCGGCGCGCCTGCACAAGATCGGAAGGGGCTCAGCCGGACGGAGGGCGCAGGGCGGCGGCCACGTTCGCCGGCACAAGTTCGTGCCTCGCGAACCGCCGGGTGAACCGTCCGGTGCCGGCGGTCAGCGACCGCAGGGTGATCGTGTAGCGCGCCAGCTCGGCCTCGGGCACCTCCGCGTGCACGATGCTCCGCTCCATCCCCACTACCCCGCTCGGATCGGGTTCGGTACCGGTGACCCGGCCGCGGCGGCCGGAGAGGTCTGAGAGCACCGCGCCCACGTGCGTGTCGGGGACGATGACGTCGACCGCAGCGATCGGCTCGAGAAGGGCCGGCTTCGCGGCTGCCGCCGCATCCTTCACCGCCAGACCCCCGGCCATCTGGAAGGCCGAGTCGGAGGAGTCCACGCTGTGCGACTTGCCGTCCACGAGCGTCACCAGCACATCGACGACGGGCACACGGTCGTGGTCGAGACCATGCTCGAGCTGTGCGCGCACGCCCTTCTCGACCGAGCTGATGAACTGCGACGGCACGGCGCCGCCCACAACCTTTTCGGCGAACTGGACGCCGGAACCGCGGGGGAGCGGTGTCACCATGACATCGCAGACCGCGTACTGGCCGTGGCCGCCGGACTGCTTGACCAGCCGGCCGTGCCCGCGCGCCTCGGCCGTGAAGGTCTCCTGCAGCGCGATCCGCAACGGCACCGTCTCGACATGTGCCCCGGTCGCGCGCAGCCGGTCGAGGACGACGTCGGCATGCGCCTCGCCAAGACACCAGAGCACGAGCTGGCCGGTGTCGCGGTGGCGCTCGATACGCACCGTCGGATCGCCTGCGGTGAGCCGGGCCAGCGCCTTGGCCAGCGCGTCCTCGTCGGCGCGGGTGGCCGCGTGCACCGCGATCGGCAGGAGCGGCTCGGGCATCTCCCACGCGGGGATGAGCAGGGGCGTGGTCTTGCTCGACACCGTGTCGCCCGTCTCGGCCATCCCGAGGCGACCGATCGCGCAGATGTCACCGGCGATGGCGCGCTCGATCGGGCGCAGGCTCGCGCCGAGTGGCGAATGGATCTGCCCGACGCGCTCGTCCGCGTCGTGATCGGGATGGCCGCGCTCGGCACCCCCGTGGCCCGAGATGTGCACGGCCGTGTCGGCGGTGATGGTGCCCGAGAAGATCCGTAGCAGCGAGAGCCGGCCGAGATACGGGTCGACGGTGGTGCGGACCACCTCGGCGAGCAGAGGTCCGTCCGGGTCGCAGCTCAGCGGTTTCGCCGGCGAACCGTCGACCGAGGTCGCAGCCGGCGGGTCGAGCTCGACGGGTGAGGGGAAACCGCCGGAGAGCACTTCGAGCAGCTCGCCCAGCCCCAGGCCGGTGGAGGCACATACGGGCAGCACCGGGTAGAACGTGCCCCGGGCCACCGCCGTCTCCAAGTCGTCGATGAGCACGTCCAGGCCGATGTCCTCGCCGTTGAGGTAGCGCTCCAGAAGCGTTTCGTCCTCGCTGTTGTTGATGATCGCCTCGATCAGGGCCGCACGTTCGGCGTCGAGGTCCCCGTCCGGGACGATGGACGGATCGGCGGGCGACTCCTTGGCGGGGAAACCGGCCGAATAGTCGTAGACGGTCCTCGTGAGCAGGCCGACCAGGGCCTCCGGGTTCTCGGTGCCCACCGTGAGGTAGAGCGGCAGGACCGCCTGCCCGTCGGCCCCTCCGAACACCCGCTGGCAGGCGGCGACGGTCGCCGCCAACGTCGCCCGGGGCGCGTCCAGCTTGGTCACCACCACCGCGCGCGGCGTGCCGAGCGCCGCGCACTCCTCCCAGAGCGACACGGTGATCGGATCGATGTCGTCCGCGGCCGACACGACGAACAGCGCCGCGTCGGCCGCGCGTAGCCCCGCGCGTAGCTCGCCGGTGAAGTCGGGGTACCCGGGAGTGTCGAGAAGATTCACGACCACGTTGTCCCAGCGCAGCGGGCACACCGACAGACCGACGGAGCGTTGCTGGGCCACTTCCACCGGATCGTGGTCACTGACGGTGGTCCCTTCGGCGATCGTCCCGGCGCGGCCGATCACCCCGGTGGCCGCCAGCAGCGCTTCGACGAGGGTCGTCTTGCCGCCGCCTGAGTGGCCGACAAGCGCCACGTTGCGGATCTTCTCGGGTCGGTCGGCGGTGTCGAACGAGGCCGGACTGGGTCGGCTAGCGGCCTTCTTCGTCGACATCAAGCAGCCTCCGAACGCCTCGACGACCACTCATCGGTCGTAAGAGCAGATTCCGGCATTCGACACCCATCCGTGCGCCGCGACAAGCGATACCCGCAGATCGGTTGGCAGTCGACCGATATCGTGAGACCACCGACTCGCAGCCCGACAGCCCGAACGGATTCCTCGACACCGTGCTCAACATCCACGCACGCGGCTTCTTCGGCAACCTCGTCCGTCCGCTGGCGACGCGCCTGGTCCGGGCCGGGGTGACCCCGGACGCGATCACCATCGTCGGCACGGTCGGAGCGACGGCGAGCGCGGTGGTGTTCTTCACGCGCGGCGCGTGGTTCACCGGGACCATGCTCGTGTGGGGCTTCGTGATGCTGGATCTCGTCGACGGCGCGGTCGCACGCATCGGCGGCCGCTCTACGAAATTCGGCGCGGTCTTGGACTCGTCGTGCGATCGCATCGCCGACGCGGCAGTGTTCGGTTCGATCGGGTGGTACTTCGCGATGCACGGGCAGCGGTGGATGTTCCTCGCGTGCCTGCTCTGCCTGGTGCTGGGGTCGTTGACGTCCTACATCCGGGCGCGCGCCGAAGCGGCGGGCCTCACGGCGACGGTCGGCATCGCCGAACGTGCTGACCGCTTGATCATCGTGCTGGTGGGCACCGGGCTGTCCGGCGAGCATCTGCGCGTGCCGTTCCTCCAGGCGATCGCGCTGTGGGCGTTGGTGGCCGCATCCACAGTGACGGTCCTGCAGCGATTCACGACCGTCTACCGCCAGTCCAAGGCGGCCGAGATGACCAGAGCCGAGGCACCCTGATGTTCGAGAGCACCCGCGGCCGTGCCGTCGATCTCGGCTATGGCGCGGGGTGGGGGCTGGTGAAGGCGTTGCCGCGCCGGATGTCCGAACGGGCGTTCCGAGCGGGCGCAGATGCGGCCGTCGTGCGTAACGGCGCCGGTGCCCAGCAGTTGCGCAAGAACTTGCGCCGAGTCGTCGGACCTGAGGTCTCCGAGCTCCGACTCGATCAGCTCGTCGGCGACGCCCTACGCTCCTATTCACGGTACTGGCTGGAGACCTTCCGCCTGCCGAAGATGGATCACGGGGCGATTGCGCGGACGGCGGAGCGGGGCACGCACGGCAGCGAGCACATCGATGCGGCGATCGAGCGTGGCAAAGGCGTCATCATCGCGTTGCCGCACATGGGCAATTGGGACGTCGCCGCCCTCTGGCTCATCCATCACGGCCTGCCGTTCACGACTGTCGCTGAGCGGCTCAAGCCGGAATCGCTGTACGACCGCTTCGTGGCCTATCGCGAGGGCCTGGGCATGGAGGTCCTTCCATTGACCGGAGGTGCGCGACCGCCCGCCGAGGTCCTTGCCGAGCGGCTCGCGGCGAATCGCGCGATCTGCCTGCTGGCCGATCGCGACCTGTCGCGTAACGGCATCGAGGTGCAGTTCTTCGGCGAGGCGGCAAAGATGCCGGGTGGCCCGGCTCTGCTCGCCGCGCGCACGGGGGCAGCGCTGCTGCCCATCAGCCTCTGGTTCACCGCCGACGGTGGCTGGGGTCAGCGGATCGGAGCGCCGATCGAACTGCCGCAGGCGCGGCTCACCGAACAGGTGGCCGCCGGCACTCAGGCGCTGGCCGACGCGTTCGCGGTCGAGATCGCCGCGCACCCTGTCGATTGGCACATGCTGCAGCGTCTGTGGCTGGCTGACCTCCCGCCGCGACCGGACCGGCCCGCGGGAATGACGAGCGCTCAGCAGGCGCCGGGGTGATGCAGGCGCCGATGCGCATCGGCATCGTCTGCCCCTACTCCTGGGATATCCCAGGGGGCGTACAAGCACACGTTCGTGATCTCGCCGAGGAACTGATCGAGCTCGGCCACCAGGTCTCCGTCCTCGCTCCGGGCGATGAGGACATGCCAGGTCTGCCGCCGTACGTCGTTGCTGCTGGCAAGGCTGTGCCCGTGCGCTACAACGGCTCGGTGGCGCGGCTGCAGTTCGGCGTGGTGTCCGCGGCCCGGGTGCGCCGGTGGCTGCGTGACGGCGCATTCGACGTGGTGCACGTGCATGAACCGGCACCGCCCAGCCTGTCGCTGCTGGCGTGCATGATTCACGACGGTCCACTGGTCGCGACCTTCCATGCCGCGACCGTCCGTTCGCGTTTCCTCGCGATGTTCGACACCGTCCTGCAGCCGTTCCTCGAGAAGCTGTCCGGGCGAATCGCAGTATCGCCTGCCGCACGCAAGGTGATCGTCGAACACCTCGGCGCGGACGCCGTTGTCATCCCGAACGGCGTGGCGGTCGCGCACTACGCCGACGCCGAACCGTTGCCCGGCTATCCGCGCAGCGGCGGCACCATCGGTTTCATCGGCCGCTACGACGAACCGCGCAAGGGTATGGACGTGCTTGTCGGGGCACTGGAACACCTCGTCGACGAGCGTCCTGAGCTTCGCCTCATCGTCGCCGGACGTGGTGACGCGGAGGAGTTCGCAGCCGGCCTTCCCGCTGCCGTGAGGCCGCGGATCGACATCCTCGGCCAGGTGAGCGAGGAGGACAAGGCGCGCATGCTGCGCAGCGTCGACGTGTACTGCGCACCCAACACGGGGCAGGAGAGCTTCGGCGTGATCCTGCTCGAGGCAATGGCTGCCCGTACGGCGGTGGTGGCGAGCGACATCGAGGCGTTTCGCCGGGTTCTCGACGGCGGAGCGGCCGGCGAACTGTTTTCCGTCGGCGATCCGGATTCACTGGCTCAGGCGTTGCGCCGGGTGCTCGACGAAGCGCCGCGACGCGACGAGCTCGTCGCAGCCGGGAGCCGCGCGGTGGCGCCGTTCGACTGGTCACTGATCGTGCAGCAGGTACTCCGGGTCTATGAGCTGGCTATTGCCGGAGCGGGCCTCCCGCTCCGCTGAACCTCGTGCGGTTAGAGTCGTTGCGGTGTTGCCCGTCGGTTGGCTCGTCGTCGCCGTTGTCGCGGCGATCCTGCTGACGATGTGGATCACCTTCACCCTCACCCGGCTGGACCGACTGCATGCCCGCGTCGATGCGGCTCAGGCCGCCTTGGATGCCCAGCTGGTCCGCCGTGCCGCGGCTCTGCAGCACGTCGCCGAGTCGTCGAACAACGGATTGCCCGACGAGCTTGCCCGCCGGTACGACGAGGCGGCGCTCGATGCACTCGCGATGCTGCACGGTGATCGCCGAGCGGCCGAGAACGCCGTCGGTCGTGCCATTGCAGAGATCGCGGACCAACAGTTGCGCGTCCCGGCTCAGTCCCAGGCCGAGCTTGCGGAGGCGTCCTCACGCGTCCTCATTGCGCGCCGTTTCTACAACGACGCGGTCCGCGACACCCGCACGCTGCGGATGAGGCGCATGCCGCGACTGCTCCGCCTCGCAGGCCGGCGCGAGATGCCGCACTTCTTCGACATCGACGACACGGTCCCGGCGTTCGACGTGCCACGCGCCGAGACCGCGACAGCACCCACATCACCCGAGAACATCCCAGAGGCAACAGATTCGGCGTGAGCTGACCGCGGGCGGGCCACCGGCGGCCAGGTGGCTGGCGGCAGACTCCTCGAATCGCCCGTAGAATCGAGGCATGTCCGAGGTTCAGCAACCGTCCACCGCAGTCACGCCCGAGCATGTCGTCGGCACCGCGCGAGTCAAGCGCGGCATGGCCGAGATGCTCAAGGGCGGCGTCATCATGGACGTCGTCACGGCCGAGCAGGCCACCATCGCAGAGGATGCCGGCGCGGTCGCCGTGATGGCGCTCGAGCGCGTCCCAGCCGACATTCGCGCACAGGGCGGGGTCTCGCGGATGAGCGACCCGGACATGATCGATTCGATCATCAGCGCCGTCTCGATCCCGGTGATGGCCAAGGCCCGCATCGGACATTTCGTCGAGGCGCAGGTGCTCCAGTCGCTCGGTGTCGACTACATCGACGAGTCCGAGGTGCTGACTCCGGCCGACTACGCGAACCACATCGACAAGTGGCAGTTCACCGTCCCCTTCGTGTGTGGCGCCACGAATCTCGGTGAGGCACTGCGCCGGATCACCGAAGGTGCGGCGATGATCCGCAGCAAGGGCGAGGCAGGCACCGGCGACGTCTCCAACGCCACGACACACATGCGCAAGATCCGCGATGAACTGCGCCGGCTGCAGAACCTGCCCGAGGATGAGCTGTTCGTTGCGGCGAAGGAGCTGCAGGCGCCGTACGAGCTGGTCCGCGAGGTAGCACAGACGGGCTCGCTGCCGGTCGTCCTCTTCACAGCGGGCGGCATCGCGACACCGGCCGACGCGGCGATGATGATGCAGCTCGGCGCGGAAGGTGTCTTCGTCGGTTCCGGCATCTTCAAGTCCGGCAATCCCGCAGAGCGTGCCGAGGCGATCGTCAAGGCGACGACGTTCTACGACGATCCCGACGTCATCGCGAAGGTGTCGCGAGGGCTTGGCGAGGCGATGGTCGGCATCAACGTCGAAGACATCCCCCAGCCACATCGGTTGGCAGAGCGGGGCTGGTGACGGCGGGGTCGTCGACATCAGCGGGGTCGCAAGATAGTGCTGTCCCAGGACTGTCCTACGCGCGTAGGACAGTCTCCGTATCGCACACCATCCCCGGCGGCGGTGCCGGCGTTGTCCACACCTCATCACCGCGGTGCGGCCGGCCGTCAGCCCCGCGCTCTACGGTGCTGGGTATGGACTTCCGCGCGTATGCCATCGCCTTGGTTCAGCGCGACATGGATGAGGCGGAACGCGCGGACGAGGCGATCGGCGCCGGGCTCGCGCGGCGCAGCAGCCGCGCAACGAACACCCCGTCGGTCGTGTTCTCCGTGCGGTTGGACGTGGGTGAGCTCAGGGCGCTGGAAACCCGCGCCGCCGCGACAGGCGTGAAGCCGAGTGTCCTGGCGCGAAATCTGATTCGCAGCGGCCTTGCTGCGCGGACCTCCGCCGATGTGACGGACGTACTCGATCGGCTGACGACGGTCACGGACGAGCTACGGGCGATGGTGACGTGAGCGCATCGATCCGAGTGGGCGTGCTGGGGCTGCAGGGCGACGTCCGCGAACACTGTGCCGCGCTGAGCGCAGCGGGCGTCGACGCCATCACGGTGCGGCGTCCGGCCGAGTTGGACGCCGTCGACGGCCTCGTCCTGCCGGGCGGAGAGTCGACGACGATGATCAAGTTGGCTCGCACGTTCGGCATGCTCGACCCGCTGCGCAAGCGGATCTCCGAAGGCATGCCCACATACGGTTCGTGTGCGGGGATGATCTTGCTTGCCGACCGGGTCGACGACGGCGGGTCGCCTCTCGACGAGACGATCGGCGGTATCGACATGTCCGTGCGCCGCAACGCGTTCGGGCGGCAGGTCGATTCGTTCGAGGGCGACGTGGAGATCGAGGGTGTGGCCGGCGGCCCGCTGCACGCCGTCTTCATCCGCGCACCGTGGGTCGAGTCCCTCGGCGAGCAGGCCACCGCTCTCGGCCGGGTCAGCGGCGGCCCGGCCGCCGGTAGGATCGTCGCCGTACGCCAGCATCAGCTGCTGGCAACGTCCTTCCATCCCGAACTGACGGGGGACGGGCGCATCCACGCGTACTTCTGCGACATGGTGAGGACTGCGGCATCGTGAGAACGGCGGCATCGTGAGTGGCCACTCCAAGTGGGCGACGACCAAGCACAAGAAGGCCGTCATCGACGCCAAGCGTGGAAAGCTGTTCGCCAAGCTGATCAAGAACATCGAGGTCGCGGCGCGTACCGGCGGCGGTGATCCCGACGGCAATCCGACGCTCTACGACGCCATTCAGAAGGCGCGCAAGACCTCGGTCCCGCTCGACAACATCGAGCGCGCGGTCAAGCGCGGATCCGGTGCCGAAGCCGGCGGCTCCGACTGGCAGACGATCATGTACGAGGGCTACGGCCCGAACGGCGTCGCCATGCTCATCGAGTGCCTCACCGACAACCGCAACCGGGCGGCGATGGAAGTCCGCACGGCGATGACACGAAACAACGGTTCGATGGCCGACCCGGGCTCGGTGGCGTACCTGTTCAACCGCAAGGGCGTCGTGATCGTGCCCAACGACGGCCTCGCCGAAGACGACGTCCTGCTCGCGGTACTCGACGCCGGTGCCGAAGAGGTGAACAGCCTCGGCGATTCGTTCGAGGTGATCAGCGAGGCGACCGACCTTGTGCCGGTGCGCACCGCACTTCAGCAAGCCGGAATCGACTACGAGTCCGCGGACATGTCATTCCTGCCGAGCGTTCAGGTGCCCCTCGACGAGGACGGCGCACGCAAGGTGTTTCGCCTGATCGACGCCCTCGAAGATCTCGATGACGTGCAGAACGTCTACGCCAATTTCGATGTCTCCGACGACATCATGGAGGCCGTCGAGCTCGGTTAGGTGCCGAGGTGTTCTGACACGAAGGCGAGCTGTGCGCGCGCCTGTGACCGCCAGTACCCCTCGTCATGCCCACCCGATTCGATGCCCCCTGCCGGGGTCGGGCTGATCGCAGCCCGCACATCCCGGGTCACCGGTGCGAAGCCGTCTGAGCTGCCGCAGTCGATACGCAGGGCGACACCGGTGAGTGCGTCGGTGTGCCCGAAGATCGCGTGCTGGTCGAAGTCGGCCGCGTCGTCGAATGCGCCGGCCGCGCTCTCAGCCGCGCTGTGCCAGACCGCGGGGCTCTCCGCAACCACTGCGCCGAGGTGGCCCGCACCCAACCGGGTGGCGAGATACAGCGCCCCGTAGCCCCCCATCGACCAGCCGAGCAACGACGGCCGGGTGGTGTTCAGGCCTCGGCGGGCCAGCAGCGGGACGAATTCGTCGAGCAGCATCGCCGAGGTGTCGCCGTCGCGGCGCGGGTGCCAGTAGCTCTGGTCGCCGCCGTCGACGCTCGCGATCGCGAAGGGGCGCAGGCCGCGTTCGATGCCTTCGGCGAGATAGCGCTGCAGGAACAGGCCGCCGTCGAATGCCGACCGGTGATTGCCGCCGCGCCCGTGCAGCACGATCAGTACGGGAAGGCGATCGCCGGCGGACGAGCCCGGCGGATAGGCGACCGACCAGCCGGTCGTGAGGCCGCCGCGATGTGCCGAGACGAACGTGCCGCCGTCAAGCGGGCCCGGCGCGACGTTCGGCACGCCCCTGGGTACCTGCGTCGCGGTGCGTTGGAACGCGTAGTTTCCCGCCGCCGCGGTGACCACGGTGCCGAGGCCGCCGAGCAGCAGTGCCCGCCGAGTGATGGGCGCCATCAGAACGGTGCCCTCATCCAGAATTCGAAGTACAGGTGACCGGACTCCGACATCGCGCTCGGCACCCCAGAACTCTCGAAGATCCGGTAGACGAGGTCGAAGAACCAGATATTCACGGTGCGGATCTGCAGCAGCACGATGACGCCGAGCATGCCCCACGGTTTGATCTTCTCGGCACCGTCGGCGGTCACCGGATCGACATACGGCTCGATGATCGCCCAGCCGTCCAGCCCAGGGATCGGCAGCAGATTGAGCACTGCCGCGGTGATCTGCAGAAATCCGACGAAGGCGAGGCCGGTCCAGAACCGGCCGTGCGAGCCATCCTGATGGGTGTGCACGAGCGCGAGCAGCAGCACGGCGAACACGACATTCGTCAACGGTCCCGCGGCGGCAGCGATGCTCTGCGATGCCTTGCTGCGGAAACTGTGCCGGTGCAGGTACACCGCGCCACCCGGCAGGCCGATGCCGCCCTGGACGATGAACAGCAGCGGGATGAGGATCGACAGCACCGGGTGGGCGTACTTCAACGGGTTGAGCGTCAGGTACCCGGCTGCCTCGACGGCGCGGTCGCCGGCGCGGTACGCGGCGTAGGCGTGGGCGAACTCGTGCAGGCACAGCGACACGACCCACAGTGCGATGACCATGATGAAGACGCCGAAATCGGCCACCCGATGTCCCGGCGCGTTGTCGCGCCAGGCCAGCCAGCCGCCGAGCGCCGCCAGTGCGACGAAGGCGAGGAATATCGGGCTCGGCCGCACGGCGCGGGTCCGCCTGCGGCGGCCGAGATCGAAGACGGACACCCCCGCACGGTACGGGGCCGGGGCGCTTGGCGTGTCGCGCCGAGCGTCGGCGCGTCGGCCCCTAGGCTGTCGAACGACCGTTCGAACACCGGCGAAATGGGGATGAGCGTGCGTGTGCTGGGCGTCGATCCGGGGCTGACCCGGTGCGGCATCGGGGTCGTCGACGGCGCTCCTGGTCGGCCGCCCCGGCTGGTGCACGTCGAGGTCGTCCAGACCCCGCCCGGCTCGCCGATCGGCGAGCGGCTCATGACGATCGCCGACGCCTTCGCTGCCGCCATCGCGGCGCATCGCCCGGATGTGGTCGCCGTCGAGCGGGTGTTCAGCCAGCACAACGTCCGCACCGTGATGGGCACGGCTCAGGTGGCCGGCCTGGCCCTCCTCGCGGCTGCGCGTGCCGGTGTCCCGATCGCGCTCCACACGCCGAGCGAGGTGAAGGCCGCCGTCACCGGATCCGGGCGCGCCGACAAGGCGCAGGTCGGGGCGATGGTCACCCGGCTGCTGCGGCTCGCCGACACCCCCCGGCCGGCTGATGCCGCTGACGCGCTGGCGCTCGCCATCTGCCAGCTGTGGCGGGGGGCCGCCCAGGCCCGACTCGTAGCGGCGGTGGAGCGACGGTGATTGCCAGCGTGCGGGGGATCGTCGCCGCGCTCGGTCCGGACGGTGCGGTGGTCGAGGTCGGGGGAGTGGGCCTGGCTGTGTCGTGCTCGCCGGGAACCCTCGCGCGGTTGCGTGTGGGCGACGAAGCGCGCCTGGCGACGAGCCTCGTCGTGCGGGAGGACTCGCTCACCCTCTACGGCTTCGCCGACGACGACGAGCGGGCCATGTTCGAACTGCTGCAGACCGCGAACGGTGTCGGGCCCAAGCTTGCGCAGACCATGCTCGCCGTCCACCCGCCTCGCGAACTGCGCCGCGCGATCGCGACGAGCGACTACACCGCGCTGACAGCCGTGCCCGGCATCGGCCGCAAGGGCGCCGAGCGCATCGTGATCGAACTGCGCGACCGCATCGGAGCGATCGACGGCACCGCTGGCGCCATCGACCTGTCGGGGTTGTCGGCTGTCGCACCATGGCGCGATCAGCTCGCGCATGCGCTGGCCGGGCTGGGTTTCTCGGGTAAGGAGGCAGGTGAGGCCATCGACGTGGTCGCTGCGGATCTCGCGCCTGATGAGACGCCGGACGTCCCCGCGTTGCTGCGGCGCAGCATCCAGCTGCTCGGCCGGACCTGATGAGCGAGCCGGAGATCGAAGACGTCGTATCGCCGCTGCCATCGCTGGCCGAGCGGGAGGTCGAGGCAAGTCTGCGGCCCAAGCGGCTCGTCGACTTTGTCGGGCAGGCCAAGGTGCGCGAACAGCTGCAACTGGTGCTGCAGAGCGCGATGCGCCGCAATCGCCCGCCCGATCACGTCCTGCTTTCGGGTCCACCCGGACTCGGCAAGACCAGCCTCGCGCTGATCATCGCGACCGAGCTCGGTGCGCCCGTGCGGGTGACGAGTGGCCCGGCGATCGAGCGCGCCGGTGATCTTGCGGCGCTGCTCACCAGCCTCACCGAGGGCGAAGTGCTGTTCATCGACGAGATCCACCGGATTGCCCGCCCGGCCGAAGAGCTGCTGTACATGGCGATGGAGGACTTTCGCGTCGATGTGATCGTGGGCAAGGGACCCGGTGCCACGGCCATCCCGCTCGAACTGGCGCCCTTCACACTCGTCGGCGCCACGACGCGGGCGGGGCTGCTCACCGGCCCGCTGCGCGATCGCTTCGGCTTCACCGGACATATGGACTTCTACGACCCCGACGACCTGCAACTGGTGCTCGCGCGCTCGGCCGAACTGCTCCGGGTCGATCTGCGCGACGACGGCGCCGTCGAGATCGCGGGGCGCTCGCGTGGCACGCCGCGCATCGCCAACCGGCTGCTGCGGCGGGTGCGCGACTTCGCCGAGGTGCGTGCCGACGGCATCGTCACCGAGGCGATCGCGCGCGCTGCGCTGGCCGTCTACGACGTCGATCAGCTCGGCCTCGATCGGTTGGACCGAGCTGTGCTCGAAGCGCTCGTGCGACGTTTCGGCGGGGGGCCGGTCGGGGTCGGGACGCTCGCCGTGGCCGTCGGGGAGGAGGTCGAGACGGTCGAAGAGGTCGCCGAGCCTTTCCTCGTGCGTGCCGGGCTGCTGGCCCGCACACCGCGCGGACGTGTCGCGACGCCGGCCGCCTGGTCGCACCTCGGCCTCGTGCCGCCGGGTGAACGCGGACCCACGCTCTTCGACAACGCCTAGACTCGACCGCGTGTGGTGGCCCTATCTGGTGATGCTCGTGGCGCTTGGTGCCCTGCTGCTGTGGAGCCAGCGGCGCCGGCGGCTGCAGATGGCCGACGAGATGACCCGAATCGCCCAGATCAGCTTCGGCACAGAGGTCATGACCACGTCCGGCCTGTACGGCACGGTCGTCGGGACCAACGACGACGGCACCGTGCAGCTGGCGATCGCCCCCGGCGTCGAAGTGAAGTGGGCGCTCGCAGCCTTACGTGACGCGAAATCGCTCCCACCCCAGTACCGTGGGCCCCTGCACGATCCCTTGCATGACGACCAGCCGCACGAGCCTGGCGCCGACCGTCCGGACGAACCGGGCCTCGGCTGATCAGGAGCCGTTGACCCGAGGCCGTGGGTCCACAGTGGGGTCGGTCATACTTGCCCGCGAACCTGTGCCCGCCTGTGGCCGCCCGACGCCCTAGCGCTGGCTTGCGGCCGGAACGAACCGAGGAGACATTTCCCCGTGGCACCACCTGCCGGAACGCTGCGCGTCAGCCGCTACTTCATGGCGCTGCTGGCGATCATCGCCGTTCTGTACGCCATCGTGTTCTGGCCCGGTCAGCGCCACACGCCGAAGCTCGGCCTCGACCTCGTCGGCGGCAGCCAGGTGATCTTCACGGCAAAGACGCCGAACGGGCACAGTCCGTCGAAGTCGCAGATGAACCAGGCCAAGCAGATCATGACCGACCGGGTGAACGGCTCCGGCGTCACGCAGTCCGAGGTGGTCATCCAGGGCAGCAACCAGATCGTCGTCTCGATCCCGGGCAGCACCGGTGGTGACCTCGCCTCGCTCGGCAAGGCCGCCGTTCTCAGCCTGCGCGGCTCCGTGATGCCGGCGGTGCCCATGACCTGTACCACCACTGCCGGTGCGACTCCGTCGAGTGCTTCGACGACACCGCCGGCCGCCCAAGCCGGCACCTCCACCGCCGCGAGCCCGAAGGACGCCCGCAACCGGCGACTGAACGCCCCGACGACGACGCCCGCGGTCACGCCGAGCACGACGCCAGCTTCGTCGACAGGCACCGCGACGGGCTCGGCGACACCGAGTGCCTCCCCGTCCACGACCGCCGCGCCGACACCCTGCAAGACGAATCCCTTCGTCGGGCTGACCTTCCCGGTCCCGACCACCGAGGACGCGTACAACAAGCTGACCTCGACCCAGCAGCAGCAGCTGCAGGCGGCACTGTCCGACATGAACTGCGACACCGCCAATACGCAGAGCGACACCGCGCCGTACTACATCGCGTGCGACGACGGGAAGACCTACGGCGCCAAGGTTGTCTACCTGCTCGGCAAGGTCATCGTGCCCGGTAATCAGATCTCCGGCGCCTCGTCGCAGGCGCCGAACCCGAGCGCGGGCCTCACCGAATGGACCGTCCAGCTCAGCATGAAGACCAGCGGGCAGACCGCATGGGCCAACTACACCGGCGCGCACAACACGAACAACTCACAGAACTCGTCTTCAGCCCTGCAGTGCGCAACGGCCTCGACGCCCTGTGCCGACTTCGTCGGGTTCGTGCTCGACGGCCGGGTGATCTCGGCGCCGGTGAACCAGAGCGCCATCAACGGCGGCAAGACGCAGATCACCGGCAACTTCTCCCAGTCGACGGCGAACCAGCTCTCCAACCAGCTGAAGTACGGCGCCCTGCCGCTCAGCTTCACTCCACAGGACACGCAGACCGTGTCGGCGACGCTGGGCACCTCGCAGCTGAAGGCGGGCCTGCTCGCCGGCGGTATCGGCCTGCTCCTGGTCGTGCTCTACTCGCTCGTCTACTACCGCGCGCTCGGGCTCGTCACGATCGCCTCGTTGCTCGTCTCGGGTGCGCTGACCTACGGGTGCCTCGTCATGCTGGCGACCCAGATCAGCTTCACGCTCAGCCTGGCCGGCATCGCCGGCTTCATCGTCGCGGTCGGTATCACTGCCGACTCCTTCGTCGTGTTCTTCGAACGGATGAAGGACGAAGTGCACGAAGGCAGATCGGCACGGGTCGCGATTCCGCGTGCGTGGGTTCGGGCTCGGCGCACGATCCTGTCGGCCGACACGGTGTCGTTCCTCGCCGCGGCGATCCTGTACTACTTCGCCGCCGGTGATGTGAAGGGCTTCGCCTTCACCCTCGGCCTCTCGACGATCTTGGACCTCGTGGTCGTGTTCCTCTTCACCCACCCGCTGGTGTCGGTGCTGTCGCGGCTGCGCAACTTCGGCTCGTCCACCTTCACCGGACTCGACGCGATTCGCGGCGGCGCCGCGGTCTCCGACACCCCAGCGCCCGCCCGCCCGGCAAAACGTGCCCGGCCGGCGCAAGCGGCGCGGCCTGCTGCCGAGCCCACCACTTCGGCCGTTGCCGTTGCCGAGCGCCCTGACGAAGCGAAGCCGGCGGAGGCCGCACCTGCCGCGGGGCCGGCCGCCGATGTCGATGCCGACATCACCGACGAGCGCCTGGTCGACGAGGAACCCACCGACGATCCATCGGCGGCGGGTGAGGAGCGGCGGCACACGACGCCCGCCCCCGGCACGGCGGCTGAGCGAGCGGCTGCCCGCCGAGCGCGGCTACGCGACGAGAAGGGCGAAAGCTGATGTCGGTCATCCGGCGGCTCTACCGCGGTGAGACCCGCATCAACTTCATCGGCAACCGCGAGCGGTGGTACTTCGCCTCGCTCGTCCTGATCCTGATCTGCATCGGCAGCATCAGCCTGCGCGGCTTCAACTACGGCATCGATTTCGCCGGTGGTACCCAGTTCCAGATCCCGGTGACCAATACGCACATCACCACCGCCGACGCCAACACGGCATTCGCCAACGCCGGCGCCAAGACCGGTGGACCGGCCCAGCTCGTCGGCTCCGGTGGCACCAAGCAGATCGTCGTCAAGACCGAGTCCGATCCGGCGAAGGTGCAGGCCGTCAAGCTCAAGGTCGCGGCCGAGCTGAACGTCCCCGCCAGCAAGATCACCACCAACTCGGTGAGTTCGAGCTGGGGTCACGACATCACGGTGAAGGCGGTCGAGGGTCTGATCGTCTTCCTGATCGTCGTCTCCATCTACATCGCCATCCGCTTCCAGTGGCGGATGGCGGTCGGCGGCATCCTTGCGTTGCTGCACGACCTGCTGATCGCTGCGGGGATCTATTCGATCATCGGCTTCGAGGTCACGCCGTCGACAGTCGTCGGGTTGCTCACGATCCTCGGTTTCTCGCTGTACGACACGGTGGTCGTCTACGACAAGGTGGCCGAGAACTCGAAGGACATCCTCGCCGGGTCACGCATGACCTTCAGCGATGCCGCGAACCTGGCGGTGAACCAGACCCTGATGCGATCGATCAACACCTCGCTCATCGCACTGCTTCCGGTGGCCGGGCTGCTGTTCGTCGGCGCGGGGATCCTCGGCGTCGGCACGATCAAGGACCTCGCCCTGATCCTGTTCGTCGGCCTGGCCTCCGGCGCGTACTCCTCGCTGTTCCTCGCCACGCCCATCGTCGTCGACCTCACCGAGGCCGCGCCGGAATACAAGGCGCTGACCAAGCGGGTACAGGCCAAGCGGTCGAGCGAGGCAGCGCGCGCCGCAACCCCCGCGATGGCCGGATCCGCTGCTCCGAGCGTTGCGGCGCCCGTGACGACCCACCGTCCTGGCGGCGGCGGGCCCGCCCCCGCACCACGTCCCGGCGCGCGTCCGCAGCGCCAGCGACGCAAGCGGTGAGGGCCGGGGGCAACTCGGGCGCTGAGCTCGCCGACCGCATCTCCTCGCTGCTGCGAGACGTGCCGGACTTCCCGCAGCCAGGGATCGTGTTCAAGGACATCACGCCGCTGCTGGCCGATGGCGCCGCCTTCGACGCATCGATCCACGCACTCGCCGCCTTCGCGCGCACGGTCGGCCCGATAGACCTCGTTGCGGGGATCGAGGCGCGCGGGTTCCTGATCGCCGGTGCGCTGGCGTGTGCGCTCGGGTGCGGGCTCATCCCGGTGCGCAAGGCCGGCAAGCTGCCACCACCTACCCTGCGCCGCACATACGCCCTCGAATACGGCACCGCCGAGATCGAGGTTCCGGTCGGGCGGCTCGGCGGCAAGCGGGTACTGCTCGTCGACGACGTACTGGCAACCGGAGGGACGTTGCGGGCCGCCGCTGACCTGGTCGGTGAGGCTGGTGCCTCCGTGGCGGGTATCGGCGTCCTGCTCGAACTCGGCTTCCTTGACGGGCGGGCGCCGCTTGCCGACGTGGCTGCGCTGCACGCGCTGCTGACGGTCTGAGCTCCGCACAGCCATTGTGTCCACGGCCGTGCAAGTTGTCCCCGTAGACTCGATGATGAGCATCGGGACATCCGGGAGACGCACTGACGACGGACGCCACCGCAGGACCGACGGCACAGACAGGCGCCGAGGCTGACGTTGCCCCGCCGCCGGTTCCGGCTGCCGTACCGCCCGCCGTCATCCCCGTTGTCTCGCCGCGAGCAACAGCGTCGATCGATGCCGGTGTGCACCGACGCCGGGTTCGTGATCGCCTGGCCCGCCGGCTGATCACCTCGCAGCGACAGTCGCCGATCAAGCCGGTGCTCGAGCCATTGCTCGCGATCCACCGCGGCGCACATCCGAAGGTGGACGCGCGGCTGCTGCAGCGCGGCTACGACCTGGCGGAGGAGTGCCACCGCGGTCAGTTGCGCAAGAGTGGCGACCCGTACATCACCCATCCGCTCGCGGTGGCCACGATCCTCGCCGAACTCGGCATGGACACCACGACTTTGGTCGCCGCACTGCTGCACGACACCGTCGAGGACACCGGCCTGACCCTCGACGACATCACCGCCGAGTTCGACTCCGAGGTCGCCCATCTCGTCGACGGCGTCACGAAGCTCGACAAGGTCAAGTACGGAGACGCGGCGGAGTCCGAGACGATCCGCAAGATGGTCGTCGCGATGGCGCGCGACCCCCGGGTGCTCGTCATCAAGCTCGCCGACCGGCTGCACAACATGCGCACGCTGCGGTTCCTGCCGCCGGAGAAGCAGGAGCGCAAGGCCCGGGAGACGCTCGAGGTGCTTGCTCCGCTGGCCCATCGCCTGGGCATGAACACGGTCAAGTGGGAACTGGAGGACCTCGCGTTCGCCACGCTGTACCCCAAGCGCTATGACGAGATCGTCCGCCTGGTGGCTGAACGGGCGCCCTCGCGCGACACCTATCTCGGCGAGGTGATCGAACGCATCAACGCCGACCTGCGCGAAGGCGCCATCAAGGCCCAGATCACCGGCCGGCCGAAGCACTACTACTCGATCTACCAGAAGATGATCGTGCGCGGCCGCGAGTTCACCGACATCTACGACCTCGTCGGCATCCGCGTCCTGGTTGCCAGCGAACGTGACTGTTACGCGACGCTGGGTGTGATCCACGCGAACTGGCAACCGGTGCCCGGCCGGTTCAAGGACTACATCGCGATGCCGAAGTTCAACATGTACCAGTCGCTGCACACCACCGTGATCGGCCCCGGTGGCAAGCCGGTCGAGCTGCAGATTCGCACGCAGGCGATGCACCGCACCGCGGAGTACGGCATCGCCGCGCACTGGAAGTACAAGGAGCTCAAGGACGCTGCCGTCGCCGAGCCGTCGGCCGTTTCGGACGAGATGGGCTGGCTGCGTCAGCTGCTCGACTGGCAGCGCGAGGCGCAGGAGCCCGAGGAGTTCCTCGACTCGCTGCGTTACGACCTCGGCGCCAGCGAGGTCTACGTGTTCACGCCCAAGGGGGACGTGATCGCTCTGCCCACAGGCTCGACACCGGTCGACTTCGCCTACGCGGTGCACACCGAGGTCGGGCACCGCTGCATCGGCGCGCGGGTCAACGGCAAGCTGGTCGCCCTCGAGTCACCGCTCGACAACGGCGACACCGTCGAGGTGTTCACCTCCAAGGCGGAGAACGCCGGGCCGTCGCGCGACTGGCTCGCCTTCGTCAAGTCGCCCCGCGCCCGAACCAAGATCCGGCAGTGGTTCGCGAAGGAGCGCCGCGAGGACGCCATCGACACCGGGAAGACGGCCCTGTCGAAGGCGATGCGCAAGGCGGCGCTACCGATGCAACGACTGCTCGGCGGCGACCAGCTGCTGACGTTGGCCCGCGAGATGCACCTCGCCGACGTCGCGTCCCTCTATGCGGCGATCGGCGAGGGTCACGTCTCGGCGCAGTCGGTGGTGCAGAAGCTGGTCACCCAGCTCGGCGGCAGCGAAGGCGCGATGGAAGACATCGCCGAGGCGACGACGCCCGTGCTTGCGGCCCCGCTGCCGGCGACCCATCGCCCGACCGGCGACGCCGGCGTCGTCGTCAAGGGCGTCAGCGACGTCTGGGTGAAGCTCGCACGGTGCTGCACCCCGGTGCCCGGCGACGACATCCTCGGCTTCGTCACGCGGGGCGGGGGAGTGTCGATCCATAGGCGCGCCTGTACGAATGCGACCTCGCTGCTCGATCAGTCCGAGCGCCTGGTCGACGTCGAGTGGGCGCCGTCGGCCGATTCGACCTTCGTCGTGTCCATCCAGGTGGAGGCTTTCGATCGGCATCGGTTGCTGTCGGACGTCACTCGCGTGCTCTCCGACGAGCGGGTCAGCATCCTGTCGGCAACGGTGAGCACCAACCGCGACCGGGTGGCCGTCAGCAAGTTCACGTTCGAGATGGCCGAGGCTAAGCACCTCGGACACCTGCTGCGCGCGATCCGCGGCGTTGACGGCGTCTACGACGTCTACCGGGTGCATTCAGCGAACTGAGCTGCACCCGCACCCGCACCTCCCGGGCCGCCGCGACCATGATCAGGTCCGGAATGTGGTCGTGCCGGCCCGGAAGGTCCGAGCTTGTCAAGTTAATTGTCGTTTTCCGGCTTTTATGACGGATTACCCCTCCGGTCGACCTAACGTGCTGCTTCGTCATAGTTCGAACGGTCTATCGGTTGGAGTGACGCGTGCGCGCACGATTGGCCGCTACTGGTGTAGCGGCGTCGCTGATGTTGGTCACGACCGGAGCGGATGCCGAACCGGCGCCAAATCACGACTCCCACAGTCGGAAATTCTCGTTCGCAATTGCGCCGAAGAGCCCGAACGGTTCGACGCAGACCGCCGGGATAGGCGCATTCGAGACCTTCGGCGACAACGTCCACATATCTAGCTCGGCGCCTACCGCAGTATCAGGACACGGATGGTGGCAGATGGTCTCGGGACCGGCGGGTGTCAAAGCGAAAGTCACGGTCTTCCTTCAGGCCCAGGACACGCACGGAAAGTGGACCACCGTGAACACCGGCTACAAGATCGTTTACTCGGGCGGTGGCAGCGCGAACAGGGCCTCCGCGCAAAAGCAATGCACGAACCTGGTCCAACGCGTCGTGTGGCGGACCCTGATCGACGTGGACCTCATCGGGTACAACGACACTCCTGGCGTAACGACGACGTCCGCGATCACATTCTATTGCGGTGCAGGGCTCTGATCACCAGGCTGCACCTGCGTCGCGTACCGACCATGCTATTGGGCGTGCACGGTGCTCTCGGCATGCATTCGTGGTTGCTTGAGGAGTACGGCAGAGGCGGCCTCGGCGAGGACACATTCAGCCTTGTCGTGAAACGCAGCATCGCCTACGAGTTGACCGCATTCGGGGGTGACGAGCGCAGCGACATTCGGTGGCTGCACAACGACGCAGGCGGTGACTGGACCCAGGACGGACAGGTGCGCGAACTCGCGTGGTTCCAGATCGCGGTGTCCGAGAACACGGCGTACCGACTCCCGATCCAGCCAGCCGCGACGATTCTGCGGGAAATTCTCGACCGCGTCGGGCAGTGGCGCTTCACGGGCATGCACGCTGTCATTCCCCTCTATCTTGCCCGCGACGCCAGATTTGATCTGGCGGCGATGTGGCCATGGTTCACGTTCGCGGACCCTGGCTCAGCCATCACGATGACGGTGCAGGTCTCGTGTGTCAGCGCGGAGCAACTTCGAGATCGCGGAGGAGAGTTGCTTGCAGCCGTCAAGGATCGCAGTCACGGTCAACTTGCTGTTCAGCTCGCGGAGCCTCGCTACCCGGACGGGCAGCCGTCGCGACAAACGGGCGAGACGTTCACCCGAGGCATGCGTCCGGCTGTTCACTTCGACTGCGTGGCGCCGGAGTGGTCGATCGACGCGGTGACTTGGTCGCTCGAGATCTTCGTCGATGCGCTTCGCTGCACGACCACCGACCCAGCCGTCCTGATCACGGTCAATCGGACCGATGGCGGCTGAAGCCGTCCGACTTCATCGATCACCTTTCCCCGTTCAGGTACGCGACCAAGGCCAAGGACTCGGCCCGTGCGTGAGCGGGGACAACCTACTCACGTGCGCTCGGTCAGCGGGCCATCACCGTCGTCAGCGTGATCGGCAGCTTCGGCCGACCGTCGATGCCACCGTCGACAGTCCCGGCGGCGGCGACCTTTGTCAGCACGCCCAGTCCCGCAGAGACGGAGCCGAACACCGTGTACTGCTGGTGCCCGAGGTTGCGCTGCAGGTTCGGTGAGTCCTGGTAGACGATGAAGAACTGGCTGCCACCGCTGTGTGCGTCTGCCGTGCGGGCCATGGCGATCGTCGCGGCGCCGTACGTCTCGGCGCCGCTCGCCTCGTCCGGAATGGTGTATCCGGGGCCGCCGCTGCCCGAGCCCGTCGGGTCACCACACTGCAGGACGTAGATCGTGTCGGTGACCAACCGGTGGCACGGCGTGCTGTCGAAGTAATGCTGATGGGCCAGCGACACGAAGCTCGCGACAGTGCAGGGCGCCAACGCCCGGTCGAGGGTGAAGGTCATCGATCCCCGTGATGTGGACACGTCGACCGTGACCTTCCCGCTGTGCGGCGGATCGGCGGGAGGTTCGGCAACGTGCTTCGCCGCGCCGCCCTCCGACATCCACGAGCAACTGCCCGCTGCGTGGCGGCCCCCGCCGCTCGTGGCGACGACGACCACGATCACGGCCGCGAGCAGCACGGTCGTGACGGCAGCGCCGACGATGAGCAAGCGGCGCCGATCCGTCGTCATGCTGGTGCGCCGGCTATCAGCCGGTGACCTTCTTGAGGTCGACGACGAAGACCAGCGGCGCGTTGGCCGGGATCGTGCCCTGCCCCTGGGCGCCATAGGCGAGCGACGCGGGCAGGATCATGATCCGCCGGCCGCCGACCTTCATCGGCGGGACGCCTGTCGTGCCGCCGATGCCCTGCGTGAAGCCGGGGACCACCTGGTTCAGCGGGAAGTCCACCGGCATGCCGCGGTCCCATGATGAGTCGAACTTGATGCCGGTCTTGAAGAGCACCCCGACGTATTGCACGCTGACCGTCGACGTCGCTTTCGCGGGCGCGCCCGTGCCGACCACGAGGTCCTTGTACTCCAGCTTCGCGGGGTCCTTCGCCGACTTCGAGGTGACGGTCGGTTTGCCCGCGAGGTCGGCAGCGCCCGTGACGGTGACGCCGTCGAAGGTGACCGACGCGCCCTTGGCCGCCGGGTACGACGTGCTGGGCGTGGGGGTCGGGGTGGGGCTCGGTGACGATGATGTCGTCGGCGTCGGGCTTGCCGCCGTCTTGGCCTTCTTGTTGTCCCCGCTGACGGCGACGATGAACACGACGATCACCGCGATCAGGACGAGCGTGCCCACGATCGAGGCGATGAGGGTGAACCGCTTGCGGGCGGCCTCTCGCTCCTGGCGGCGCTGGAGCTGACGTTCGAGGTGTCGGCGGGCGGCCTCACGACGCTGCTTGTTCGTCGGCACGGAAGCGATCCTCCAGCGGGTGGCAGTCAGGGGGTGGGTCGAAGTCCCCGGAAGTCTACGGAACCCATCCTCAGCGCCGGCAATGAGAACCCGAAGCGTCGCTCGGTAGGCTGAACTGTCCCCGATCCCGCCGATTCAGGAGTGTCCGACCGTGCTCATCGCCGGTTTCCCGTCGGCAGCGACCGCCACCAACTGCTGGGTCGTCGCGCCCGACGACGGTGAGCAGTGCGTCGTGATCGACCCCGGTATGGGGGTCGTCGGTCAGCTGGACGAGCTCATCAGCGAGCACCGCCTGCACCCGGTGGCCGTCATGCTCACCCACGGCCACTTCGACCACACCTTCTCCGTCCTGCCGGTCTGCCAGGCCCGCGACGTCCCCGCGTACATCCACCCGGCCGACCGCGCTCAGCTGGCCGACCCGTGGTCGGGCGTAGGGATGCCCGTCGGCACACCGCTGTTCGGATCGCTCACGTTCGCCGAGCCCGACGACGTGAAGCCGATCGTCGACGGCGACAAGGTGTCGCTGGCCGGGCTGGATTTCGCCGTGCGGCACGCTCCTGGGCACAGCGCGGGTTCGGTCGTGTTCGGTCTCGGAGCCGACGAACCGGTGCTCTTCTCCGGTGACGTCCTGTTCGCCGGCTCGATCGGACGGGTCGACCTTCCGGGCGGCTCGATGGCCGACATGCAGGCATCGCTGCGCTCGGTGATCATCCCGATGGATGATGCGACCCAGGTGCTCCCGGGCCACGGCCCGACGACGACGATCGGCCACGAGCGCAGCGTCAACCCGTACCTGCAAGGTCTGTGACCGGCGCGACGTGACCTCGTCCCTCTCCGGCTTTCCGGAACTCCTGCCGTCTCAGCGCTCGGTCGAACTCGCCGTCCTCGACCAGTTGCGTGCGGTGTTCGAACTGCACGGCTTCGCCTCGGTCGAGACACGCGCTGCCGAGCCGCTCGACTCGCTGCTGCGCAAGGGCGAGATCGACAAGGAGGTCTACGTACTGCGCCGGCTGCACGCCGACGACGAGGCAGGCGACAGCGGGCTGGGGCTGCACTTCGACCTCACCGTTCCCTTCGCGCGCTACGTCTTGGAGAACGCCGGCCGCCTGTCGTTCCCGTTCCGGCGGTACCAGATCCAGAAGGTATGGCGTGGAGAACGGCCGCAGGAGGGTCGTTACCGCGAGTTCACGCAGGCCGACATCGACGTCGTCGCGCGCGACACCCTGCCGTTCCACTACGACATCGAGGTGGCGCGGGTGATGTGCGAGGCACTCGCGGCGCTCCCGTTCCTGCCGCCGCTGCGACTGCAGATCAACAATCGCAAACTGGTCGAGGGCTTCTTCGAGGGAATCGGAGCGCCGGACATCCCGGCAGCGATGCGCGGCGTCGACCGCCTCGACAAAGTGCCGGCCGACGCCGTGCGAGGGATGCTCGTGCGCGATGCCGGATTGTCCGACGAGCAGGCGGGGCTCTGCGTGCAACTGGCCGAGATCCGTACGGCCGACACGTCGTTCGTCGAGCGTGTACGTGCCCTGGGCGTATCCAACGACGTGCTCGACACCGGGCTCGACGAGCTGGCCGCGGTCGTCGCGGGGTGCGTCGACGTGGCGAGCGAACGACTCACCGTCGAGGCCGATCTGCGCATCGCACGCGGGCTGGACTACTACACGGGGACGGTGTTCGAGACGCGCATGGCCGGCTTCGAGCAGCTCGGTTCGATCTGTTCCGGCGGCCGGTACGACTCTCTGGCCAGTGACGCCCGTGCGTCTTACCCAGGGGTCGGCATCTCACTCGGCGTGACGCGCCTGCTGATGCCGCTGTTCCAACGAGGCCTGCTGGCGGCGTCGCGTGACGTCCCGTCGGCTGTGCTCGTCGCGCTGCCATCGGAGGACGACCGCGCCGCGTGCAGTGCGGTCGCTGCCGCTCTGCGCGCTCGTGGCATCGCCTGCGAGGTGGCCGCGGAGGCTCAGAAGTACGGCAAGCAGATCCGCTTCGCCGAAAGAAGGGGCATCCCATTCGTGTGGTTCCCCGGCGACAACTCCCATGAGGTCAAGGACATCCGCAGTGGCGAGCAGGTTGCGGCTGATCCCGCGACCTGGACGCCACCGGTCGACGACCTGCGACCGCAGGTGATCACGAGGAAAGCAGAGCAGTGATTCGTACGCATGAGGCAGGGACGCTGCGCGCGTCCGACGCCGGCCAGCACGTGACGCTCGCCGGATGGGTCGCCACCCGGCGCGATCACGGCGGTGTGACCTTCATCGATCTGCGCGACGCCTCCGGCTCGGTGCAGATCGTGCTCCGCGAGGCGGATGTCGCGCACGATCTGCGCAACGAGTGGGTCGTCGTCGTGCAGGGGACCGTGCGGGCGCGTCCGGAGGGAAACGTCAATCCGGCGGTGCCGACCGGCGAGATCGAGGTCGCTGCCGACCGGCTCGACGTGCTCAACGAAGCGGCACCGTTGCCCTTCCAGGTGGACGAGCACACCGAGGTCGGGGAAGAGGCGCGCCTGAAGTATCGCTACCTCGACCTGCGCCGCCCTGGTCCCGCTGCCGCGATCCGGTTGCGCAGCAGGGTCAACCAGGCGGCTCGCGATGTGTTGCTCGAACAGAACTTCGTCGAGATCGAGACGCCCACTCTGACGCGTTCCACGCCCGAGGGTGCCCGCGACTTCCTCGTGCCCGCGCGCCTGCGCCCAGGCAGCTGGTACGCACTTCCGCAGTCGCCGCAGCTGTTCAAGCAGCTGCTGATGGTGGCAGGCATGGAGCGTTACTTCCAGATCGCGCGGTGCTATCGCGACGAGGACTTCCGCGCCGACCGGCAACCGGAATTCACCCAGCTGGACATCGAGATGAGCTTCGTCGACCAGGACGATGTCATCGCGCTCGCCGAACGGGTGCTCGTCGCGTTGTGGCGCCTGATCGGCCATGACATCAGCACACCGGTGCCGCGGATGACGTACGCAGAGGCGATGCGCCGGTTCGGCTCGGACAAGCCAGATCTGCGCTTCGGCCTGGAGCTGGTCGAGTGCACCGAGTACTTCGCCCAGACGCCCTTCCGGGTGTTCCAGGCGCCGTACGTCGGAGCGGTGGTGATGCCCGGCGGCGCAGCCCAGCCCCGCCGTCAGCTCGACGCATGGCAGGACTGGGCCAAGCAGCGAGGTGCCAAGGGGCTCGCCTACGTGCTCGTCGGCGACGACGGCGAGCTGTCCGGTCCCGTTGCGAAGAACCTCAGCGACGCCGAACGAACCGGGCTGGCCGCGCATGTCGGCGCGGCGCCGGGTGATTGCGTGTTCTTCGCGGCGGGACCGGTGAAGTCCGCACGTGCGCTGCTCGGGGCCACCCGCCTCGAGATCGGCCGTCGCGGTGCTTTGATCGACGAGTCCCAGTGGTCGTTCGTCTGGATCGTCGACGCGCCACTGTTCGAGCCGACTTCCGATGCCGAAGCATCCGGTGACGTCGCCGTGGGGTCCGGGGCGTGGACGGCTGTGCACCACGCCTTCACCTCACCCAAGCCGGAGTCGATGGACACCTTTGACACCGACCCGGGCCCGGCCCTGGCCTATGCCTACGACATCGTCTGCAACGGAAACGAGATCGGCGGTGGCTCGATCCGTATCCACCGTCGCGACGTGCAGGAGCGCGTCTTCGCTGTGATGGGACTCGGTGCCGACGAGGCGCGCGAGAAGTTCGGGTTCCTGCTCGACGCCTTCAGCTACGGCGCACCGCCGCACGGCGGCATCGCCTTCGGGTGGGACCGCATCTGCGCGCTACTGTCCGGCACCGAGTCGATCAGGGACGTGATCGCCTTCCCGAAGACGGGTGGCGGCTACGACCCGCTCACCGGAGCACCGGCGGAGATCACTGCGGAGCAGCGCAAGGAAGCCGGCATCGACGCGACGCCGGACCCTACTTCGTAGGCTGTCCCGTGTGACCTTGTTCGAGCCGGACGAACCGGCGGCACCGGCTCAGGCGTTCGACCCGGCCGCGCCCCTCGCGGCCCGGATGCGGCCGCGGACCCTGGACGAGGTCGTCGGCCAAGAGCACCTGTTGGCGGCCGGTTCGCCGCTGCGGCGACTCGTCGAGGGTGACGCGCCGATGTCGCTGATCCTGTTCGGGCCGCCGGGAACCGGCAAGACCACGCTGGCGCTCATCGTCTCCTCCGCCACCAACCGGCGCTTCGCACAACTGTCCGCGCTCAACGCGGGCGTGAAGGACGTCCGCGCCGTCATCGACGAGGCCAAGCGGGAGCTCGGACGGTCCGGACGCCAGACCGTTCTGTTCATCGACGAGATCCACCGCTTCTCCAAGACGCAGCAGGATTCGCTGCTGAACGCCGTCGAGGCCCGGCACGTCACCCTGGTCGCCGCGACCACCGAGAACCCGTACTTCTCGATCGTGTCGCCACTGCTGTCGCGCAGTCTGCTGCTGAACCTGCAGCCACTCGACGACGATGCGATCGGCGTACTCGTCGAACGGGCGCTGATCGACGAGCGCGGCTTGGGCGGTTCGGTCGCCCTCGACGACGATGCGCGCGCGCACTTGCTGCGCATGTCGACCGGCGACGCGCGACGTGCGCTGACTGCGCTCGAAGCTGCGGCGGGCACGGTGCTTGCAGCGGGCGGCACGTCGATCGACCTGCCGACACTCGAGCAAGCCGTCGACACCGCGGCTGTGCGCTACGACCGCGACGGCGACCAGCATTACGACGTGACGAGTGCGTTCATCAAGTCGATCCGTGGCTCGGACGTCGACGCTGCAGTGCACTACCTCGCGCGGATGATCGAGGCGGGGGAGGACCCGCGCTTCATCGCGCGCCGTCTCGTCATCCACGCGAGCGAGGACGTAGGCATGGCCGATCCGAGCGCCCTGCTCGTCGCCACCGCTGCGGCCGAGGCGGTGCAACTGATCGGAATGCCCGAGGCGCGCATCAACCTGGCCCAGGCGACGATCCACCTTGCGCTGGCGCCGAAGTCCAACGCGGTGATCGCTGCCGTCGACGCCGCCCTCGCCGATGTACGCGCAGGCCTCGCCGGCTCGGTGCCACCTGCCCTGCGTGACTCGCATTACGCCGGCGCCGCGAAGATGGCCCACGGCCGCGGTTACCAGTACCCGCATGACGTGCCCGAGGGCGTCGTGAAGCAGCAGTACCCGCCGGACGAACTCGTCGGCCGTGACTACTTCGTGCCGAGCGGCCACGGCGGCGAACGCGGTCTTGTCGAACGGCTCGCCCGGCTGCGCGCGACGATTCGCGGTTCGGCTCGTGATCAAGCTGAGGACGGCCCCCGCCGGACCGAGTGAGCGCCGAACCGAATGCGGGCACCCGGTAGGGTCGGGCTCGTTGACTGTGACCGTCCCTGGATCGCCTGGAGGAGGCCCCGGATGTCTGGAGGGGCTATAGCCGCGCTCGTCGCGGCCATCGGCTTCGTGTTGCTCGTGTTCCTGCTCGCCATCCCGCTGCTGAAGCTGGGTCGCACCCTGGACGAGACAACGCTCGCGATCCGCAAGACGCACGAGGGCATCACGCCGCTGCTCGCCGACGCGCAAGGAACGATCACGCAGGTCAACGCGCAACTGGACCAAGCCGAGAGCATCGCGCAGAACGTCAATTCGATGACGACCAACGTGGCGGCGATGACGTCGATCGTGTCGAGCACGCTGGGCAGTCCCTTGATCAAGGTTGCTGCGTTCAGCTACGGAGTGCGCAAGACGGTGAGCGACCGGCGTGATGCCGAGGCCGTCCGCGACGCTCGTCGCAGGCGGCGCGCCACGCGTAAGGCGTCCTGATGCGGCGGCTGTTCTGGCTGGCGATGGGCGTCACGATCGGCGCCTTGCTCGTTCGCAAGATGTCCAAGGTGGCGGCGAAGCTGACACCTGGCGGTATAGCTCAGGGATTGGCCACGGGCTTGTCCGACGTCGCCGATTCGCTGCGCGATTTCGCAGCCGACGTCCGTGATGCGATGACCGACCGAGAGGCCGAACTGCGTTCGGGTACCGGTCTGGACGGGCAGCTCGGCCGAGTAGAGCGATGAGGACGGGCAATGCAGACCGCTGAGATTCAGCGGCGGTTCCTTGATTTCTTCGAGTCGAACGGCCACACCGTCGTCCCGAGTGCGCCGTTGCCTTACGACGATCCGAATCTGCTGTTCGCGGCCGCGGGCATGGTGCAGTTCGTGCCGTTCTTCGTCGGCCAGCAGCCCGCGCCATGGTCGCGCGCGACGAGCGTGCAGAAGTGCATCCGGACGCTGGACATCGACGAGGTCGGCAAGACCACGCGCCACGGCACGTTCTTCCAGATGAACGGCAACTTCAGCTTCGGCGACTACTTCAAGGACGGCGCGATCCGTTTCGCGTGGGATCTGTCCACGTCGCCGATCGACCAGGGCGGATTCGGGCTGGACGCCGACAAGATCTGGGTCACCGTCTACCTCGACGACGACGAGGCGATAGACATCTGGCACAACGCGATCGGGCTGCCCCTGGACCGGATCGTGCGGCGGGGCAAGAAGGACAACTACTGGCACATGGGCATTCCCGGTCCGGGTGGTCCGTGCAGCGAGCTCTACATCGACCGCGGGCCCGACTACGGGGCGGAGGGCGGTCCGGAGGTCGACGAGGACCGTTACATGGAGTTCTGGAATCTCGTCTTCATGCAGGAGGAGCTCACCGCGGTCCGGTCGAAGGAGGACTTCGACATCCGTGGCCCGCTGCCGAAGAAGAACATCGACACCGGCATGGGGCTCGAACGGATGGCCGCGCTGCTGCAAGGCGTCGACAATCTCTACGAGATCGATCAGACCCGTCCGATCCTCGATCGGGCCGCTGAGCTCAGCGGCAAGGTGTACGGCGCGCACTCCGGGCATGCGGCCAGCGAGTCGCATCCCGACGACGTGCGGCTGCGCATCATTGCCGACCACGTGCGTTCGGGGCTGATGCTGATCGGTGACGGCGTGACGCCGGGCAACGAGGGTCGCGGGTACGTGTTGCGCCGGATCCTGCGGCGGGCGATCCGCGCGATGCGGTTGCTCGGCTACGAGGATCGAGCGTTGCCGCAATTGCTGCCGGTGGCGCGAGATTGCATGGCGCCCGCGTATCCCGAGCTGGCTTCGGATTTCGAGCGCATCTCGACCTACGCCTACGCCGAGGAAGACGCCTTCCTCACGACACTGCGCTCGGGCACGACGATCCTTGACGTCGCGGTGCGCGACACGAAGGCCGCCGGCAGCAGCCAACTGGCCGGCGACAAGGCATTCCAGCTGCACGACACGTACGGCTTCCCGATCGAGCTGACCCTCGAGATGGCGGCCGAGCAGGGCATCAGCGTCGACGAAGCCGGCTTCCGGCGGCTCATGGCGGAGCAGCGAGCCCGCGCCAAGGCCGACGCCCAAGGCAAGAAGACCGCGCACAGCGACCTCACCCTGTACCGCGCGGCCCTCGATCTCGGGGGGTCCGATTTCAGCGGCTACCGCGAGGTGGCCCGCGAGACGCACGTCACCGCGCTGCTGGGGGCCGACGGCCTGCTGGCCGCGGCGACGGAGGGCGACGACGTCGAGGTGGTGCTCGAAGGAACGCCCTTCTACGCCGAGGGCGGCGGCCAGCAGCCCGACCACGGCCGCATCACGGTCAGCGCCGCTGGGCGTGAGGCCGAGCTGGCAGTGGTCGATGTGCAATCTCCGCTACCAGGTCTCATCACCCACCGCGTGACGGTGCTGTCCGGCGAAGTGCGCCCCGGTGATCATGTGCTCGCGCAGGTGGAGGTCGACCGGCGCGCGTCGATCTCGCGCAGCCACTCGGCCACACACCTGCTGCATACCGGCTTGCGGCGCGCGCTCGGCGAGACGGCTGCACAGGCGGGCTCCCTGAACTCGCCCGGCCGGTTGCGGTTCGACTTCAAGACGCCCGGGGCGGTGCCGCAGTCGGTGCTCAGCGAGGTGGAGGAGGAGATCAACCGCGAACTGCAGCGCGATCTCGAGGTGCGCTGGTTCGTCACCGACCAGGCCGAGGCCAAGCGGCTCGGTGCGATCGCCATGTTCGGCGAGAAGTACGGCGACAAGGTGCGTGTCGTCGAGATCGGTGACTACTCGCGCGAGCTGTGCGGCGGCACCCACGTCGAGCGCAGCGGTGTGATCGGCATGGTCAAGCTGCTCAGCGAGGCTTCCATCGGGGCCGGTGTGCGACGCGTCGAGGGGCTCGTCGGCCTCGACGCATTCCGCTACCTCGCGCGCGAGCACGTATTGGTGCACCAGCTCGCGGGCGAGTTCAAGGTTCAGCCGGGCGAACTGCCCGAGCGCATCGCCGGCGTGCTCGACCGCCTCAAGGCCGCCGAACGTGAGCTCGAGAGGTTCCGTGCCGCCGCCGTGCTGTCCAGCGCCGCCTCGATTGCCGACGCGGCCGAGGATCTCGGTGGCGTGCGGTTCGTCGCTGCGCAGGCGCCTCAGGGCGTGAGCGGCACCGACCTGCGGGCGTTGGCGCTGGATGTCCGCGGGCGCCTGGCGCAGGGCAGTGCGGGCGTCGTCGTGCTCGCTGCGCCGGCCGACGCGGGTGGCGTGAGTTTCGTCGTCGCGGTCAACGAACCGGGTCAGGCATCGGGTTTGTCGGCAGGCGAGATCGTGCAGGCGTTCGCGCCCGTGCTGGGCGCGCGGGGCGGCGGCAAAGCCGATCTCGCCCAGGGCGCCGGTGGTGACGTCGGCAAGCTCGCCGAGGCCTTCGACGCAGCACGGGCCTGCGTCCGCAGGTGACGGGGGTGTGGATCGGCGTCGACGTCGGCACGGTCCGTGTCGGCGTGGCACGCAGCGACCCGCGCGGGATCCTCGCCACGCCGGTCACGACACTGCCGCGCGACCAGCGCGGATCCGCGGATATCGGTCAACTGGCCGAAATGGTGCGTGAATTCGAGGCTGTTGGTGTCGTTGTCGGAATGCCCCGGACGCTCCGCGATCGCGAGGGTCCATCCGCCGCCATGGCCCGTGATTACGCAGCTCTGCTCGCCACTGCTGTCGCACCCGTGCCTGTCGAACTCGTCGACGAGCGACTGACCACCGTGAGCGCGCAGCGTAAGCTTCGCCAGGGCAGCGTGCGGGGACGGGCCCAGCGCGCCGTGATCGATCAAGCGGCGGCGGTTGAGCTGCTGCAGCACTGGTTAGACGGCGCCCAGGGGGCGCGCGGTTAGCCGGGGAAATCCGAGAGCGGTCCCAGACCAGGCGACACGGACGGGAGTCTGTACACGTGGTGCACGGCGAGCGTGAATCGCTGACCGACCCAGAACAGCACGCGGACCCGCATGCCCTGTTGTTCGGCCAGGATCCGCAGGACGACGGCTACGCCTCGTTCGGCCCCGGGGGCGACGGACCGAAGATGACCCGGCGGGATACCCGCCGCGCCGCGCGCGCCGCCCGCGACCCGCGCGGCAGCGACACCCGGCACCATCGTCGCGCATTCCTCACCATGACCGCGGTGATCGTCGCAATCCTGCTCGTCGTGGGGTGGGTCGGATACACCAAGTACGAGAACCGTTACCACCCCAAGGACTTCGCCACTGCCGCAGGCACAGCCACGGTGCTCATCAAGGTTGGCGCCGGCGACGGCGCCGACGCGATCGGCGCGACGCTGTACAACGCGAAGGTCGTTGCGAGCGTGCGTGCCTTCGCCAACGCCGCTGCGAAGAATTCCCAGTTCAGCAACGTCCAGCCGGGCACGTACCGCGTGCACGTGCACATGAGTGCGAAGGATGCGGTCTCCGCGATCCTCACGCGCGCCAACCGGATCTCGAACGACGTCGTCGTCTTCGAGGGGGCCACGGTGTTCGACGTCGCTCCCCAGCTGGCCAAGGCGCTGGGCGTCAGCCTCGCCAAGGTCACTGCGGCGATCAACCGCGTCGGCGATCTCAACTTGCCGGCCGGATACACAGGTGCGGCCGGAGCGCCCACCTCCGTCGAGGGATTCCTGTACCCCGCCACCTACACATTCGACGCGGGCACCAGCCCGACGGACGCGCTCACGAAGATGATCAGCAATTTCATCGACCAGGACCGCACCTCACATTTCGCCGCCGACGCGAAGGCGGCCAACCTGTCGCCGTACGAGGCCTTGATCGTCGCGTCGATCGCCGAGAAGGAGGCGAAGGTCGCCGCGGACTACCCGAAGGTCGCCCGCGTCATCCTCAACCGGATCGCGGCACACATGCCGCTGCAGATCGATGCGACGAGCGCCTACGCGGCAAAGCAGCGCAACCTCGACCCCACCAAGGTCATCTATGCGACGATCGACTCGCCGTACAACACGTACACGCACGACGGCCTGCCGCCCACGCCGATCGCCAGCCCGGGCGCGACAGCCCTCGCCGCTGCGGTAAATCCGGCCGCGGGGAACTGGCTGTACTACGTCAACCGTGACGCCGCCGGTGATCTGTTCTTCACCAACAACGATGCGGCTTTCGAGCAAGCGGTCACGAAGTGTCGGACCAACCATTGGGGTTGTGGCTAGCCCGCCGCGCCACGCCGCCGTTCTCGGCCGGCCGATCGCGCACTCGCTCTCGCCGGTATTGCACCGGGCCGCCTACGTGGCGCTGGGGCTGAGCTGGTCGTACGACGCCATCGACTGCGCACCCGACGATCTGGCTGCACTGCTGGCTGAGCGTCGGGGCTGGGCGGGCTTCTCCTGCACGATGCCGTTGAAGCACGCTGCGCTCGCAGTGGCCGACGAGGCCAGCCCGGCCGCGACCGCGATCGGGGCGGCGAATACGTTGCTGCCTGCTGGGGGCGGTTGGCGCGCCGAGAACACCGACGTCACCGGCATCCTTTCTGCGCTCGCCGAGCGGTCGGTGCGTCCTGAGACGGCGACTGTCCTTGGGGCCGGTGGCACCGCCCAGGCCGCGGTGGCGGCATTCGCCCAGCTGGGTATCACCAGCTGTGGCGTGCTCGTGCGTGACGTCGCGCGCACGACCAACCTTGCCGTGACGGCCGAGCGGCTCGGCGTGCAGCTAGCCGTGTCACGGCTTGCACCCGATGCGTCGGAGCTCGACGCAGACCTGATCGTGTCGACGTTGCCCGGCGACTCCGCGCTCGCCGTCGCCGACCATGCGTGGCGACCCGACCAGGCCGTACTCGATGTCGTCTACGACCCGTGGCCCACGGCGCTCGCGACGTGTGCAGGGCGGGGCGGGTCGACATTCGTCAGCGGTGCCTTGATGCTGCTGCACCAGGCTGCCGCCCAGGTAGAGCTGATGACGGGTCTGCCGGCGCCCGTCGAGGCGATGCGGGCGGCATTGCGAGCCGCCGTTCCCGACGGATGGTGAGCGCCGGGCGAAAGGGCTGACGGACCGGCGGCGGTTCAGCCGACTGGTTCCAGCCGCACGACGATCGATTTGGAGGTCGGTGTATTGCTGACCTCCGCTGTCGAGTCCAGTGGCACGAGCACGTTCGCCTCGGGGAAGTAGGCAGCCGCGCAGCCGCGGGCGGTCGGGTAGTCGACGACGCGGAAACCAGCGGCGCGCCGCTCTCCGTCGGTCCAGACGCTGACGATGTCGACGAGGTCTCCGTCGCGAATCCCCAGATCGCGCAGGTCATCGGTCGACACGAACACGACGCGACGGCCACCCTTGATGCCGCGGTAGCGGTCGTCGAGGCCGTAGACGGTCGTGTTGAACTGGTCGTGCGAGCGCACCGTCTGCAGCAGCAAGTGCCCCGCCGGTACCTCCACGGCGTCGGGCGGGTTCACCGTGAACCGGGCCGTGCCGGTCTCGGTGGCGAACTCGCGTCGGTCGCGGGGGCCATTGGGTAGTGCGAATCCGCCGGGGTGGCCGATGCGCTCCTCGAACGACTCGAAGCCGGGGACGACGTTCTCGATGTGCTTGCGGATCCGGGCGTAGTCGCGCCCCATCTCCAGCCAGCCGACGTCATCGCCGAACAGTGCATGACCCAACGCCGTGACGATCGCGACCTCGCTGCGCTGCAGTGCCGAACCGGGCCGGATGCGTCCGCGGGACGCATGCACCATGCCCATCGAGTCCTCGACGGTGACGGCCTGCTCGCGGCCGCCCTGCTCGTCGCGGTCGGTGCGTCCTAGGCAGGGAAGGATCAGCGCTTCGCGGCCGTGGGTCAGGTGCGAGCGATTGAGCTTCGTCGCCACGTGCACAGTGAGCTTGCAGGCTGACATCGCCTCGGCCGTGCGATCGGTGTCCGGTGTCGCAACGGCGAAGTTGCCCCCGAGCGCCATGAAGACGTCGACCTTGCCGGCCCGCATCGCCCGGATCGAGTCGACGGTGTCCCAGCCGTGTTCGCGCGGCGGGTCGAAGCCGAACTCGTCGCGAAGGGCGTCCAGGAACTTGTCCGGCATCTGCTCCCAGATGCCGACCGTGCGGTCACCCTGGACGTTGCTGTGCCCTCGTATCGGCGCTGCGCCTGCACCGGGGCGGCCGATGTTTCCTCGTAGCAGCAGGAAGTTCACGATCTCGCGGATCGTCGCGACGGCGTTACGGTGCTGAGTCAGCCCCATCGCCCAGCAGACCGTCACCGACGGGGCTGCGATGACGTCGGACACGAATGCCTCGATGTCGGCACGCGGCAGGCCGCTCATGGTCTCGAGGGCGGCCCAGTCCAGATCGCGCCACGCAGCGGCCGCTTCCGCAAATCCTGAGCAGTGCTTGGAGATGAACGCGTGGTCGATGACGGTCCCCGGGGCGGCGGCTTCGCGCGCGAGGAGCGCCTTGTTCACCGCTGCGAAGAACGCGAGATCGCCGTTGACGCGAACGGGCAGGTACCTGTCTGCGATCTTGGTTCCTGGGCCGGCCAGCCCCCGCACCGTTTGCGGATTGCGGAACCGGGTGAGCCCGGCCTCGGGCAACGGGTTCACCGCGACGATCCGGGCACCGCGCTTCTTGGCCTGTTCGAGCGAGGTCAGCATCCGGGGATGGTTCGTTCCGGGGTTCTGGCCGACGATCACGATGAGTTCGGCGTGCTCGGCGATGTCGTCGAGGGTGACCGTCCCCTTGCCGATGCCGATGGTCTGGGTGAGAGCTGCACCGCTGGATTCGTGACACATGTTCGAGCAGTCGGGCAGGTTGTTGGTGCCGAGACGCCGCGCGAGCAGCTGGTAGACGAACGCGGCCTCGTTGCTCGCCCGCCCGCTCGTGTAGAAGACGGCCCGGTTCGGATCAGGCATCTCGCGCAGCCGTTGGGCGATCAGGGCCGTCGCGTCGTCCCAGGAGATCGCGGCGTAGTGCGTGGCACCGGGCGCCAGGTACACGGGCTCGCTGAGCCGCCCCTGGGCCTCGAGCCAGTGATCCGGCTGGGAGCGCAGTGCCTCGACGGAGTGTTCGGCGAAGAACTCGGCGCTCACGCGCTTGCGGGTGGCCTCCCAGGCGACCGCCTTGGCACCGTTCTCGCAGAATTCGGCGGCATGCCGGCGATCAGGATCCGGCCACGCGCAGCTGGGGCAGTCGAAGCCGTCGACGTGGTTCATCTTCGACAGGGTGCGTGCGGTGCGCGTCGCGCCCATCTCGCCCAGCGCGTACTGCATGGCGTGCGCGATCGCGGGAATGCCGACTGCTGAGTGCTTGGGCTTGCTCACCTTCGGGTGGGCTTCGTCGTCCTGATCGCCAGCCATGCATCCACACTAGGTCGTCACACCCACCTGTGGGTGTGGTCAGAACAGGACGACCGAGCGCAGCACATCTCCGCGCTGCATCGCCGCGAACGCCTCCTCCACCTGGTCGAGCCGGATCGTCTCGGTGACGAACTCCTCGAGCGGCAGCCGGCCCTGCAGATGGAGATCGACGAGCATCGGGAAGTCGCGCGACGGCAGGCAGTCGCCGTACCAGGAGGACTTCAGCGTGCCGCCTCGGCCGAACACGTCGAGCAACGGCAGATCGAGCCGCATGCCGGGAGTCGGGACCCCGACGAGGACGACCGTGCCGGCGAGGTCACGCGCGTAGAAGGCTTGCCGGTAGGTCTCGGGACGGCCGACAGCGTCGATCACGACATCGGCGCCGAAACCGCCGGTGTGCTCACGGATCGCCTCGATCGGGTCGGTGTGTGCTGAGTTCACCGTGTGGGTCGCGCCGAGCCGGGCCGCCGTGGCGAGTTTGCGGTCGTCGATATCGACGGCGACGATCGTGGCAGCACCGGCGAGGCGCGCGCCGGCGATTGCTGCCGCGCCGACGCCGCCGCACCCGATCACCGCGACGCTCTGACCGCGCCGCACCGCGCCGGTGTTGATGGCAGCGCCGAGGCCGGCCATCACGCCGCAGCCGAGCAGGCCGGCCACCGCCGGTGCCACGGCCGGGTCGACCTTCGTGCACTGCCCGGAGTGGACGAGGGTCTTCTCGGCGAACGCACCGATACCCAGCGCAGGGGACAGCGCAGTGCCGCCCGTGCCGAGGGTCATCGGCTGTTCGGCGTTGAAGGTGTTGAAGCAGTACCAAGGCTCGCCGCGCCGGCAGGCCCGGCACTGCCCGCACACCGCCCGCCAATTGAGGATCACGAAATCGCCCGCCGCGAGATCGTCGACCCCGGTACCGACCTCTTCCACCACGCCCGACGCCTCATGTCCGAGCAGGAACGGGAAGGCGTCGTTGATGCCCCCCTCCCGGTAGTGCAGATCGGTGTGGCAGACCCCGCATGCCTGTACTCGCACGACGGCCTCACCAGGTCCCGGATCCGGCACGGTGATCGTCTCGATACGGACGGGCTCGCCCTTGGCGTGGCTGACAACTCCCTGTACCTGCTGTGGCATGGGTTCCCCTCGAGGTGTGCGGACCGTGGGTGATCTTCGGCCCGGGTTGCCGGCCGCTGGCAACTGTAGGCTCGAATACACGCAGACGGCAGGGGTTGAGCATGGCGGTGACGACGACGCGGCGCGCCGTTGTCCGTATGCCGACCGGTGCTGCCGCGGCGGCTTCCCCCGACGATCTGGCCGTCGAGGATCCCCTCGTCCTCGCCCTCGACGGCACCGCGATCGCCACCCTGATGCGCACGCCGGGGCACGACATCGAACTGGCGGCGGGATGGCTCGTGGTCGAGTCCGGTGTCCGCTCGCCCGAGGACGTGCGAACCCTGAGGCAGTGCCGCGAAGACGGCACCGACCGTGTCCACATCACCCTCGCCGACGGCGTACGGCCGCCGCGGCCGCGTGCCTTCGTCACCTCAGCCGCGTGCGGTGTCTGCAGTGCCGACGTGCTGGATCTGGCACCCCTCGCCGATGGCACACCGCACCCGCCGGGCTGGTCGATATCGCGAGCTGTCATCGCGGCATTGCCCGACGCGATGCGCACGCAGCAGCGTGCCTTCGACAAGACGGGTGCGGTGCACGCCGCGGGGCTCGCGACCCCAGACGGCGCCCTCGGCCCGGTGCGCGAAGACATCGGCAGGCACAACGCGGTCGACAAGGTCATCGGACGCGCCTTGCTCGACGGTCTGCTTCCGGCGACCGGCCGGATGCTGGTCGTCAGTGGCCGGGTGTCGTTCGAGATCGTGCAGAAGGCGGTCGCGGCCGGTGCAGCCGGCATCGTCGCGGTGTCCGCCCCGTCCAGCCTGGCGGTGGACCTGTCGCGTGAATACGGCCTCGTTCTCGCGGGGATGGTGCGCGGCGACCGGATGAACCTGTATGCGGGGCACGACCACGTCACGTGATCGTCAACGTGCGACCTGACGGTCGGACCGGCAGACTCCGGACTACTGCCACCGACGAAAGGTCGCATCGCCGATGACCCGCTCCACCAGCCGCCGAGCATTTCTCACCGGATCGGCGGCTGCTGCCGCGGCCGTCGCGCTCCCACCGCTCGCCGCCGGGGCGGCAGCGACGCAGAGCACGCTGGCGGCCGATGCGGTGGTCGTCGGAGCGGGGCTGGCCGGCCTCACCGCCGCTCGCAGCCTCGCCGCCTCGGGTCACTCCGTGGTCGTGCTCGAGGCACGTGACCGCGTCGGCGGCCGCACGCTGAACCATGACATCGGCGGTGGTCACGTCGCCGAAGCCGGTGGCGAGTTCGTCGGGCCGACACAGGATCACATCGTCGCGCTCGCCGCCGCTGTCGGTGTCGGCACGTTCGACGCCTACGACACCGGCAACGACGTCTACAAGAACGGCGCCCTCCGACTCAAGTACAGCGACACCAGCGTGCTCGGCACCGCGCCGCCGGACCCGCTGCTGATCACCGACATCGTCAAGCTGTCCCAGCAGTTGGATCTGCTGGCCGCCAAGCTGCCGGTCGCAGCACCGTGGACGGCACCGAATGCGCAGTCGTGGGACGCGATGTCGCTCGAGACGTGGGTGCGCGCCAATGCGGTGAATGCCAACGGGATCCTGAAGCTGCTCGCGGCGTTCACCGAGGCGGCTTTCGGCTGCGAGGCGCGAGATGTCTCCTTCCTCTTCGCGCTGACCTATATCGCCGCAGCCGGGAACGAGACGAACAAGGGCACCTTCGAACGGCTCTTCAATGTGCGCGGCGGTGCTCAGCAGAGCCGTCTGATCGGCGGCTCGCAGGTGGTCGCACAGCGCGTCGCGGCAGCGCTGGGGTCGGCTGTACACCTGGCCACGCCGGTGCGCCGCATCTCGCAGACCGCCGGGGGCGTGAGCGTCGTGTCCGATGCGCTCACCGTGAGCGCGCAGCACGTGATCGTCGCCGTACCCCCGCCGCTGGCCGCCCGCATCGAGTACGACCCGTTGCTGCCAGCGGCACGCGACCAGCTGACGCAACGGCTGGCGATGGGCGCACTGATGAAGGTGGAAGCGATCTACCCGACACCGTTCTGGCGCGCGAACAAGCTCACCGGCCAGTTCGTCACGACCAGCGGCCCGGTGGGGTACGCCTTCGACAACTCACCGCCGGACGGGTCGGTCGGAGTGCTCGCCGGGTTCGTCGGCGGTGCGATGAACTACGCCTACGGCCCGATGGCGCCTGCCGATCGACGTGCCGCCGTGCTGCAGCAATACGCGACGGTGTTCGCCGATCAGCGGTTCCTCACGCCCACCGACTACTTCGACATGGACTGGACGACCGAGGAGTGGAGCCGCGGCGGGCCGACCGCATTGTTCGGCACCGGAACGCTGTCGGCACTCGGCCCCGCGCTGCGTGAACCGGTAGGGCGCATCCACTGGGCCGGCACCGAGACCTCTGTCTACTGGCAGGGCTACATGGACGGCGCGGTGCGATCCGGCGAGCGCGCGGCAGCCGAGGTGGCTGCCGCGTTCTGATCCGGTGACTCGCGGGTTGGGTCGGCGTCCCTGCTCAGCCGGGTGGGACGCGTTCGGCAGCCAGCCGCTGCGCAATCGCGGCAGCCTCGCTGACCGCTGCAGCACCGCCTCCGCGCAGGCCTGCGGCCAGTCCGACCAGGAAGGTCGTCAACGGCGCAGCGGGACGGGCGATGCCGTGCGCCGCGTCGCGCGCGATATCGAGCAGCAGTCCGACGTCCACGGCTTCCGGGTCGACGCCCAGTGCGGCAGCAAGTTCGGCGGTCCAGGCCTCGAGCGGCGAATCGGCTGGATCGGTCACGATGTCTCCTCCGTTGTTTCCGCGCGCTCACGCGCCTGCTGGATGTCGGTCCACGTATCGCAATCGCGCCCGGCGCCGTCGTCGTCGTTCACGTCGATGGTTCGTGCGGCCGCATAGAGCTGCCGCATGGCGCCGCCGTGAACGTCGGGGATGGACGCGAGCGCCCGCAGCAAGCCGGTGCGCCGCCATGCGGCGGCCAGGTAGTTCCGGCGTCCGGCGGCGACGAGCACGGCGCAGTCGCTGACGGGATCCTCGGCCACGGCAGCGACCAACCGGGGGACGGCACTACCGATCCACGGCAGATCGGCTGCGAGCACGAGCACTACCTCCGAATGCACCTGGTGCACACCAGCCGCGAGGGCTGCCAGGGGCCCCGAGCCCGGCGGCTGCTCCACACACCAGATCAGGTGCCGGTGCGTCGGGCGCTGCGGCCCGACGACCACGATGCGGCCGGCGTCAGAGACGGCGTCGAGCACCCGCTCGAACATCGATGACGCGCCGATCAGGAGCGCGGGCTTGTCGGCGCCGTCGAGGCGTGCCGCTGCGCCGCCCGCCAGGACGATCGCATCGAACATGGCGCGCCCTTCCCGATCGTGGACGGTGACGAGCACCGTATGAGCAGAAGTCTCCACGATTCGAACGGACCGTAGGCTTCGGCGCCATGCCTTCCACAGCGTTCGGTGCCCTTGTCGGTGCCGGCTGCTGCCTGACACTCGCGCCGTACCTCGCCGTGCTGACCTACTCCGCGCCGGACCGTGACGACGCGCACTGGTGGCGGTGGCGCGCCCGCCGGCCCGTTCCCGCCGCACGGATGCGTGCTGTGGCGGTGCTCGCGTTGTCTGTGGGCGCTCTCGCAGGGGCCGGCGCCGGGCTGAGTGCGGTGCTGCCGGCCTTCGTCGCACTCGCGGCGATCTGCACGCCGTTGATCGTCATCGATCTCGCCGAGCACCGGCTGCCCAATCGCCTCGTCGCCTCCGCCGCGGTGGCTGCCGTCGTGCTGTTGCCCGTGGCCGCGCTCGTGCGGCACGACGGCGGCGCCCTGCTCCGGTCCGCCGAGGCGGGGGTTGCCGTCTTCGCGGTCTTGTTCGCGTTGTGCCTGATCGCGCCGCGGTCGTTCGGTTTCGGTGACGTCAAGCTCGGCGGCGTGCTCGGCGCCTATCTCGGCTGGTTCGGCTGGCGTGAGGTCTACTACGGCATCTTCGCGGGGTTCCTGCTCGGCTCGGTCGTTGCACTCGGCCTCCTCGCGACCCGGCGGGCGTCGCTCAAGACGGCCATGGCATTCGGACCGATGCTGATCCTCGGTGCCCTCGTCGTCCCTGCCTTCGGGCTGGTGCCCGGGGGCTGATGCAGCGCATCCAGCGCGCCGCGGGATATCAGCGGGCCTCGCGCCACGACTCTGCGAGAATTGCGGCGTGTTGCGCTGGATCACCGCAGGCGAGTCTCACGGGCCCGCCCTCGTCGCCGTGCTCGACGGCCTGCCCGCAGACGTCGCCGTCACCACGGGCGATGTAGCGCATGATCTCGGCCGGCGCCGTCTCGGATATGGACGCGGGGCGCGGATGAAGTTCGAGCAGGACGTCGTCGAGCTCACCGGGGGCGTGCGCCACGGCCGCACCATGGGAGGGCCGATCGCGGTGCGGGTCGACAATTCCGAGTGGCCCAAGTGGCAGACGGTGATGTCCGCCGATCCGGTCGACGCCGAGCTCCTCGCCGCCCAGGCGCGCAACGCGCCGCTCACCCGGCCGCGACCGGGACACGCCGATCTCACCGGGATGCAGAAGTACGACCTCGACGACGCCCGCCCCGTCCTCGAACGCGCGAGCGCGCGGGAGACCGCCGCGCGGGTGGCGCTCGGTGCGATCGCACGTGCGTTCCTGAAACAAGCGCTCGGCGTGGATGTGCTGAGCCACGTGGTGGCGATCGGCGCGGTGCAGGCGCCCGCAGGTGTCCTTCCGCAGCCGGGTGACGAGGACAAGGTCGACGCGTCCGAGGTCCGCTGCTTCGACGCCGCCGCCAGCGCCGCGATGATCGATGAGATCGAGGCCACCAAGCGCGCCGGTGACACCCTTGGCGGCGTCGTCGAGGTGCTCGCCTACGGGTTGCCTCCCGGTCTCGGCAGCCATGTCCAGGGCGATCGCCGCCTCGACTCCCGCCTGGCCGCCGCACTCATGGGAATCCAGGCGATCAAGGGCGTCGAGGTCGGCGACGGCTTCGAGCTGGCTCGTACCCGAGGCTCACTGGCGCAGGACGAGATCGTGCGCACCGAGGGCGTCATCAGGCGGGTGTCGGGCCGCTCGGGCGGCACCGAAGGCGGCATGACGACGGGCGAGGTGCTGCGCGTGCGCGCCGCCATGAAGCCGATCTCCACCATCCCGCGCGCGTTGCAGACCGTTGACGTGGCCTCAGGCGAAGCGGCCGTCGCGATCAACCAGCGTTCGGACGTGTGTGCCGTCCCGGCTGCCGGCGTGGTGGCCGAGGCGATGGTTGCGCTCGTGCTGGCGCAGGCGGTGCTCGAGAAGTTCGGTGGCGATTCGGTCAACGAGACGCGGCGCAACGTCACCGGCTACCTGAGCCGTTTGGACGAGCGCGGGCTGAGCGCGACCGGCGAGACATGAGCCTGCAGGTCGTGCTCATCGGACTGCCCGCCACGGGCAAGACCACGACCGGGCGGCGCCTCGCGAAGATCCTCGGCACGGACTTCACCGACTCCGACGAACTCGTCGAAGCGGCAACGGGCCGCACGGTCGCCGAGATCTTCGCCGACGACGGCGAGGATGCGTTCCGGCACGCCGAGTCCGGCGCCGTCGTCGCGGCGCTCGCGACACGCGATGGCGTGCTCGCCCTCGGCGGCGGGGCGCTGGCAGCGGATGCAACGCGTGCCGCACTCGTGGCCGCCGATGTGCCCATCGTGCTGCTCGAGGCACCGATCGCCACCCTCACCGGGCGGGTGGGCGATGCGCACACCCGCCCGCTGCTCGTCGACGATCCCGCGGACCGCCTCCGGTCACTGTCCGAGGAGCGCGCCGCCCTCTATCGCGAGTACGCCACCCTGGTCGTCGACACAGACGGAAGGAATCCCGGACAGGTCGCGGCACTGATCGCCGCTCGATTGCACGATCGGGATCGCGGCCGCCCGCAGGCGAGCGTGGATCCTCGATGAGCACTCGCATCACCGTTCGCGGAACGGTCCCGTATGACGTCGTGATCGGCCGCGGGCTGGGCGGAGAGGTCGCGGCCGCGCTCGGCGCGCCGTCACGGGTCGCAGTCATTCACCCGCCGACGCTGTCGGGCCGTGCCCAGTCGCTACGCGACGAACTCGCCGCGCTTGCCTTCGACGCGCACCTGATCGAAGTACCCGACGGCGAAGCGGCGAAGACGCTGGCGGTGGCCGGCGCGTGCTGGGACACCCTCGGCACCCTCGGCTTCACCCGATCGGACGCGATCGTGGGTCTCGGTGGCGGCGCCACCACCGATCTTGCGGGTTGGGTTGCTGCGGCGTGGTTGCGCGGCGTGCGTGTCGTGCACGTGCCGACGACGCTCGCCGGCATGGTCGACGCCGCCGTCGGCGGCAAGACCGGCATCAACACCGGTCGGGGCAAGAACCTCGTCGGGGCGTTTCACCCGCCGGCCGGTGTGGTCTGCGACCTGGAGGCATTGGCGACGTTGCCCGCGGCCGACTACCTCGCCGGCATGGCCGAGGTGGTGAAGTGTGGCTTCATCGCCGATCCGCAGATCCTCGAGCTGATCGAGCTCGACCCGGCTGCGGCGGCACGGGTGGGAAGTGCGGTCGAGCGGGAACTCGTCGAGCGGTCGGTGCGCGTCAAGGCGGAGGTTGTCGGAGCCGACCTGACCGAGTTGGGCCTGCGCGAGATCCTGAACTACGGCCACACGCTGGGGCACGCCATCGAACGTGCCGAGGGCTACCGCTGGCGCCACGGTGAGGCTGTGTCGATCGGCCTGGTGTACGCGGCGGCGCTCGGGCGTCGACTCGGGCGCCTCGACGAGGCGACGGCGGCCCGACACGCCGCAATCCTCACGGAATTGGGGCTTCCGACGGCTTATCGTCGCGACGCGTTCCCTTCGCTGCTCGACACGATGCGAATCGACAAGAAGGCACGGGGGAATCGCGTCCGATTCATCGTCCTGGAGGGTCTGGCCATGCCGGTGGCCGTCGACGATCCCGATCCCGTCGTGCTTGCCGCCGCCTATTCGGAGGTGTCGACATGACGGCTGCCGGGCGCCGCGTCCTCGTGCTCAACGGCCCGAACCTGGGCCGGCTCGGCACGCGTGAGCCCGACGTCTACGGGTCCGCGTCCTACGCCGAGCTCGAGGCGCTGTGCATCGGCGGCGGCTCCGAGCTCGGGCTCGATGTCGAGGTCCGCCAGACCGATCACGAGGGTCAGCTCCTCGAATGGCTGCACGCCGCCGCTGACGACGGAACGCCCGTCGTGCTCAATGCGGGTGCGCTCACCCACACTTCTGTGGCACTCGCCGACGCCTGCGCGATGCTGACTGCGCCGCTCGTCGAGGTACACATCAGCAACGTGCACAAGCGGGAGGCGTTCCGGCAGCACAGCTTCGTTTCCGCGCACGCCACGGGCGTGATCGTCGGCCTCGGCGTCGACGGGTACGTGCTCGCGCTGTCATGGATCTCGTCCAGGCTCGACGCCGATGGCTGACAATCGCGACATCGCGCAATTCAATGCGCGCGCCGCGGACTACGAAGCCGGCCCGCGGGCACTCTGGCACAGCGTCATCGTGAACCGTTCGGCCGATGTCGCGCTCACCGCCGTGCCGGTGCCGTTGCGCGTGCTGGACGTCGGATGCGGTTCGGGAGCGCTCCTACGGCAGATGAACGCCCGGCTGCCGAATGCGCTGGAACTCATCGGTGTCGATCCCGCCATCGAGATGGTCCGCATCGCCCGCGAGCGGGCGGAAGGCATCGAGCAGTTCGTGCAGGCGAACGCCGAGCAGCTGCCGTTCGCCGACGATCATTTCGACCTGGTGGTGAGCACGAGCTCCTTCGACCATTGGCGCGACCAGCGCCGCGGCCTGGCCGAGGTCGCCCGCGTGCTGCACCGATCGGGTCGGTTCGTCCTCGCCGACCTCTGCGCGGGGTGGCTGTCGGGCAGCCACGAACCCGGCCGGGCGCGCACCCCGGACCGTGTCGGCAGCCTGCTGTCCCACTCAGGTCTGGAGATCGAGCGCATGGAGACGATCTACCGCGTCGTAGGGATGCCGCTGGTGCGGGCGTTCACGACCTACAAGGTGTACGTCCCGCACTGAACCGGTGGCTCACCGGAACGCGACCTCTGCGGCGAACGCCAGCATCACAACGCTGGACACTGCGGCGATCGTGAGCTGCCCACGGCGCCCACGCGCAGCATGACCGAGGGCCGCGCCGCCGCGGGTCAGCGTCAGCTGCCAGGCGAGCGAAGCGGCGAAGGCTCCGGCGACGAAGGCCGCGCGGTCGGCTGTGGTCGGCGCACCGCTCGCCTGGCGCCCCAGCACCAGGCTGGTGAAGTAGGCGAGGGTTGCCGGGTTGAGTGCCGTGAGACCGAGCAGCAGGGCGTACGCGCGCAGCGGGGTCGCGGTGAGTGCCGCGCTGCGCCGGGCTCCGCTGGGCGTCGGTGAGCGCCCGAGCGCCGTGGCGAGCGTGCCCGCTGCGATCAGGCACAGGACGGCCACCGACAGCCAGCGCAGCCAGGTAGCCGCTGGTCGCAGTGCCGATTCGAGGGCCGCTCCAGCGGTGACAGCGACAAGTGCGTAGAGCCCGTCGGTGGATGCGACGCCCGCTGCAGCCGCCGAGGAGATACACGCAGGCGCGCTCGCAGCGAGACCGACCAGGTAGGCACCGATGGCACCCACGGGCATGGCGATGCCGAGCCCGGCGACCAGCCCGGCCCCGAGACTCGCTATCACGTCCGCACCCTGGCAGACCGCGCACACCGGAGCGACTGAATAGCGCCGCCTCGCGTCAACTAGACTGACCCGTCGTGGCCACTACCAACGACCTCAAGAACGGCCTTGTCCTCAACATCGACGGTCAGCTGTGGACGGTTGTCGAGTTCCAGCACGTCAAGCCCGGCAAGGGCGGCGCCTTCGTCCGAACGACGCTGAAGAACGTGCTTTCGGGCAAGGTCGTCGACCGAACGTTCAACGCCGGCACCAAGGTCGAGACGGCCACGGTGGACAAGCGCGGCATGAGCTTCCTGTACAAGGAAGGCAGCGACTTCGTGTTCATGGACAGCGACACCTTCGACCAGGTGCACGTGCCGGCCGAGACGGTGGGCGACGCCGCGAACTACCTCCTGGACAACGCCGAGGTCGCGGTCGCCGTGCACGAGGGAACTGCGCTGTACCTCGAACTTCCGACCAGCGTCGAACTCGTCATCAGCCACACCGACCCGGGCGTCCAGGGCGACCGCGCTACCGGCGGAACGAAGCCGGCGACACTCGAGACCGGTGCCGAGATCCAAGTGCCGCTGTTCGTCACCACCGGCGAGAAGGTCAAGGTCGACACCCGCGACGGGCGCTACCTGGGCCGCGTCAACTCGTGATCTGTGGCTGCTGACATGTCGGCCTGCCGATGAGCGCGCGGAGCAAGGCGCGCAAGCGTGCGGTCGACGTGCTGTACGAGGCCGACGTGCGCAGTGTCGCGCCGGTCCAGACGCTGGCCGAGCGCATCGCTCTCGCTGACCCGCCGGTGAACGACTACACGGTCGAGCTGGTCGAAGGGGTCAGCGCCCACGCGGCGCGCATCGATGAGATCTTGACGTCGTTCGCCGACGGCTGGACGGTCGCCCGAATGCCCGATGTCGACCGTGCCGTGCTGCGCGTGGGGGTGTACGAACTGGTCTGGCGTGACGATGTGCCCGACGCCGTGGCGATCGACGAGGCCGTCGAGCTGGCGAAATCGCTGTCCACGGATGAGTCCCCGCGCTTCATCAACGGCGTACTCGCCCGGATCGTGCGCGACCGGCCACCGGCCGAGCCCGCGGGGATCTCCGGCGGCGACACCCCGACGGACTGAGCGCGCATCAAGACGGTTGGCCGCATTGCTACAGTGACCCGGATAGACATCCTTTAATGGCCCGTCCTGTGAGGCGGACAAGGAGGTCCCGTGTCCGGTCCTGCCCGCGCGCCTGGGGAAAGCCCCACCTGTGTCCTCGCTGACGCAGACGTCGCCCGGATCGTCGACCGCATCGCCCACCAGATCATCGAGCACATCGCAAAGATCGATTTCGACGCGGTACTGCTCGGCATCCCCACCCGCGGCGTGCCGCTTGCCCACCGCCTGGCCGCGCGCATCGAGGTCTTCGCCGGGGTCGAGATCCCGGTGGGCTCGCTCGACGTCACCCTCCACCGTGACGACCTCCGGCTGCGCGGTGTCCGCCCGATCGGCGCCACGGTCGAACCGCGCGGCGGCGTGAGCAACCGCACCGCGATCCTGGTCGACGACGTGCTCTTCTCCGGGAGAACGATTCGGGCCGCGCTGGACGCCATCAACGAACTCGGCCGTCCGCGCGCAGTGCAGTTGGCGGTGCTCGTCGATCGCGGCCACCGCGAGCTCCCGATCCGGGCCGACTACGTCGGCAAGAACCTCCCCACGTCCCTATCGCAGAGCGTGCGGGTCGCGCTGACCGAGATCGACGGTGCGGACTCCGTGCTCGTGACGGAAGGAGCGGCGGAATGAGCCTCGGCCGCAACCTGCTCTCAGCCGCCGACCTCTCGCGTGAGGATGCGCTGGGGATCCTCGACACGGCGCAGCAGATGCATTCGATACAGACCCGCGAGGTCAAGAAGCTGCCTCCGTTGCGTGGCCGCACCGTCGTGAACCTCTTCTTCGAGGACTCGACGCGCACCCGGTCGTCCTTCGAGATCGCCGGCAAGTGGCTGTCGGCCGATGTGATCAACGTCAGTGCCAAGGGATCGAGCGTGAGCAAGGGTGAGAGCCTGCGCGACACCGCCTTGACGGTGGCTGCCATGGGGGTCGATGCCATGGTCGTTCGCCATCCGGCCTCCGGCGCCGTGCAGCGCATCGCCGGGTGGGTCGACTGCCATCTCGTCAACGCAGGCGACGGCACGCACGAGCACCCGACCCAGGCGCTGCTCGATGCGTACGCACTCCGTGCCCGCATCGGGGATCTCACCGACCGACACGTGGCGATCGTCGGCGACATCGCGCACAGCCGGGTCGCGCGCTCGAACGTGCTTCTGTTGCAAACCTTGGGTGCGCGCGTCACGCTCGTCGCGCCACCGACGCTGATGCCAGCGGGCGTCGGCAGCTGGCCGGCAGCGACGAGCTGGGATCTCGATTCGGTGTTGTCGGGCAAGGCGCACGGCGACGTGCATGCGGTGATGATGTTGCGGGTGCAGCGTGAGCGGATGGCGGGCGGATACTTCCCGACCGAGCGCGAGTACGCGACGAGTTACGGCCTCAGCCCGGCCCGCCTCGACCTGCTCGCGGAGGATGTCCCCGTGTTGCATCCGGGCCCGATGAACCGGGGTCTCGAGATCTCCTCGCTCGCCGCTGACAGTGCGCGGTCGGTCGTCCTTGACCAGGTCCAAGCCGGTGTGGCCGTACGGATGGCGGTTCTCTACCGGCTGCTCGCCGGGGCCGATCTGCCTGTGCTGGACGGAGCCAACGCATGAGTTTGTTGATTCGCGGCGCCGCACCCCTCGGCGGTGCACCGGTCGACGTGCTGCTCGATGGCGGCGTGATCGCTGCAGTCGGCCGCAACGTCGACGGTGCTGATGCCGACGTGATCGATGCCGCTGGATTGATCCTGCTGCCGGGATTCGTCGACCTGCATACACATCTGCGCGAGCCTGGGCGGGAGGACGCCGAAACGGTGCGCACCGGATCGGCAGCGGCCGCCCTGGGTGGCTTCACGGCGGTGCACGCGATGGCCAACACCACGCCCGTCGCCGACACGGCCGAGATCGTCGAGCAGGTGGCCCAGCTGGGGGAGCGGGCCGGATTGGTCGACGTCCGGCCCGTCGGCGCCGTCTCGCGGGGACTGGCAGGGGAGCAGCTCGCCGAGATCGCCGGAATGGCGCGGTCGGCGGCCGCGGTGCGGGTCTTCAGCGACGACGGGCATTGCGTGCACGACGCGCGGCTGATGCGACGGGCGCTGGAATACGTCAAACCGTTCGACGCCGTCGTGGCACAGCACGCGCAGGACCCTCGCCTGGCCGATGAGCACGCGTGCGCGCATGAGGGCGAGGTGTCCGGCCGGCTCGGGCTGAGCGGGTGGCCCGGTGTCGCCGAATCGAGCATCGTCGCCCGTGACGTGATGCTCGCCGCGCACACCGGGTCACGGCTGCACGTCTGCCATGTCTCGACTGCCGAGACCGTCGACATCCTGAGGTGGGCCAAGCAGCGGGGCATCGACGTCACCGCAGAAGTGACGCCGCACCACCTGTTGCTCACCTGCGATCTGCTTTCGGGCTACGACCCCGTGTACAAGGTGAATCCGCCGCTGCGCCCGGGCGCCGATGTCGAGGCGCTGCGGGCGGCACTCGCCGACGGCACTATCGACGCGGTGGCCACCGACCACGCACCACATGCCCCGCATGACAAGGATCACGCGTTCGGTGAGGCCGCCTTCGGGATGATCGGGCTCGAGACCGCGCTCGGTGTCGTCGCCCGCACGATGGTCGAGACGGGGCTGCTCGACTGGGCCGGCGTCGCGGACCGGATGAGCGTGCGTCCGGCGCTGATCGGGCGGCTGCCCGCTCACGGTCGCGCGATCGAGGCGGGGGAGCCGGCCAATCTCACCCTCGTCGACCCGGCGGGACGCCACGTGGTCGTTCCCGACTCGTTCGCGTCGCGTTCGCGCAACACCCCCTTCGCCGGTCTCGAGCTGCCTGCCCGGGTTGTCTCGACGTTCCGGCGGGGCAAGCCGAGCGTGCTGGACGGCGCGCTCGTCACCGCGGTACCCGCATGAGACCCCGACTGGTGGAGCAGGCGTGACAACAGCGATCTTCGCGCTCGAAGACGGCCGAACGTTCTCCGGAGAGGCGTTCGGGGCGATCGGTGAGACGGTCGGCGAGGCCGTCTTCTCCACCGGAATGACCGGCTATCAGGAGACGCTGACCGACCCGTCGTACCACCGGCAGGTCGTCGTGCAGACCGCACCGCACATCGGCAACACCGGCATGAACGACGAGGACCCGGAGTCGCGCCGCATCTGGGTCGCCGGCTATGTGGTCCGCGACCCGTCGCGCCGGTCGTCGAGCTGGCGCGCGCAGCGCACGCTGCAGGACGAACTTGTCGCGCAGGGAGTGGTGGGTATCAGCGGCATCGACACTCGTGCCCTCACCCGCCACCTACGCGAACGCGGTGCGATGCGCTGTGGCATATCGAGCGTGCACACCGACCCGGAGGCGCTGCTCCGGATCGTGCGCGAGGCACCCGCGATGACCGGCGCCGACCTGTCCGCCGAGGTCACCACCCCGCGGCCGTACCGGGTGGACGCGATCGGCACAGAGCGATTCACCGTCGCCGCGCTCGACTACGGCATCAAGTCGATGACACCGCACCGGATGGCCGAGCGCGGCATCACCACACACGTACTCCCGTCCACCGCATCCGCGCAGGACGTGCTTGCCACCCGCCCCGACGCGGTGTTCCTCGCGAACGGACCGGGGGATCCGGCGACTGCCGACGACGCGGTGGCCACCGTGCGTGAGCTGGTGCGCGGCGGCCTGCCGGTGTTCGGCATCTGCTTCGGCAACCAGATCCTCGGCAGGGCGTTCGGCTTCGGCACCTACAAGCTCGGCTACGGTCACCGGGGGATCAACCAGCCGGTGCAGGATCTCGCCACCGGTAAGGTCGAGATCACCGCACACAATCACGGCTTCGCCGTCGACGCACCGGTCGGGCGGGCGACCGACACCGAATTCGGCGCCGTCGAGGTGAGTCACGTCTGCCTCAACGACGGCGTCGTCGAGGGGCTGATCGCCCGCGACGTCCCGGCCTTCAGCGTGCAGTACCACCCGGAGGCCGCGGCGGGCCCACACGATGCCGCCTATCTGTTCGACAGATTCGCCGACCTGCTCGGTGCGGGGGCACGCTGATGCCCAAGCGCACCGACATCGAGCACATCCTGGTCATCGGCTCGGGGCCGATCGTGATCGGACAGGCCTGCGAGTTCGACTATTCGGGCACGCAGGCCTGCCGGGTTCTGCGCAGCGAGGGCTACCGGGTCAGCCTGATCAACTCCAATCCGGCCACGATCATGACCGACCCGGAGTTCGCCGACGCCACCTACATCGAGCCGCTGACGCCGGAGTTCGTCGAACGGGTGATCGCCGTTGAGCGCCCGGACGCGCTGCTGCCGACGCTCGGCGGACAGACCGCGCTGAACCTCGCCGTCGCGCTGCACGAGGCGGGCGTCCTGGAGAAGTACGGCGTCGAGCTGATCGGTGCCGACATCGAGGCGATCCAGCGCGGTGAGGACCGCCAGCGTTTCAAGGAGATCGTGCGCCAGGTGGGAGCGGAGACGCCCGCGTCCAGGGTCTGCCACACACTCGAGGACGCGATTGCCTTCGCCGAGACCGTCGGCAACCAGGTCGTGATCCGCCCGTCCTTCACGATGGGTGGTCTCGGCTCGGGCATGGCCGCCGACGCGGAGCAGGTCCGGACGATGGTCGCCCGCGGCTTGGCCGCCAGCCCCGTGCACGAGGTGCTGGTCGAGGAATCCGTCTTCGGCTGGAAGGAGTTCGAGCTCGAACTCATGCGCGACAAGCACGACAACGTGGTCGTGGTCTGCTCGATCGAGAACGTCGACCCGATGGGCGTGCACACCGGCGACTCGATCACTGTCGCCCCGGCAATGACGCTCACCGACCGCGAGTACCAGCACATGCGCGACGTCGGCATCGCGGTACTACGCGCCGTCGGCGTCGATACCGGCGGATGCAACATCCAGTTCGCGATCGACCCCCGCACGGGACGCATGATCGTGATCGAGATGAACCCTCGCGTATCGCGGTCGAGTGCGCTGGCCAGCAAGGCCACCGGCTTCCCGATCGCCAAGATCGCGGCCAAGCTCGCAGTGGGCTACACCCTCGACGAGATCCCCAACGACATCACCCGCAAGACGCCGGCCGCCTTCGAACCGGCGCTCGACTACGTCGTCGTGAAGATCCCGCGCTTCGCGTTCGAGAAGTTCCCCGGCGCCGACCCGGTTCTGACGACACACATGAAGAGCGTCGGCGAGGCGATGGCGATCGGCCGTAACTTCACCGAGGCACTCGGCAAGGCGTTGCGGTCCATGGAGACCAAGGACGCCGGCTTCTGGACGCGTCCTGATCCAGAGATGACTCCCGATGAGCTACGTGCAGCGGTGCGGATTCCGACCGACGGCCGGCTGTATCACGTCGAGCGCGCGCTGCGGGCGGGCTGCAGCGTCGAGCAGGTGGCATCCGACAGCGGCATCGATCCCTGGTTCATCGACCAGATCGCCCAGGTCACCGAATTGCGCGAGGAGATCGCCGACGCTGCGGCGCTCACTCCGCAGCTGCTACGGCGGGCGAAGCGGCACGGCATCTCCGATCGTCAGCTCGCGGCCCTGCGGCCCGAGCTGGCGGGTGAAGACGGCGTGCGGCTGCTGCGCCTGCGTGCCGGCATCCGGCCGGTGTTCAAGACCGTCGACACGTGTGCCGCCGAGTTCGATGCGTCGACGCCGTACCACTACTCCTCCTACGACGAGGAGACCGAGGTCGCTCCGCAGCACGACCGGCAGAAGGTGATCATCCTCGGCAGCGGCCCGAACCGAATCGGACAGGGCATCGAGTTCGACTACTCGTGCGTGCACGCCGTCATGGCGCTGCGCAGCGCCGGCTTCGAGACGGTGATGGTCAACTGCAACCCGGAGACCGTGTCGACGGACTACGACACGGCAGACCGGCTCTACTTCGAGCCGCTCACCTTCGAGGATGTCCTCGAGGTCGTGCACTCCGAGCAGCAGTCCGGCGAGGTCGCCGGCGTGATCTGCACCCTGGGCGGCCAGACACCTCTCGGCCTCGCGCAACGCCTCAAGGACGCCGGTGTCCCGATCCTCGGCACGCAGCCGGAGGCGATCGACCTCGCCGAACACCGCGGCGCGTTCGGCCGGGTGCTCGCCGCGGCGGGACTGCCCGCTCCGAAGCACGGCACCGCCACCTCGTTCGACGAGGCGAAGGCGGTCGCGGATTCCATCGGCTATCCGGTACTGGTGCGACCGTCCTACGTGCTCGGCGGCCGGGGCATGGAGATCGTGTACGACGAGGGCCACCTCTCGGACTACATCTCCCGGGCCACCGAGATCACGCCTGACCATCCGGTTCTCGTCGACCGTTTCCTCGACGACGCTGTCGAGATCGACGTCGACGCGCTGTTCGACGGCACGGAGCTCTACCTCGGCGGGGTGATGGAGCACATCGAGGAAGCCGGCATTCATTCCGGCGACTCGGCCTGCGCCCTGCCACCGATCACGCTCGGCGCAGGTGACATCGCACGGGTGCGCGCGTCGACCCTCGCACTCGCGCAGGGTGTCGGCGTGCTCGGCCTGATCAACGTGCAGTACGCGCTGGCCGGCGACGTGCTCTACGTCCTCGAGGCGAACCCCCGGGCGAGCCGCACGGTGCCGTTCGTCTCCAAGGCCACGGCCGTGCCACTGGCCAAAGCGGCGGCACGGATCGCGATGGGCACGACGATCGCGCAGTTGCGGGCCGAGGGACTTCTCCCGCGCACCGGTGACGGCGGCGACCTGCCGGCCGACGCCCCGATCGCGGTGAAGGAGGCCGTGCTGCCCTTCCACCGCTTCCGCAGCGCTGACGGCTCGCACGTGGATTCACTGCTCGGGCCGGAGATGAAGTCCACCGGTGAGGTGATGGGCTTTGACGCCACCTTCGGCACCGCATTCGCCAAGAGCCAGGCGGCGGCGTACGGACCGCTCCCACTTGAGGGCACCGTGTTCGTCAGCATCGCCAACCGCGACAAACGGGCGGCGATATTCCCCGTCAAGCGGCTGTCCGATCTCGGCTTCCGCATCCTGGCGACGACGGGCACTGCGCAGGTACTGCGCCGCAACGGGGTGAGCGCCGAGGTCGTCGGCAAGTTCAGCGACGGCCCGGGCAACATCGTCGAGAAGATCTTGGCCGGCGAGGTCGATCTCGTGCTCAACACCCCGTGGGGCTCACCGGGTAACTCGGGGCCACGGGTCGACGGCTACGAGATCCGCACCGCGGCGGTATCGGCCGGCATCCCGTGCCTGACGACCGTGCAGGCGGCGGCCGCGGCAGTGCAGGGCATCGAGGAGTTGATCCGCGGCGAGGTCGGTGTGCGCTCGCTGCAGGACCTGCACGCGCAGCTCGCGTCCTGGCGCGGCGGAGCACAGTGAGCCCAGCGAACACAGTGGGCACGTCGGACCTGGCTCGCCCGACGGCGGGGCCCGTGCACGAGACGGGCGAGATCTTCGCCGTGCAGCCGGTGGGGGAATACGTCCAATTCACCGTCGTCGCACCCGGCATCGCGGCCGGCTTCCAAGCGGGCCACTTCGTCGCGGTCGCGGTCGGCGGTGAGAATTCGGCGATGCTGCTGCGGCGCGCATTCGCGCTCTACGGCGCCACCGCGAGCGGCGGGTACGCATCGACGATCCAGTTCGTCGTCGCGGCACACGGTCCGGGCACGCGCTGGCTTCTCGAGCAGCAGCCGGGCCAGTCACTTGATCTGGTCGGTCCGCTCGGCACGCCCTTCCCGCTGCCGGCCGGGCCCGCTCCCGCGGTGCTCGTCGGCGGCGGCTACGGAACTGCTCCCCTGATCCCGCTCGCCCACGCGTTGCTGGCGGGCGGCTCTCCCGTCGAGATCGTGCTCGGGGCCGCTACGGCGTCGCGATTGTTCGGCGAGGTCGTCGCGAGGCGTGCCGTGGGCGAGGTCACGGTGACGACCGACGACGGGTCCGCCGGTGTGGCCGGACTGGTCACCGACGTACTGCCCGAAGCGATCGAGCGGATCGGCGCCGAGATCGTCTATGCCTGCGGCCCGATGCCGATGTTGCGTGCGGTCGGCGATATCGCGCGCGTGCGGGCGATCCGCGCGCAGGTAGCGGTCGAGGAGGCGATGGCCTGCGGCATCGGCGTCTGCATGACCTGTGTCCTTCCGGTGCGGGGGGACGACGGGCGATCGCGGTTCGTCCGCTCGTGCGTCGACGGCCCTGTCTTCGACGCCGACCGCGTCCGCTGGAACGACATCGGCACGCTGCCGCCCGATCTCGTCGGCGCGGATGCAATGGGGGGCCACTGATGGCCGACATGAGCGCGTCGCTCGCGTGGTTCCGGATGCCCAATCCCGTGCTGACCGCCTCGGGCTGCGCCGCAGCCGGTCGTGAGCTGCATCAGTTCTTCGATGTCGCGCAGCTCGGCGCGGTTGTCACGAAGTCGATCATGACGCGCCCCCGCTCGGGACGCCCGACCCCACGGATGGCCGAGACCCCCAGCGGGATGCTCAACTCGATCGGGCTGCAGGGTCCGGGCATCGAATCATTCATCGACAACGACCTGGACTGGTTGGCACGGCAGGGCGCCCGCACGGTCGTGTCGATCGCGGGCGGTCACACCGATGAGTTCGTCGAGCTGGCGCGCCGTCTCCGCGGTAATCCAGCCGTGCACATGATCGAGGTGAACATCTCCTGCCCGAACGTCGAGAATCGTGGGCAGGTCTTCGCCTGCGACGCGATTGCCTCCTCGCGCGTGATCGGTGCAGTGCGGCGCGCGGCCGACCCCGCCGTCCCGGTGTTCGCCAAGCTGTCGCCCGACGTCACCGACATCACCCTGATCGCGCGCGCCTGCGCTGAGGCGGGCGCCGACGGTTTCTCGCTCATCAACACGCTGCTCGGCATGGTGATCGACACCGACACCATGGCCCCGGCGCTGGGCGGCGTCACCGGCGGGCTGTCGGGCCCGGCGATCCGCCCGGTGGCGGTGCGCTGCGTGTGGCAGGTGCACCAGGCGCTCCCGCACCTGCCGATTCTCGGCATGGGGGGCATTCGCTCGGGTCTCGACGCGCTGCAGTTCATCCTCGCCGGTGCGTCGGCGGTATCGGTCGGCACGGCGGTGTTCGGTGATCCCGACGCCCCGGTTCGCGTGCTCGCCGAGCTGGAGCGAGCCTTGGACGAGCGCGGCTTCGCGTCGCTGGCCGATGCGGTCGGGCAGGCACACCGCGCGCCCGAGCGAAGGCTCGCCCCCTCTGCTGCCGAGGCGGGCGCAGGATGACCGATCCGTTCGGCGCGCGGCTCACGCGCGCACTGGACGAGCGCGGATCCCTGTGCGTCGGTATCGATCCGCACCCAGGTCTGCTGGACGCCTGGAACCTGTCGCGAGATGCCGACGGGGTGGGCCGATTTGCCGACATCTGCGTGCGAGCCTTCGCAGGCCACACCGCTGTCGTCAAGCCGCAGTCGGCGTTCTTCGAACGGTTCGGCTCGGCCGGAATCGCCGCCCTCGAACGCACTGTCGCCGCCTGCCGCTCCGCCGGCGCGTTGGTGCTGCTCGACGTCAAGCGCGGCGACATCGGCACCACGATGGCTGCCTACGCCGAGGCATACCTCGATCCGGCCGCTCCGCTCGCCGTAGACGCGATCACCGTCTCGCCGTACCTCGGCGTCGGGTCACTGCAGCCGGTGTTCGACAGCTGCGCCGAGCACGGCACCGGAGCGTTCGTGCTGGCTCTCACGTCGAATCCTGAGGGACCCCAGGTCCAGCACGCGCGGGTGTCCGACGGGCGCACTGTCGCTCAGGTTGTCCTGGATGAGGTGGCCGAGCGCAATACCTCGGGCCGCGGCTCGTTCGGCGTCGTCGTCGGAGCGACTGTCGGGGAGGTCGATGTCGATATTCAGAACTTCAACGGTCCGTTCCTCGTGCCGGGTATCGGCGCCCAGGGCGGCACTGCCGATGACGTCCAGCGCGTGTTCGGTGATGGCGCACGGAGTGTGCTGCCCAGCCTGTCGCGCGAGATCCTGCGGCACGGCCCGGATGTCGCAGCGTTGCGCTCCGCCGTCGAGCGCGCCGTGGCCGAGTTCGCCTTTCTGCGCGGCTAGCTGAACTCGGCACGCGCTGCGGCGAGGAAGTCGTCGGCCGTCGCGAACGGATCCCCGCCGGCGATCTGCTCGTAGGTGCGGTACGCGCCGAAAGGTGCGTTCCAGAAGTCGCCCGTCGGTACCTCCCACGGACCGGCGTAGACGTAGGGCTGGGCGCTGAATTCGTCGCCGGGGGAGAAGCCCAGGTTGATCGCGCGCGCGTCCGGTCTCGTCAGTGTCACCGCGATATCGAAGTGTTCGGGCCAGAGGACCACCGGGCTGATGCTTTCGCCGGCGCCCGCTTCCATGCGGGTGAGCACCTCCTGCCCCAACCCCCACCAGGCGTACAGCAACTCCGCTGCATCCGGGTCGAACTCGCCGCGGATCGGCTCGCGCGTGTCCTGGCCGGTGGTCTCGCGGATCACCTGGTCGCCCTCCACGCGGATGCGCAAGTCGGCGCCGTCAGCGGGGAACCACCCGGTGGCGAATCCGTGCGGCGTGCTCGTCAGTGCGAGCTGCTCGTTCGCGGCGTACTGCTGTGCCGCCAGTACGTTCTCGGCGATCCAGTGCAGCGTCGTGCGGGTGCTGGTGATGTCACGCAGCGGCGGCAGCGCTGTAGCCGTCATGAGGTCAGTTCGTCCAGTTCGGCAAGGTCGTCAAGGGTCGGCTGCCATCGCGCCGCGGCGACATTCGCCCGCACCTGCTCCGCCGATGTCGCACCGGCGATCACGCTGGCGACGGCCGGCTGTGCGGCGAGGCCACCGATCGCCACGTCGAGCAGCGTCAACCCGCGTGCCGCGCCGAAGGAGCTCAGCGCCTCGAGCGTGTCGAACACCTCGTCCGTGAGCACCGACTCCCGGCCCCACATCTGCAGCCTGCTGCCCTGCGGCGGCTGCTCACCCCGCAGGTATTTCCCACTCAACAGGCCGCTCGCGAGGGGGAAGTACGGCAGCAGTCCGATGCCGTACTGCTCCAGGGCGGGAACCAGGTCGTCTTCGATGCCTCGCTCGAGCAGGCTGTACTCGTTCTGTGCGCTGACGAAGCGGACGTGACCACGTGTTCGGGCGACCCATTCCGCGTCGGCGACCTGCCATCCGGAGAAGTTCGAACTCCCGATGTAGCGCACCTTGCCGGCGCGCACGAGGTCTGTCAGTGCCGACAGGGTCTCCTCGACCGGGGTTGCCGGGTCTGGCCGGTGCAGCTGATAGAGGTCGATCCAGTCGGTTTGCAGGCGGCGTAGCGACGACTCGACCGAGCGCAGAATGTAACGTCGCGAGCCGCGGGCGTCCCAGTCCTCGCCGTTGTCGTTTCCGCGTTTGCGGACGTCTCCGCCGAACTTCGTTGCGATGATCACGTCAGTGCGTCGGCCGCGCAGCAGTTCGCCGAGGCGCTCCTCGGAAGCGCCGTAGGAGTCGGCGGTGTCGAACAGGGTGATGCCCTCGTCGAGAGCGGTGTGCACCACGGCCCGGCTCTGTTCGTCGTCGAGCTTCATACCGAGGTTGTTCGTCCCGAGACCGACGACGGATACGGGCAGCCCGGAATCACCGAGGCGACGGAACTCCATTCAGCAACCTTAACCAGGCTGCGCTCGGGTGGCTGCCGAGTGACCCTGGCGGTTACAGCTGCTTGATGATGTCCTCGACCCGCTCCTTCGCGTCACCGAAGAGCATCTGCGTGTTGTCCTTGTAGAACAGCGGGTTCGGCACGCCTGCGTACCCGGCTGCCATCGACCGCTTGAAGGCGATGACGTTGCGCGATTCCCAGACGTGCAGCACCGGCATGCCTGCGATCGGGCTGGTGGGATCGTCCATCGCCGCCGGATTCACCGTGTCGTTCGCGCCGATCACGAGGACGACCGAGGTCTCGGCGAAATCGTCGTTGATCTCGTCCATCTCGAGGACGATGTCGTAGGGCACCTTCGCCTCGGCGAGCAGGACGTTCATGTGCCCGGGCAGCCGTCCCGCAACCGGATGGATGCCGAAACGCACGTCGACGCCGCGCTCACGCAGCCGCTTCGTCAAATCCGCCACCGGGTACTGCGCCTGTGCCACCGCCATGCCGTAGCCCGGCGTGATGATCACCGACGAAGCGTCCTTGAGCAGGTCGGCGGCGTCGGCTGCGTTGATCTCGCGGTAGTCACCGAGATCGGTGTCGGCACCCGCGCTGGCCTCGATACCGAATCCGCCGGCGATCACCGAGATGAACGAGCGGTTCATCGCCTTGCACATGATGTAGGAGAGGTAGGCACCGGATGACCCGACGAGTGCGCCCGTGACGATGAGCAGGTTGTTGTCGAGCAGGAACCCCGACGCCGCTGCGGCCCATCCCGAGTAGCTGTTCAGCATCGACACGACGACGGGCATGTCGCCACCGCCGATCGAGGCCACCAGGTGCCAGCCCAGTGCGAGCGCCACCGCCGTGACGGCGACGAGCAGGCCGAGCTTCGGCCCTGCGACGAAGGCAACCGTCAGCCCGGCAAAGGCTACGAGTGCGCCCAGGTTCAGGATGTTTCGCCCGGGCAGCATGAGCGGGCTGGACTTGATCCGTGCCGACAGCTTGAGGAACGCGACGATCGAACCGGTGAACGTCACGGCTCCGATGAACACACCGATGAACACCTCGGCGTGATGGATCCGCAACAGGTCGTGGCCGATCTCGGTCTGCGCCCTGCCCTTTGATTCGACGGCGTAGTACCCGTCCCATCCGACGAGCACGGCAGCCAGACCGACGAAGCTGTGCAGCATCGCGATCAGCTCGGGCATGCCGGTCATCGCGACGCTGCGGGCACGCAGCAGCCCGATCACGGCGCCGATGACCATGGCGATCGCGATGAGGCCGATGCCCGTGGCGGCGATGCTGCGGGATGCGAGGCCGATGGTTGCGACGAGCGCGATCACCATGCCCGACATGCCGAAGGCGATGCCCTGCTTGGAGGTCTCGTGCTTCGACAGCCCCGCGAGGCTCATGATGAAGAGCAGCGCGGCGACGATGTAGGCGGCCTGTGCGGCCGTCGCGGCAGTCATCGAATCAGCCCTTCGAGAACATGCCGAGCATCCGCCGCGTCACGGCGAAGCCACCGAATATGTTGATGCTCGCTAGCAGGATCGCGACGAACGACACCACAGTGATCACGGTGTCGTGATGGCCGATCTGCAGGAGTGCGCCGACGATGATGATGCCTGAGATCGCATTGGTGATCGACATCAACGGGGTGTGCAGCGCGTGGTGCACCTTGCCGATCACGTAGTAGCCGATAACGATCGCCAGCACGAAGACGGTGAAGTTGCCGATGAGTTGGTTCGGCGAGAACGCCGTCAGCAGGAAGAGCGCGAGCACTCCGACGCCGACGAGGATGTACTTGCGGCTCGGTGATGGCGGTGGCTTCTCCTGTTTCACCGGTGCGGCAGCCTTCGCCGGCGGCGCGGCCGAGACCTGCACGGGCGGCGGCGGCCAGGTCTTCTCACCGTTGCGGACCACCGTCATCGAACGCTGCACCACATCGTCGAAGTCCAGAACGAGCTGACCGTCCTTCTCCGGAGTCAACAGCTTCATCAGGTTGACCAGGTTCGTCCCGAACAGCTGCGAAGCCTGTGTCGGCAGCCGGCCGGGAAGATCGGTGTAGCCGATGATCGACACGTTGTTGTCGGTGACGACGATCTCCCCGGCAACCGTGCCGGCCACGTTGCCGCCTTGCTGCGCAGCCATATCGACGATCACGCTGCCGGGCCGCATGCTCGCCACCATCTCCTCCGTGATCAGCAGTGGTGCCGGCCTGCCGGGGATCAGGGCCGTCGTGATGATGATGTCGACGTCCTTGGCCTGATCGGCGTACAGCTGTGCGGCACGGGTGTTGTAGTCGTCGGACATCTGCTTGGCGTAGCCCGTGGCGCTGACCTCGGCCTCGTCGTTCTCGACGGACAGGTACTCCCCGCCCAAGGAGGCCACCTGGTCGCCCACCTCGGGACGCGGGTCGGTGGCCCGGACGATTGCGCCGAGGCTCCCGGCGGCGCCGATAGCCGCCAGCCCGGCTACTCCCGCGCCCGCGACGAGCACCTTCGCGGGCGGCACCTTTCCGGCAGCCGTGACCTGGCCGGTGAAGAAGCGGCCGAAGACGTGGGCCGCCTCGATGACCGCGCGGTAGCCGGCGATGTTCGCCATCGAGCTGAGGACGTCCAACCCCTGCGAGCGCGACATGCGCGGCACGGCGTCCATCGCGAGCACGGTGATGGGACGCGTTGAGAGCGCCTCGACGAGGTCGGGGTCCAGGGCCGGGCTGATCAGGCTGACCAGCGTTGCACCGTCGCGCAGCCGAGCGATCTCGTCGCGGGTCGGAGCGTTGATCTTGAAGATGATGTCGGCGCCCCATGCCTGGTCTGCAGTACCGATGAGCGCGCCGGCGGTGGCGAAGTCCTCATCGGTCAGGTTGGCGCGGGCGCCCGCGCCGGCCTCGACGGTGAGGTCGTAGCCGAGGGCGATGAGTTGGGTGACTGTTGCCGGCGTCGCGGCGACGCGGGTTTCGCCGGACAAGGACTCGCGGACGACTCCGATGAGCAAGGCGCACTCCATCCTGGCTGCGTCGACTGTCTGCTGGGTCGAAGGGTCGATGCTGGGTCGATACCGGCTCGATACTGTC
>DASYGT010000041.1:0-51329 GCA_035999365.1 Jatrophihabitantaceae bacterium
ACCACCGAGCAGGACACGTCACCCTCGTTCCACTGGTCGCCGGCCAGCTCGCCGAGCATCGACGCGTGGCCGCGCAGGATGACGGTGAGCCCGTTGATCCGCTCGGCGCTGCGCGTGTTCATCTTGTGAGGCATGGCCGACGAGCCGACTTGCCCCTCCTTGAAGCCCTCGGTGACCAGCTCGATGCCGGCCATCAGGCGGACCGTCTTCGCCAAGGACGACGGCGCGGCTGCGACCTGCACGAGTCCCGACACGACGTCGTAGTCGAGCGAGCGTGGATACACCTGCCCGACGCTCGTCATCGTGTGGACGAAGCCGAGGTGTGCCGCGACCAGCGCTTCGAGCTGGGCGAAGCGATCAGGGTCGCCGTCGAGTAGATCGAGCATGTCCTGCGCCGTACCGACGGGCCCCTTGATCCCCCGCAGCGGGTACCGCTCGATGAGTCCGTCGAGGCGCTCGAGGGCCACGAGCAGTTCATCGGCCGCGCTGGCGAACCGCTTGCCGAGTGTCGTCGCCTGCGCGGCGACGTTGTGCGAACGGCCGGCGATCACGAGCTCGTCGTACTCGGCCGCGCGCCGCGCCAGACGAGCGAGCACCGCCAGCACCTTGCTACGGACCAGACGCAGCGACGACAGCACCTGAAGCTGCTCGACATTCTCGGTCAGGTCGCGACTGGTCATTCCCTTGTGGATCTGCTCGTGACCCGAGAGTGCGGCGAACTCCTCGATCCGCGCCTTCACGTCGTGCCGGGTCACCTGCTCGCGCGTGGCGATGGAGGCAAGGTCGACGGCGCCAATGCCACGATCGACGACGCCTTGGTAGGCGTCGATCGCGCCGGCCGGCACGTCGACCCCGAGCTCGGCCTGCGCCCGCAGGACCGCCAGCCACAGCTCACGCTCGAGCACGATCTTGTGCTCCGGAGACCACAGCGTTGCCATCCGCGCCGAGGCGTACCGCCCGGCGAGAACATTCGGGATCGTCGGCTTCACCCGTCCATTGTCTCAGTCGCGCCCACGGGCAGCGTGATCTCGCCCTCGGCAGCGAGACGGGCGATGTCTGACCGGAACTGCGCACCCGGCAGAGTGACTGTCGCGAGCAGCTCATAGGCCCGGCTGCGCGCCTGCGTGAGCGTCTCGCCGACTTCCGTGATCGACAGCACGCGGCCGCCCGATGACACGATTGCGCCGTCGTCGCGGCGCCGCGTGCCGGCATGGATGACGCCGGCCTGCTCGCTGCCGTCGATGATGTCGCCGGTTCGCGGCTGGCCGGGGTAGTTCGCGGCCGCGAGGACGACCGTGACGGCGGCGCCGGACCGCCACCGCAGCTTCTCGACCGACGCGAGGGTGCCCGTAGCGGCCGCGTGCAAGACCTCGGCGAGTGGAGACTCCAGCAGCGCGAGCACCACCTGCGTCTCGGGATCACCGAATCGGGCATTGAACTCCACGACGCGCGGACCACGCGATGTCATCGCCAGGCCGACGTAGAGCAGACCGACGAACGGCGTGCCGCGTCGCTCCATCTCGGCGATCGTGGGCTGGGCGACGGTGTGCACCACCTGCTGCGTCACCTGCTCGGGCAACCAGGGCAGCGGTGCGTAGGCCCCCATCCCACCGGTGTTCGGTCCGGTGTCGCCATCACCGAGCCGCTTGAAGTCCTGAGCGGGTAGCAGCGGAAGGACCGTCGAGCCGTCGGTGACGCAGAAGAGCGACACCTCCGGACCGTCGAGATACTCCTCGATGACGACCCGGTCGCATTCGACCGCATGGGCGAGCGCTGCTGCCCGATCTTCGGTGACGACGACGCCCTTGCCCGCTGCGAGCCCGTCATCCTTCACGACGTAGGGCGGGCCGAATTCGTCCAGCGCCTCGATCGCTTCGTCGCGGGTGGTGCACACCCGCGCGGCAGCAGTGGGCACGCCGGCTGCAGACATCACCGACTTGGCGAAGGCCTTGCTCCCCTCGAGCTGTGCAGCCGCGCGCGACGGTCCGAAGCAGGCGATACCCGCAGCACGCACCGAGTCGGCGACACCGGCCACCAGCGGAGCTTCAGGACCGACGACGACGAGGTCGGCCTGCCACTCGGCGGCCAGCGACGCGACGGCCGCCGGGTCGAGGGGGTCGACACCGCGCTGCTCGGCCACCGCCGAAGTTCCCGCGTTCCCTGGCGCGCACAGCAGCGCGGTGACGGACGGGTCAGCGCCGAGCGACAGGCACAGCGCGTGCTCGCGAGCACCGGCGCCGATGACGAGGACACGCACGTGGCGACCCTACTTGGCCCGCTTCGGGGAGAGTTTCCACCGCTCGGCGGGGCAAAGTCTCCCCAAAGCGGTCAGGAGGTCGCGACGATCGAGTAGCCGCCGAGGGTAGGGACGAGCGCGTACTTGCCCGACAACGCCGGGGTGGCGAACCGGCTCACTGCGCCGACGGACACCGAGCCCAGCGACGCACCCGTCTTCGGATCGAGTCCGTACAGAACACCTGCGTGGGTATCGAGAGACCAGATCCGACCACCGCCGATCACCGGTGATCCGGTGATGGTGGACGCGGCGTGCCACAGGACCTTCATGTGACCGGTCGAGTCGATCTTGACCGCACGAAGGCCATCCGTGCACGGGACGTAGACGATGCTGTTCTGCACCGCCGTACCGCCGAACGACGCGCACAGCGGCGCCTGGCTCACCTCGCCCCCGATGCCGCCGAGCGCACTGCGCCGCAGCACGTACGCCGTTCCGCTCTTGCCCGCCTGGAAGATCCACTGCCCGACGATGGCCGGCCCCTGCGAGCCGAGGTCCTTGTCGGCGGCGTTGTCGCTCGCCCAGGTCGTCGGCGAGAACGAATCGACCAGCTGCGCGGACGTGTTCAGCGCGAGCACCGAGTCGCTGAAGTCGTACGGGTCGCCGACACCGGATGCGCCGTTGCCGACCGCGACGTACATCCGCCCGGTTGAGTCGACCGTCGGTCCCGGTGGCGTCCAGATGCCCGCTTCGCGAGTGGTCGGCACGGTGTAGGAGATCGGGCTGCCGGCGCCGTTGACAGCCATGCCGACGACACGGCCCTTGTAGTTGCCGCAGTCTCCGGCGAGCCCGCCGAACGGCACCCAGACGGATCCGCCGGCAACGGTGAGCGCGCCGCGCTCCTGCATCGCCACCTGGTCGACACCCGGGAGGTCGATACTCGTGTGCCACTTCACCGCCCCGGTCGCCAGGATGAGGCCGACCAGCTCGTGACGCGGCGGCGAGCCGCTGTACTCGGGAGCGACGAAGACGAGGCCGCTCGACGTGTCGTACACGGGCGTGCCGGTGATGCCCAGCGGGTCGATGTTTCCGCACGGCCGCTCGGCCGCGGGCGACGCAGTGCCGAGATGGGCGACCCAGAGCTGGTTACCGGCGGAGTCGAACGCGTACACGCTGTCGTGTTCGGTGGCGACGATGGTGATTCCCTTGGCCACGATCGGCGATGCGTAGACGGCTCCGTCGAGTGTGACGGCCTTGGCGATCGTCGGATTGCCGACGGCGGCGGGCATGCTCGTCGAGACACCGGTTCGGGCGACGTTCCCGTGATACGTCCGCCAGTCAGTCGACGCTGCACCTGCCGCGTTGCCGACTGACGCCGTGCTGACGGCGGGGGCACCCGCAGGCTGGGCGGAACTCTGCGCCGACGGCGACGCCGTCGACGTGCACGCGACCAACAGCGCGGCAATGCCGATCCCCGGGAGCAGTCTCATTCGCCGATTGTGCAACCTCCGGCGCCTCCAGCGCTCCGAAAGTTGCACAATCGGGTCAATCGAGCAGGTCGCGGACGGCCACCGTCTCTTCCCGGCCCGGCCCGACGCCGATCGCCGAGATCGGCGCCTTGATCATCTTTTCGAGTGTCTGGACGTAGTCGCGCGCGTTCCGCGGAAGATCGTCGAGGGCACGCGCGGCACCGATGTCCTCGCTCCAGCCGGGCAGGCTTTCATAGATCGGGACGGCGCGGGCGAATTCGGCCTGGGTCATCGGCAGCTCGTCGTGACGGGTGCCGTCGACCTCGTAGCCGACGCACACGGGGATCTCGTCGAGCCCCGTGAGCACATCGAGCTTGGTGAGTACGAAGTCGGTGACACCGTTGATCCGCGCCGCGTACCGCGCGATCGGGGCATCGAACCAACCGCAGCGCCGGGGGCGCCCCGTGGTCGTCCCGTATTCGGCGCCGACCTGGCGCAGCCGTTCGCCTGCCGCGTCGTGCAACTCGGTCGGGAACGGCCCTTCGCCGACGCGGGTCGTGTAGGCCTTCGCCACGGCGATCACCCGGCTGATGCGCGTGGGCGGAATACCGCTGCCCGTGCACGCGCCGCCGGCCGTTGCGTTCGACGATGTCACGAACGGGTAGGTCCCGTGATCCACGTCGAGCAGGGTCGCCTGGCCCGCTTCGAGCACCACCGTGCGCCCGGCATCGAGCATCTGCTCGAGCAACAGAGAAGTGTCGGCAACCATCGGCCGCAGCCGGTCGGCGTAGGAACGCAGTTCGGCGACGACGTCCTCGACGTCGAACCCCTTGCGGTTGTAGATCTTCACCAGGATCTGGTTCTTGATGTTGAGCGCACCGGTGACCTTGGCGCGCAGCAGGTCCTCGTCGAACAGGTCCTGGATACGGATGCCGATGCGCGCCATCTTGTCGGCGTAGGTCGGGCCGATGCCGCGTCCCGTGGTCCCGATCTTGCTGCTGCCGAGGAAGCGCTCGGTGACCTTGTCCAGCGTGCGATTGTAGGAGGCGATGACGTGGGCGGAGCCGCTCACGACGAGCTTGGACGTGTCGACGCCGCGCGCGGCGATCGCGTCGATCTCCTCGAAGAGGACCTCGAGGTCGATGACGACCCCGTTGCCGATCACCGGCGTGCAGCCGGGCGTGAGGATGCCGGACGGCAGCAGGTGCAGCGCGTACTTCTCGGTGCCGATGACGATCGTGTGGCCGGCGTTGTTGCCACCGTTGAACTTCACTACGGCATCGACCCGGCTTCCGAGCAGATCCGTCGCCTTGCCCTTACCTTCGTCGCCCCATTGGGCGCCGACGAGAACGATCGCGGGCATGGCTCACCTCAGTGTTGTTCGGCCGCGGGCAAGGGTACCTGTCAGGGACCCAGGGCGATGACCGCTTCGGGGTCGCTGTCGGCGAGGAACTGCGCGCACCGGGTGGCCTCATCCTCCTCGCCGATGAGGCTGGCGGCCCGGGCCAGCGCATGCACTGCGCGCAGGAAGCCGCGATTCGCATCGTGCGACCAGGGAATCGGGCCGGTGCCCTTCCACCCGGCCCGGCGCAGCGCGTCGAGGCCACGGTGGTACCCGGTGCGTGCATAGGCGTAGGCCTCGACAGTGTGGCCACCGGCCAGTGCGCCTTCGGCAAGCCTCGCCCACGCGGCGCTGGACTTCGGGTACCGGGCGGCGACAGTGGCCGGATCCTCCCCGGCGTCGAGCAAGCCGACTGCAGGGTCGTCGGGCAGCTTGGTGGGCGGGGCGAGCAGGTTGCCGAATCCGGTCATGCCCGCGATTGTGCCGTGGACGTCCCTGCCGCCCGCAGTGCCTCGCATGCCTGGGTGACCCGAGCCGCCATGCCGACCTCGGCCAGCTTCAGGTACGACCGAGGGTCGTAGGCCTTCTTGCTGCCCACCTCGCCGTCGACCTTGAGCACGCCGTCGTAGTTCGTGAACATGTGGCCGGCGACCTCACGCGTGAAGGCGTACTGCGTGTCGGTGTCGACGTTCATCTTCACGACGCCGTACGAGACCGCGGCGTGAATGTCCTCCAGCGCCGAACCGGACCCGCCGTGGAAGACCAGGTCGAACGGCTTGTCCCTGCCGACCTTCGCGCCGACGGCACGCTGGATCTCGTCGAGGATCTCCGGGCGCAGCTTCACGTTGCCCGGCTTGTAGACGCCGTGGACGTTGCCGAACGTGGCGGCCAGCAGGTACCGCCCCTTCTCGCCGGTGCCGAGTACCTCGGCGGTGCGCAGCGCGTCGGCCGGGGTCGTGTACAGCTTCTCGTTCATCTCGCCGACGACGCCGTCCTCCTCGCCGCCGACGACGCCGATCTCGAGCTCCAGGACGATGCGCGCCCGTGCTGCCTTCTCGAGGAGCTCCGCGGCGATCTGCAGGTTCTCCTCCAACGGGATCGCCGAGCCGTCCCACATGTGCGATTGGAAGAGCGGAGCCTTCCCGGCATCGACGCGCTCCTGCGAGATCGCGATCAGTGGCCGGACGTAGGAGTCCAGCTTCTCCTTCTGGCAGTGGTCGGTGTGCAGGGCGACGTTGATCGAGTACCGCTCAGCCACCACGTGCGCGAATTCGGCGAGTGCCACGGCGCCGACGACCATGTCCTTCACCCCGGTACCCGAGCTGAATTCCGCGCCGCCGGTCGACACCTGGATGATGCCGTCGCTGTTCGCGTCGGCGAAGCCGCGCAGTGCGGCATTCACCGTCTCGGAGGAGGTGACGTTGATCGCCGGGTAGGCGAACCCCCCGCTCTTGGCCCGGTCGAGCATGTCGGCGTAGACCTCTGGTGTCGCGATGGGCATCGTGCGCTCCTGACAGTTCGGGCTCTGAACGTCCGAATCCCAGTATTCCGCACCGCCGCTCAAGCCTGAGAGCGGCGCCGTCCCCGCGGCACGGCGCCGTTATGGTGCTGTCATGCAGTCGCTTGCGACCACCGTGCTCGCCAATCCCATCAGCCCCGACAAGCTGCTCAGCGGCTCCGGCGCGCTCCTCGTCCTCGCGATCGTGCTGTTCGCCGAATGCGGACTGCTCGTGGGCTTCTTCCTGCCCGGTGACACGCTGCTCTTCGCGGCAGGGATCAGCATCGCCACCGGCACGATCACCGGGTCCCTCGCCTCGTTCCTGATCATCGCGCCGATCGCGGCGATTGCGGGAAACCTGGTCGGCTACTGGATCGGGTTCCGTGCCGGGCCGGTCGTCTTCGATCGTCCGAACTCGCGCTTCTTCCGGCCCGAGTACGTGCAGCGCTCGCACGTGTTCTTTGAACGCTTCGGGGTGTGGACGATCATCCTGGGACGATTTGTGCCGATCGTGCGCACCGTCGCCACCGTGATGGCCGGCGTCGGGCGGATGAAGTTCGCGATCTACGCCATCTGCTCCGTGATCGGCGGCCTGCTGTGGGCCGACGGGGTGCTGCTGGTCGGCAACGCCCTCGGCAAGATCAAGTTCGTCCAGGACAACAAGGGCTACGTCGACTACGCCGTCGTCGCCGTCGTCGTCCTCTCGCTCCTGCCGACGGCCCTGCACTTCTGGCGCACCCGACGGGGACGCGACGTCAACGGCTGAGGCGCTGCTGACACGCCTTCACGACATCCTCCGGCGCCTTGACGTGCAGGCCGAGGAACGTCGTGTTCAGCTGGCATTTGTCCTTCGTGATCCGGTTCGCGATCACCGTGCGCTGCTGCCATACATAGGCGCCGAGCGCGACGGCCAGCACGACCACAACTACCCGGATGACCAGGCTCGACAGGAAGACCACGAGCAGGAGCGCCACGACGGCGACGGCGATCACGGCGCCGATCCCGATGTTGGGCACCTGCTTGGCGTTCAGGGCGATGGACGTCATGCCTGCGAACGATAGCCTCGTTCCGTGACTTCGGACGACCCTCGCGCACCCGGCACGCCCCCGGCTCTCGTACCCGGTGCCCTGCGAATCGTCGCGCTGGGCGGCATCAAGGAAGTCGGCCGCAACATGACGCTCTTCGAGTTCCGGCCGCCGCAAGGGCAGAGCCGATTCCTGATCGTCGACTGCGGCATGCTGCTCGGCAAGACCAACTCCCCCGGCGTCGACATCACGCTTCCGGACTGGTCGCACTACTCCGATCGGCTGCAGCGCGTCGACGCCGTCGTGCTCACCCACGGCCACGAAGATCACATCGGTGCGCTGCCCTACCTGCTGCGCGAGCGTTCCGACATCCCCGTCTACGGCTCGCGGCTGACGCTGGCCCTGGTCGCATCCAAACTGGAACAGCACAAGATCAAGGCCGACCTGCGGCAGGTGCGCGAAGGCGAGACCACCGAGCTCGAGCCGTGGCGTCTGGAGTACTACGCGGTAAACCATTCCATCCCGGACGCGCTCGCGATCGCGATCACCGTCGGGAAGAACACGGTGCTGCACACCGGTGACTTCAAGATGGACCAGACGCCGCTCGACGGCAGGCTCACCGACCTGCCCGGCTTCTCGCGGCTCGGTGATCGCGGCGTGGACCTGCTGCTCTCCGATTCCACGAACGCGGAGGTTCCGGGATTCATCCCGTCCGAGAGGGACGTCGGGCGGGTCGTCGGCGATGTCATCCTCAAGGCGCAGGGCCGGGTGATCGTCGCGTGCTTCGCCTCCCACGTACACCGCGTGCAGCAGGTTCTCGACGCTGCTGTCGAGTGTGAGCGCCACGTAGCGCTCGTCGGCCGATCGATGGTGCGCAACATGCAGATCGCACGAGAGCTCGGGTTGCTGCGCGTGCCCGACGGCGTGCTCATCGACCTCAAGGTGGCCGAGGAGCTGCCGTCGCGGCGCGTCCTGCTCATCTCGACGGGCTCGCAGGGCGAACCGTTGTCGGCACTGTCGCGGATGGCCAACCGCGAGCACCCGACGATCCGCATCGCCCCCGACGACACCATCCTGCTCGCCTCGTCGCTCATCCCCGGCAACGAGACGTCCGTGGGCCAAGTGATCAACGGACTGTCCCGGCTCGGCGCGACCGTCGTGCACAAGTCGATGGCACTCGTACACGTGTCGGGGCATGCTCCGGCCGGTGAGCTGCGCTACCTGATCAATGCAGTACGACCGAAGAATCACATGCCGGTGCACGGCGAGTGGCGCCACCTGCGCGCACACGCGGCGATCGCACGGTCGACGGGCATTCCTGACTCACGGATCATGCTCGCCCCAGACGGCACTGTCGTCGATCTGCTCGACGGTGTCGCATCCGTGGTCGGTCACGTGCCCGTCGGCTATGTGTACGTCGACGGCCTGGAGGTCGGCGACATCGGCGACTCGACGCTCAAGGACCGTCGGATTCTGGGGCAGGAGGGATTCCTGTCGATCCTCGTCGCGGTCGACTTCGAGGCAGGCAAGGTCGTGTTCGGCCCGGACATCACGGCGCGCGGTTTCACCGATGATCCCGCCGGACTAGACCCCATTCGCGCCGAGCTCATCCAGACCGTCGAGCAGTCGGTCGCCGATGGTGTGCGCGATGTCGACGCGTTGGCGCACATCGTCCGTCGCACGGTCGGCCGATGGGTCGACCGCACCTATCGGCGTCGGCCGATGCTGGTGCCGATGGTCATCGAGGTCTGAGGGCTGCAGGCACGAAACAGCGCCCTGTCCGACGGACAGGGCGCTGTCGAGAATTTCAGGACGTGTCTAGTATGGGGCGACCGTGTCGTTCGGCGCGACGTAAGTCGTGCCTCGGGCACCTGCGGGTCCGTGTTCGATCACATCGGTACGGCGGCGCGTCGAGAGCATCACCGCGGTGATCAGAAGTCCGAGCGCACCGACGATCATCAGGATGACGCCTGCAGTACCGACGTTGAACCCGTGCGTGTTCTGGGTGTGCACCGCGAACTTCAGGATCGCGCCGACCGCGATCAGGAACAGGCTCGCTCCGATCCTCATGGCAGTTCTCCTTCTGTTCAGAGCGGGACGCGGCAGGACCGCCGCCTCCTCGCTGGCAACTGTTGGCTTACCCGCCAGCGGCCGGTCCTAATCACCGATCTCACACATGTGACGGGTGACAAGATGGGCCCATGCAGGTGGCCAGCCCCATTCGTCCCGGTGTGATCAGTCCGCGGCGGCCCGTCCCTGCCGAAATCGCGCGCCCCCACTATGTCGACGCGCCCTCCGGAGTCCCCGCCGACCACGACGACCCGGTCGTCAAGGATGCGGACACGATCGCCCGCATGCGGGTTGCGGGTGGCATCGCCGCAGACGCGCTCGCCGAGGTCGGGCGGCACGTCGCGCCGGGCATCACGACCGACGAACTCGACCGCGTCGGCCACGAGTACCTGATCGGCCGCGGCGCCTACCCCTCGACACTGGGCTACAAGGGATACCGCAAGTCACTCTGCACGTCGGTGAACGAAGTGATCTGCCACGGCATCCCCGATTCCCGCCCGCTCGAAGACGGCGACATCGTCAAGGTCGACATCACCGCCTACATCGGCGGCGTGCACGGTGACACCTGCGCGACCTTCTACGCCGGCGACGTCGACCCCGCGGTTCGGGATCTGGGCGAACGCACCCGCGACGCGATGAACCGTGGCATCGCTGCGGTGCGCCCGGGCCGCCCGATCAGCGTCATCGGCCGGGTGATCGAGTCGTACGCGCGCCGCTTCGGGTACGGAGTAGTCCGGGACTACACAGGACATGGCGTCGGACAGTCGTTCCACACTCGACCGACGATCTTGCACTACGACGAACCACGAGCCACGACGATTCTCGAGCCGGGAATGACATTCACCATCGAGCCGATGCTCACGCTCGGGACTTATGACTGGGTCATGTGGGACGACGAATGGACAGTCCTCACCGCTGACTCGTCGTGGTCAGCCCAATGGGAACACACGATCGTCGTCACCGACGACGGCGCAGAGATCCTGACGATGCCGGACGCGCCTCAGCCCTGAGTCAGCGTCCCTGCATACGGCGGCGGAGCGTGCTCGCGGATCCAGGCATGCATCGCGATTCCGGCGGCCACACCGGCGTTCATCGAGCGCGTCGAGCCGTACTGCGCGATCGAGCACACGACCGTTGCCACTTCCCGCGCCTGCGGCGACAGCCCCGCGCCCTCCTGGCCGAACAAGAACAGTGCGTTGCGCGGCAAGGGTGTCGATTCGATCGGTGTGGCCCCGGGCAGATTGTCGACGGCCACGATCGTGTAGCCGTGCTCGCGCGAGTATTCGGCGAGCGCGTCCGCCGACGGCACGTATTCGATGTGCTGGTAGCGATCGGTGACCATCGCGCCGCGCCGATTCCACCGCCGCTTTCCGACGATGAGCACCTCACGCGCAAGGAAGGCGTTGGCCGTGCGGACGACCGTGCCGATGTTCAGGTCGTGCTGCCAGTTCTCGATCGCGACCGCAAAGGCGTGCCTACGGGTGTCCAGATCGGCAACGATCGCCTCGACCCGCCAGTAGCGATAGCTGTCGACGACGTTGCGGCGATCACCCCGCTCGAGCAGCTCGGGGTCCAACCGCGGGTCGTCCGGCCAGGGTTGCGGATGCGGCCCGACCCCCACATCGAGGTCAGGCGTCGCGTCGCCCGGGGGGTCCGTCAGGACAGCCCCAGATCAGCGAGGGAGAACGCGGATCGGTATTCGTGCCCAGCGGCCTCGATCGCTTCGCGCGCGCCGCGATCGACGATCACGGCGACCCCGACGACTTGGGCGCCGGCGTCCTGCAAGGCCTCGATCGCGGTCAGTGGGCTGCCGCCCGTGGTCGACACGTCCTCGACGACCAGCACACGGCGTCCGGCAACGTCAGGCCCCTCGACGCGTCGCTGCATACCGTGCTTCTTCTCCTCCTTGCGCACGACGAAAGCGTCGACGGCGCCGGCGGAGGCATGCATCATCGCCGTGGCCACCGGGTCCGCGCCGAGTGTCAGACCACCTACGGCCGCGTAGTCCCAATCGGCCGTGACCTCGCGCAACACCCGCCCGACGAGGGGGGCGGCCGTGCGATGCAGCGTGATCCGCCGCAGATCGATGTAATAGTCGGCCTCGCGACCGGAGGAGAGGGTAACCCGGCCGTGCACGACGGCTAGGTCCTTGATCAGCTGCAGCAGCTCGTCACGATCGCTCACGAGCAGCCACCCTATCCGGGCGGCCGGATCAGAACGCGCGTCGTGCCATGATCTTGCGCAGCAGGGGCCGCGGCACCGAGCGTGTCGCCGCGACGAGCGTCTTGTACTGGCGACTGGGCACGCTGATCGGCTTGCCCTTCGCCGCATCGGCGAGCCCCTCCGACACGACTGTCGCCGCGTCGAGCCACATCCGTTCCGGCACGTGAGACATGTCGGCCTTGGCGCGCTCGTGGAACTCGGTGTGGGTGAACCCCGGGCACACCGCCGTAACCGTGACACCGGTTCCGGCCAGCTGCACCGACAGCGCTTCGCTGAACATCGTCACCCAGGCCTTGCTCGCCGAATAGGTCGCGTTGCCGCCACGTGGGACGAACCCGGCCACGGACGAGATGTTGATGATCTGCCCGCTGCCGCGCTCTTGCATCGCCCGCACGGCCGCGTGGGTCACCCGCAGCACCGCCCGCACGTTCAGATCGAGCTGGCGCTCTTCATCAGCAATCTCGGCGTCGCCGAACTTCTTGTACATCCCGAAGCCTGCGTTGTTGACGACAATCTCGACGGGGCGTCCCCGGTCTGCGACGCGAGCCGCGACGGCCGCACAGCCGACGTCGGTACACAGGTCGGCCGGCAGTACCTCGACATCGACGCCGAACTGCTCGGACAGGGCGATGCTCGTCGATTCCAATCGCGCCTCGTCACGCGCAACGAGCACGAGGTCGTGCCCGTCGGCGGCAAGCTGGCGGGCGAATTCGGCGCCGAGCCCCGCCGTCGCCCCGGTGACGAGAGCCGTGGTCATCAGGCGTCCGTGCGCCGGGACTTGCTTGCCTTCGCCCGGCTGCGCGCAAGCGATGCGCCCCGCGCGATCGCGTCGGCATCGTTGCGCGACTTCGCCCGCGACGGGGGCCGGTGTTCGCCTCGGTTCGGGTTGGTACGCATCCCCGGGGCCCGCTCATCAGCCGGGCGGGGCGGTCGCGGCCGGAACAGGCTGCCCACACCAGGACGCGAGCCGAGCGGATTGGGGATGCGTGGCGAACGGAGGTCGAAATAGCGCTGCGTTTCGCGCAGGAACAGTCCGGCGATCGCCACGATCGATGCGAGTGCGCCCAGGACGGCGACAACGCGCGGTGTCGCCGGGCCGCCGGAGAACAACGCCACGATCGACAGGGGGCTCGCAGAGAAACCGAGCATCGCCGAGATGATCGTGACCGCGACGTAAATGGTGCGCGACGAGCGGACGCCCTTGCGAATGCGCGGGAGGAGGATCGCGATCACCAGGCCGATGACCACGGTGATGATGAGCGTCGACCGTTGGATCGCGTGCACGGTCTTGTCGACGTCGAGGCAGCCCTTGAGCGGGTGCGCGGGATCGCACAGCACCTTCGGGGTCTTCAGCTTCTTGTTGCTCTTGATCACCGCGTCGTGCAACTGGCTGGCCAGCGGCCAGGAGAGGACCGCGTAGAGAGCTGCCAGCGCCAACTGCGCGACGATCGCGGCAAGCGCGATGCGCATGGTCCGGGGCAGCGGGACGGCAGCCGCAGTATCGGGGTCGGTGTTCGAACTGCCCGGCGCGCGGTCGCTCGCAGGCGTACCGCCGCGCTTGGTCAGGTCGACCGAGCGTTCGGAATCGGGCTCGGGATCGCGAATGTCGGGCACCGGCGCAGTCTACGTGCGAGCGGCGTTACAGTCGGCGGGTGACCACGCCACCGACGGACGAAACGGGCAGCACGGGCGACTCCGACCCCGCCGCGCCAGCAGGCTCCGCCGCGCCAGCCGACCCGGTGTCGCTGGACAAGCCGCAGGCCGAGCAGCCGAGCTTCGACCCGTACCGGTTCGGTGCACCGGAGCATCCGGTGCCCCCGCAGTACGCCCCGCCTGGCTACCAGCCACCCCCGCCGTACCCGCCGACCCCTGACCCGAGCCAGTCCCCGGCCGGCTCCCCCGTTCCGCCGGGGTACGGCCACCCGGCGTATCAGCAGCCGTATTCGGGGCAGCCGTATTCGGGGCAGCCGGGGCCGTACGCAGGCGGGCCCTACGGGTACCCGCCGCCGGGCTACTCGCAGTACCCGTTGCCGAAGACGGGCAACGGCAAGGCGACGGCCGCGCTCGTCCTCGGCATCATCTCGATCGTCTTCTTCTGGGCGAGCTTCTTCGACGCGGTCCCCGTCGTGCTCGGGTTGATCTTCGGTTTCCTCGGCCTCAACGAGTCCAAGCGCACGGGCAGCGGCCGTGGCTCGGCCATCGCCGGCATCGTGTGCGCGTTCCTCGGTGCCGTACTGGCCGTCGTGCTCACCGTCGTGATCATCACCCGGCTGCAGACATGCTTCAACAACTACAACAGCGGTTCGTCGGAGTTCAACACCTGCGTGCGCCACCACATCTGATCCGCCTTACAGCGGGAAGAACGTCAGGTGGAACACCGAGGCGAGGACCAGCCAGATGATGCCGTCGAGGATGCCGAGCGAGTAGCCGGCGACGGCAAGCCGGCGCGTATCGGGGCCGGTGTCGCGGGCGGCGTGCACACCGAGCGCCCCGAAGATGATGGCGAGGGGCGCAAGTACGATCTGCAGCATCACCAACCCGAGGATCCCGCAGGACACCGAGATGATCGCGAAGACGTTGTACTCGGCCTGCTCGCCGTCGGGACGACTGTTCGGGGCGGGGTCGGCCGGCCGCGGGTATGCCCTCGGCGGGTTGTCGTCCGGCTCGGTGGACATGCGCGTCACGCCGGCCTGAGCGCGGTCGCGAAGGGCAAATTCCTCACCACTGCGAAGCAGATCATCACCAGCACGAGCAGCAGGCTGCCGGCACGGCGGCCGATGGGCTGTTCACCGGGCCGACCGGCGACGACCCAGAGTGCAAAAAGGATGGCGATCGGCAACGCCGCCACCACGAGCACGTTGTCGTGCACGGCCGCCGTGAACGAGCCCCGCGTCAACGCGTGCACCGCCCGAAGGCCGCCGCACAACGGGCAATCCATGCCGGTGATCGCGTGGAACGGGCACAGCGGGACGTGGGTGCTGTTCGGGTCGACGACCGCCAGCGCCGCGACAGCCGTGGCAGCCGTGGCGACGGTGCGGGCGCGCGCCCGGCCGGTGGCGTGGGCGACGGTCATCGCTACTTCGACGGAATGACGACGGCAGTACTGGCCTTGTCGTGCCAGCCCTGGCGGCGGGTGTTGTCGAAGAACGGCGACCAGTAGCCGATCGTGCAGATCGCGCCCGTGATGCCGAGGACGAACTGACGCAGCATGGCTCGCCCGGGGCCAATCGGTGCACCGGTGTTCACGTCAACCACGCGAATGCCCGCCGCGCGATGCCCCGGCGTCTGCGTCTTCACGCCGACGAAATACGCCACATAGCCCAGGCTGAGAATCAGGGCGACAAGATCGACGGTCAGCGAGGTCGAGAAGTTGTAGGAGTTCGTGCACGACCCGAACGCGTCACAGCTGCGGGAGGAGTGGAACCCGCCGAACAGTGCGCCCAGGATGATCGTCGGAATCGCGATGATGATGGAGTCCAGAACCAGCCCACCGAGGCGGGCGCCCATTCCGGCGAGCCTGCCGCCGGGCACCGGGGCGGGTGGGGCGGCATAGCCGTATCCGGGCGGCGGCATGGGCTGACCCGAGTAGCCAGCGGGCGGCTGACCGTAGCGCGGCTGACCGTACGGCTGCTGACCGTAGGGCGGCGGCTGCGGAGGATATGGCTGCTGACCGTAGGGCGGCGGCTGCGGGTTGGGCTGCTGCCACGGATCGTCAGGACCACTCGGCGGGTTGGTCATGCCACTCCTCGGTAGGTCTGTTGTGGTCGCGGTTCGAGACGTTCATGAGAACACGACCCCGCGTCAACGTGGGCGCGGCGGCTCGCATTGTTACCTCACCCCGCGGTGACGGTCAGACCGGACCTGTCATCGCGAGCGTCCACGCGAACGGTTTGCCCGTCGCGGATCCGGCCGGCGAGCAGTTCACGTGCAAGCGCGTCGCCGATGGCGGTCTGCACCAGTCGGCGCAGCGGGCGAGCGCCGTACAGCGGGTCGAAACCGTTCAGCGCCAGCCACTCACGTGCCGCGTCGCTCACCTCGAGCGCCAGGCGGCGAGCTGACAGGCGCCGGGCGAGCGAGGCGATCTGGATGTCGACGATCTTCGTGAGTTCCTCGGTGGTCAACGCGTCGAAGACGACGATGTCGTCGAGCCGGTTGAGGAACTCCGGCTTGAAATGATCACGCACGACACCCATCACCGCGTCGCGCTTGACTTCGGTGGGCAGGTCGCCGACGAGCATGCTCGACCCGAGATTTGATGTGAGCACCAGGATCACGTTCCGGAAGTCCACCGTTCGTCCCTGACCATCGGTCAAGCGACCGTCATCGAGTACCGCGAGCAGCACGTCGAAAACGTCAGGGTGCGCCTTTTCCACTTCGTCGAACAGCACGACCGAGTACGGACGACGCCGCACCGACTCGGTGAGCTGGCCGCCCTCCTCGTAGCCCACGTACCCGGGCGGCGCGCCGACCAGCCGCGCCACTGAGTGCTTCTCCGAGTACTCGCTCATGTCGATGCGCACGATGGCGCGCTCGTCGTCGAAGAGAAATCCGGCCAGAGCCTTGGCGAGCTCGGTCTTGCCGACCCCGGTCGGTCCGAGGAACAGGAATGAGCCGGTCGGGCGATTCGGATCGGAGATTCCTGCGCGAGCCCGCCGCACGGCGTCGGAGACAGCCTGTACAGCAGCGTGCTGGCCGATCACCCGCTTGCCGAGTTCTTCCTCCATGCGCAGCAGCTTCGCCGTCTCTCCCTCCATCAGCCGTCCGGCGGGGATGCCCGTCCAGGCCGAGACGACGTCGGCGATGTCGTCTGCGCCCACCTGCTCCTTGACCAGCACGTCCAGCTGCGGGTCGGCCTCACTGGCGTCGGCCAGTTCCTTCTCGAGCGCCGGAAGCTCGGCATACATCAGACGCGAGGCGGTTTCGAAGTCACCGTCGCGCTGTGCGCGTTCGATCCTGCCGTTGAGAGCGTCGATTTCTTCCTTGAGCTCACCGACGCGATTCAGACCGGTCTTCTCGCGGTCCCATCGCGCGTTCAGTGCATCAAGCTTCTCCTTGACGTCGGCCTTCTCGGCACGCAGATTCGCCAGCCGCTGCCGGGAGGCTTCGTCCGTCTCCTTGGCGAGAGCAAGCTCCTCCATCTGCAGGCGGTCGAAGGAACGCTGCAGTTCGTCAATCTCGACGGGCCTCGAGTCGATCTCCATCCGCAGCCGCGACGCCGCCTCGTCAACGAGATCGATGGCCTTGTCCGGCAGGAAGCGCGAGGTGATGTATCGATCGGACAGCGTCGCGGCGGCCACGAGCGCGCCGTCGTTGATCTGTACCTTGTGGTGCGCCTCGTACCTGCTCTTCAGACCGCGCAGGATGCCGATCGTGTCCTCGACGGACGGCTCGGCGACAAGCACCTGTTGAAAGCGCCGTTCGAGCGCCGGGTCCTTCTCGATGTGCTCGCGATACTCGTCGAGCGTCGTCGCACCGACCATGCGCAGCTCGCCACGGGCCAGCATCGGCTTGAGCATGTTGCCGGCGTCCATCGCGCTGTCGCCGGTGGCACCGGCGCCGACGACCGTGTGCAGCTCGTCGATGAACGTGATGACTTGTCCGCCGGAATCCTTGATCTCATTGAGAACGGCTTTGAGCCGCTCCTCGAACTCGCCCCGGTACTTCGCGCCGGCGATCATCGCGCCGAGGTCGAGCGCCATCAAGCGCTTGCCGCGCAACGACTCGGGCACGTCGCCCGCGACGATGCGCTGCGCAAGACCTTCGACGACTGCGGTCTTGCCCACGCCAGGTTCGCCGATGAGCACGGGGTTGTTCTTCGTCCGACGCGACAGCACCTGGATGACCCGGCGGATCTCGGCGTCGCGCCCGATCACCGGGTCGATCTTTCCTTCGCGCGCCGCTGCCGTGAGATCCACGGCGTACTTCTCCAGCGCCTGGAAAGTCCCCTCCGGGTCGGCCGTGGTGACGCGCGCCGACCCCCGCACCGATTGCAGCGCATCGGCGAGCGACGCAGGGGTCGCACCGTGCTGCTTGAGCAGGTCGGCGATCTCCCCGCCCTGATCGGCCAGACCCAACAGCAGGTGCTCCGCCGAGACGTACTCGTCGCCCCGTTCGCGTGCCTCCCGCTCGGCTGCGCCCAAGATGGCGAGCAGGCCGCGCGAGGCCTGCGGTGCGGCGACGGTTCCGCCGCTCGCGGATGGCAGCCGGTCGACAGCCTGTTGCGCCTCGGTGCGCACGGCCAAGGGATCGACACCTACCGCCTGCACGAGGGGTCGAGCCAGTGTGTCTGCGTCGTCGAGCAGGGCGACAGCCAGGTGTGCCGGCTCTATCGCGGGGTTGCCGCGCTCGGCCGCCATGCGTTGTGCCGCGGACAGCGCCTGCGTGGATCGCGTGGTCAGATCCATCGATGTGTCACCTCTTCGTGAAGCGTGGGATCAGTGTCTGCGCTGCGGGGTCCACACGACCAGCGACGTGGTCGGCGAACGCCTGGCGAGTAGTTCGGCGTGGGCGCGATCGAGCTCGGCCGCGAGCTCGGCGACCCGCGCCCGCAATGCGTCGACCTGTGACTCAAGTTCGATGATGCGCTTGATGCCGGCCAGGCTGACTCCCTCGTCCTGGCTGAGCCGTTGCACCTCGCGCAACAGTGCGACGTCGCGCGCGGAGTAGCGGCGCCCGCCACCGCCGGTGCGGCCTGGCGTGACGAGCCCGAGCCGGTCGTATTGGCGCAGTGTCTGAGCATGCATGCCCGCCAGTTGCGCCGCGACGGAGATCACGAACACCGGCGCGTCGTCGGGCACGCCGTGGCGATAGGGAAAGTCAGCCATGATCACTCCCTCGACGCGTGGCGTCCGGTGGACTCGGCAGCGAGCGCCGCGGTGATCTGCGGGCGAGGGTCGTCGCCCTGCGCGACGGCGAACTTCTCCAGCGCCTCCGCGGCTTCGTGACTCAGCTTCTGCGGCACCGCAACCTCCACCGTGACGAGTAGGTCACCGGTGCGCCGCTTCGCCGCCACGCCCCGTCCGCGAACTCGCAGCGTGCGGCCCGACGGAGTGCCGGGGGAAACCTTCAGCGAGACGGCACCGTCGAGCGTCGGCACGCGCAGCGTCGTGCCGAGAGCAGCCTCGCCGAACGAGATCGGCACCGTGATCGTGAGGTCGTCGCCCTTGCGGCCGAAGAGCGCATGGGGACGCACCTGCACCGTGACGAAGAGATCCCCGGCGGGCCCGCCGCGCTGTCCCGGAGTTCCCTTGCCGGCGATACGCAGGCGAGCACCGTCGCGCACGCCTGCAGGCACGCGGACGGTGATGGTCCGCGTCTGCGTCGTGGTGCCTGCGCCGCCGCACTCCGGGCATGGGTCGTCGACGATGTGTCCGGTGCCGCGGCAATCCCGGCACGGTTCGCTCACACCGAAGCCACCCTGGTTGAACGACACCATTCCCGCGCCGCCACACGTCGGGCAGGTGCGCGGTGACGTACCGGGCCGTGCGCCGTTGCCACCGCATGTCGCGCACCGACCGGGTCCGGACAACTGCAGCGGCAGCGTCTCGCCACGAACGGCCTCTTCGAAATCGAGGGTGATCGACGCGGACAGATCCTGCCCGCGCATCGGGCCGGCCGAGCGCGGTCGCGATGACGCGGTCGCGCCACCGAAGAGATTGCCGAAGAGGTCGCCGAGGTTCGCACCCGAGCCGCCGAAGAGGTCGGACATGTCGAACGTGGTACCGCCAGAGCTGTTGCCACCGGCCGCACGGCCGAAGCCGCCCGATCCGAACAGGGTGCGAGCCTCGTCGTACTCCCGGCGCTTGGTGTCGTCCGAGAGGACGTCGTAGGCCTCGGAGACCTCCTTGAACCGGGCCTCGGCGCTCGCATTGTCCGGGTTCTTGTCCGGATGCAGTTCCCGGGCGAGCTTGCGGTACGCCTTCTTGATGTCGGCGGCAGGGGCATCCTTGGCGACGCCGAGCGCCGCGTAGTAGTCCTTCTCGATGTAGTCCCTGGTGCTCATCGGCTCGACGTCACCTCCCTCTTGTCTGCGCTATCTCGTCTTTGGTTGCGCTCTCTTAGTCGTCCTGAGCCTCCGGGTCTGAGGCCGGGTCGGTGGCGTCGGCCGTTGACGGGTCACCTTCGGAAGCGAGTTCAGGCGCAGAGGCGGCTGGTTCGCTGACGCCGACCATGGCGGGGCGGAGCAGGCGGCCGTTGTGCTTGTAGCCGCGGCGCATGACCAACGTCGCGGTCGCACGATCGACATCCTCGGACTCGGTGTGGGCAACAGCCTCGTGATGCGTCGGATCGAACGGATCACCGATCTCGCCGAACGCTTCGACACCGAGCTTGGTGAAGATGCCTTCGAGGTGATCGGCAACCGCCTTGAGTGCCCCGGTGAGGTCGCCGTGCGAGCGCGCCCGATCGATGTCGTCGAGCACCGGAAGCAACTCGACGAGCACCCGGCCGATGGCGAGGTCACCAGCGGCGAGCCGGTCGCGTTCAGCGCGCTTGCGGTAGTTCGCGTACTCGGCCTGCACGCGCTGCAGATCGGTGGTCAGTTCCGCCACCGACTGCTGCAGCGCGTCGAACTCAGGCGATGCCGCAGGTTGTGCAACTTCTGGCGCCGTAGGGGAGCCAGAAGTTGCACGATCGGCGTCCGGAGCGGGCGTGCGCGCCTGACCGGTCACCGGGTCGATCTTCCGCTTGTCGCGGAAGACGACCCGGTCCGGCTCGTCGCTCGGACGGTCTGCGCCGGGAGCCGTCACTTCTGCTCCTCAGCCGGGCCTTCGTCCACGACCTCGGCGTCGACGACGGTGTCGTCAGCGGAAGTGTCAGCACCCTCACCGGCCGCACCGGCTCCTGCCGCGTCGGCTCCTGCCGCGTCGGCCTGTGCCGCCTCGTACATCGCGCCACCGGCATCAGAGGCGATCTTCGAGACCTTCTCCTGCGCCGCCTTGATCGCGTCGAAGTCAGCGCCGTTGAGCGCCGACTTGAGCTCCTCGACCGCGGCGTCGAGCTCGGCACGCTTGTCGGCGGGGAGCTTGTCGCCGTTCTCGGACAGGAACTTCTCCGTCGCGAACTGCTGAGCCTCAGCGGAGTTGCGGACCTCGGCTTCGTCGCGGCGCCTGCGGTCCTCCTCGGCGTGCGCCTCGGCGTCCTTCATCATCCGGTCGATCTCATCCTTCGACAGGCCGGACCCACCAGTGATCGTCATGCCCTGTTCCTTGTTCGTCGCAAGGTCCTTGGCAGAGACGTGCACGATGCCGTTCGCGTCGATGTCGAAGGTGACCTCGATCTGCGGCACACCGCGCGGCGCGGGCGGAAGCCCGGTGAGTTCGAACATGCCGAGCTTCTTGTTGTAGGCCGCGATGTCTCGCTCGCCCTGATACACCTGGATCTGCACGCTCGACTGGTTGTCGTCGGCTGTCGTGAAGATCTCCGAGCGCTTCGTCGGGATGGTCGTGTTGCGCTCGATCAGGCGCGTCATGATGCCGCCCTTGGTCTCGATGCCGAGCGACAGCGGGGTGACATCGAGCAGCAGCACGTCCTTGACATCGCCCTTGAGCACGCCGGCCTGCAGCGCGGCGCCGACCGCAACGACCTCGTCGGGGTTGACACCCTTGTTCGGCTCCTTGCCGCCGGTGAGCTCCTTCACCAGTTCCGTGACGGCAGGCATGCGGGTCGATCCGCCGACCAGCACCACGTGATCGATCTGGCTCAGGCTGATGCCGGCGTCCTTGATGACGTTCTGGAACGGCGCCTTTGTGCGGTCGAGCAGATCGGAGGTGATCTTCTGGAACTCGGCGCGCGAGAGCGACTCGTCGAGGAAGAGCGGGTTCTTCTCGGCATCCTGCGTGATGTAGGGCAGGTTGATCGAGCTCTGCTGGCTGCTCGAGAGTTCGATCTTGGCCTTCTCGGCGGCCTCACGCAGCCGCTGCATCGCCATCTTGTCCTTCGTCAGGTCGATGCCGTGCGCTGCCTTGAACTTGTCGACCAGCCAATCCATGATCCGCTGATCCCAGTCGTCACCGCCGAGGTGGTTGTCGCCGTTGGTGGCCTTGACCTCGATGACGCCGTCGCCGATCTCGAGCAGCGAGACGTCGAAGGTGCCACCACCGAGGTCGAACACGAGGATGGTCTGTTCCTTCTCGCCCTTGTCGAGGCCGTAGGCGAGGGCTGCGGCGGTGGGCTCGTTGACGATCCGCAGCACGTTGAGGCCGGCGATCTGGCCGGCCTCATTGGTGGCCTGCCGCTGCGCATCGTTGAAGTAGGCCGGGACCGTGATCACTGCGTCGGTGATCGTCTCGCCGAGATAGGCCTCCGCGTCGCGCTTGAGCTTCTGCAGGACGCGCGCGCTGATCTCCTGCGGGCTGTACGACTTGCCGTCGATGTCGATCTTCCACGACGGATCGCCCATGTGACGCTTCACCGAACGGATGGTTCGGTCGACGTTGGTCACGGCCTGCCGCTTGGCGACCTCACCGACGAGCACCTCGCCGTTCTTGGCGAAGGCAACGACGCTGGGGGTGGTGCGCGAGCCCTCGGAGTTGGCGATCACCTCCGGTTCGCCGCCGGACAGGACAGCGACGGCCGAGTTGGTCGTTCCGAGGTCGATTCCGACCGCACGTGCCATGGAAATAGCTCCTTCTTGTGCTGATGTCACCCTGTTGTGGGGGACTGACGTCTGGGCCCATGGTGCTGCTGGATTTGGTGTCTGTCAAAAGAACTGAGCCGACTCGACTCAACTTCCCACTCAGGCTGTGACGTGCGTCACATGTGCGGGCGGGTGGCGGATCAGTGGAAGAGGCGGGCCACGCTGCCGTGCAGCGTGTAGTCGCCCGGACCGGTCGTCGTCATGCTCGTGTATCCGGAACCGTCGCTGACGAGCGTTGCGGTGAGCCCGGGGGTCCGCACTACCGGGTCACCGCGCAGGTACTTCGAGAAGCGGATCCGCACCGTGAAGGTGCAGGAGCAGCTCGACCGGATCACCAGCTTCGACTGGCTGTAGGACAACACCGATTGCGGTGCGGCAATGATCGGCGTCGGGTTGGCCACGCGGTACAACGTCCATCCGTCGCTGCGCCACATCTCGTGCAGGTAGGAGATGCCGCCGGCGACGAGCTTGTACTCCGGGAAGTCCTCCGCCTGCGCGCGTGGCAGAGCGACGTAACCGACCGCGTTGTTGTCGAGCCAGATCTTGTATGCGGTGGAATCCAGCGTCGGGCTGAGCACCGTGCGGTTCAGCGCGGTGTCCTCCTGCGTCTCCCACCCGCGGGCGAGCATCCCGTGGTCAAGCAGCGCGTCGTAGGCCGCCTGAGCCTTCTGCGACACCACCTCGACGCGGAAGTTGTTCAACCCGCTGATCCGGTCCAGCTCGGCGGCGAGCGGTTCGTAGTACGCCGTGTCGGAGGTCGGATCGCCCGCTTGGCGTAAGTCGGAGATCGTCAGATTCGCTCCGGACAGCAGCACCGGCGCGATCATCACCGAGGCGACCCATGCATTCCAGCGGCTGGTGGCCACGATCAGCACCGGTATGCAGAACCACACCATCCGGCCGAAGTTCGAGCCCATTCCGTTCGGGACGAGGAACAGCAGCACGGCCGTCAGCATCGACAACCAGATCAGCGACCTCACGAAATGCGGCGTGCGTGCGAGCAGGAACAACGCCAGAGCCCCGAGCGATTCGACGCACAGCCAGAGCGAGAACGGCTGCGGGCCGGGCGCGCCGAAGGTGAGCGCGACAAGCCCGAATCCGACAACGACCGTGGCTACCGTTGTCGCCGTGATCACCCGGTACTTGGGCATCGTGATGAACACGGCCACCAGTCCCAGGGCGAGAAAGGCAGGAGACACCGGCGACGCCAGGATGCTCACAACGGTGGTTGCCACCGCGATCACTGTGCGCTGATGGCGAATGGCGATCACCGCACCGATCGCGAACGCCGCACCCAGCAGGAACGGCACCCGGCCGCTCCAGAGATTGATTCCGGCGGCCAGCGTTGCGACGCCGGTGGCTGCCGCCGGATGCGCCGTGCCTCGCACCGCCAATGCGGTCACCACCGTGATCGCCACAGCGGACAGTGCGCCGACGAGTTCGGCGCTCAGCAGAGCAGAGAGATAAGGCGTCAGGACCGAGTAGTTGCCGGGGGTGGAGCCGCCGCCGAACCAGGCGAACCAGTAGGTCAGTCCCACGCCGTGCGACACGGCCGAAGCGCGCGCGCGAGCCGCCCAGAGGTCGTTGACGCCGGGCCGGACCAACAGGAAGGCAGTGGCGTTAGCCGCCGCGAACAGCGTCGCGACGATGGTCGACCCGGACACCAGAGCGAAGATCCGAGGCAGCCGTGGCAGGTGCGGCTCCGGCGCTTGGCCAAGCGATCGCTCGGCCACAGCAGTCATGCCTTCGATGCTCCCATAGGAGACCGGCGGGAGCCTCCCCTTTGCTCAGCGTTCGGTGAGGCAGCGACCTGGCCGCACAGTCGGGCTATGGTCCCAGTGGTCCCACTGATCGAAGTGTTCGAAGTGTTCGAAGTGATGTCCGGAGGTGCCCAGTGCAGGTCGAACTTCGTCACAACCCCTCGTTCACGGTCGCGCGGTGTGTTCTTGCCCCGAATGAGCCGGTTCGCGTGGAAGGCGGCGCGATGATCGCCCACAGCTCGGGGGTCGCGCTCGAGGCCAAGGCCCAGGGCGGCGTGATGGCGGGGCTCAAGCGCAGCGTGCTCGGTGGCGGGTCCTTCTTCGTCACCACCTACACCGCCCCTGCGCAGGGCGGTTGGGTCGACGTCGCCGGCATGCTCCCGGGAGACACAGTGTCCATCGAGGTCACCCCGGACCGGCCGTTCTTCCTGCGGCGCGGCAGCTGGATCGCGAACTCCCACGGGGTCGAGATCGACACCCAGTGGGGCGGGATGGCGAATCTGTTCGGCGGCGAGGGTGGGTTCGGCTTCCGGGCGAGCGGCCAGGGCGAGGCTCTGGTCAGCATCTACGGAGCCGTCGACATCATCGATCTCGAAGACGGCGAGCAGGTCACGATCGACACCGGGCACGTGGTCGCGTACGACCTCGGCGTGCGCTTCCAGATGCGCCGGGCGGTGCAGGGCCGCTCGATCCAGTCCATGAAATCCGGCGAGGGCTGGGTGTTCGACTTCAACGGACCCGGACGGGTGCTTCTGCAGACCCGCAATCCGGAGGCGTTCCAGCAGTGGGTGGCCGAGGCCGCGCCCGGGCGCACGCCGCGAGAGGGGCTCGGCGGCATCGCCGGGGGTCTGTTCAACAGCTGACGGCAGATCAGCCGACGAGTGGCGCGATCGCCTCGCGCAGCAGCAGTCCGACGTCGCCGAGCACATGCACGCCGTCCTGCACGACGCGGATGCCGTCGACGATCACCGAGTGCACGTCTGCCGCGGAGGCAGCCAGGATCGCCTGACCAGGCACAGCGCCGGCGGTGCGCACGCTGTCCAGACGCAGGGTCGTGAGATCGGCCCGAGCGCCAACGGCGATGTGGCCGGCATCCGTCCAGCCCAGGCTCGATTGACCGGCGGCAGTGAGCGCGGTGACGAGTTCGGCCACGCGGAAACGCCCTCGCCGTTGCGTTGCGAGGCGCTCGTCCATCTCGACCGCGCGAGCCTCCTCGAGCAGGTCGATCATCGCGTGCTGGTCACTGCCCAGCACGATCGGTGAACCCGCATCGGCGAGGGCGCGCGCCGGACCGATGCCGTCGGCGAGATCCCGCTCGGTCGTGGGGCAGAAGCTGATCGACGTCCGGGAGTTACCCAGCTCGACGATGTCTGGCTGCGACAGGTGGGTTGCGTGCACGGCGGTCGTCGCGGCGCCGAGCGCGCCGGCGTCGGCCAGGAGCGCAGTGGGAGTCATGCCGTACGCGGCGACGCATTGGGTGTTCTCGTCGGGTTGTTCCGAGAGATGGACGTGCAGTGGACGTCCCGCCGCCGCGGCCACCACGGTCGGGAGTTGGTCGCGGGGCACACCGCGCACCGAATGGATGGCCGCGCCGATCAGCGCGTGGGTTGCCGGCCGCAGGGCAGCGACGCGGGCCGCCCAACGCTCGGTATCACCATCACCGAAACGCAACTGCCGTGGGGCGAGCGGAACCGGCCCGTGCTCGTCCAATCCGCCGGACAGGTAACACGTGTCGAGCAGGGTGATCCGGATTCCGGCGTCGCGGGCAGCAGCGAGCAGCGCGATGCCCATCGCGTTCGGGTCGGCGTACGGCCCGCCGTCCGGGCGGTGATGCACGTAATGGAACTCGCCCACAGCGCTGACCCCGGCCACCGCCATCTCGGCGAACGTGGCACGTGCGAGCGCGTAGTAGTTCTCCGGATCCAGCCGCGCCGCAACGGAGTACATCTGCTCGCGCCACGTCCAGAACGTCCCGCCGCCCTCATGCGTGCGCCCTCGCAACGCCCGGTGAAACGCATGGCTGTGCGTGTTCGCAAAGCCGGACAGCGTCAGGCCGGCCAACGGCACGTCGCGCGCCTCGGGCGCCGCGTCGGGGACCACTTCGGTGATGCGACCGCTCTCGACCGCAATGCGCACCCGCTGCCGCAATCCATCCGGCAGCCATGCGTGCTCGGCGAGATAGGCCTCGCTCACGCGGTGCGCTCGCGTGACTGTGCACCGAGCGCCGCGACGATGCCGTCGACGGTGGCCGACACGAGCCGGGCGATCTCCCGCGTGAAGCTCAGCCGGGCGCCGAAAGGGTCCCCGACGTCGGCCATGCCTCGCGGCAGCGGCGGAGCAGCGCAACGCACATCGTCGACGAACGCGACGCGTTCGGCGAGATCCTCGACGGACCCCGCCGGAGCATCGCCGGCTCCGGCACCGAACATCGCGAACTCGCGCATGGTGAACACCCGGGCACTCGCCTTCGGGTCCAGAGCGACGACGTCCAGTACATGGTCGGAATCCGCGCAGAGCACGAGGTTCGCCGCGGTGACCATGGGTGCGTCGAGAGGCCGCGCCACGTGGCCCGCCGGATCGCCGCCCACCTCGATCAGGGCACGGGCCGAGGTCGCGTCCATCTCCCATCCGGTAAGTCCGTGCGTTCCCGCGCTCGACACGACGATCGGCAGCGCCGGATCGACGCGCGCGGCGAACAGTCGCTCGGCCATCGGCGAACGGCAGATGTTGCCCGTGCACACGAACAGCACGTCGAATGTCACGCCGGCCCCCGCAGCATCGACCTGAGCACCCGGGTCAGCGCGTCCACCCCGGCGAGGCAGTCGCTGCGCTCGGCGAATTCGTCGGGTGAATGCGAGACGCCGGTCGGGTTGCGGACGAACAGCATTGCCGTCGGAATGCCTTGTGCCGCGAGGACACCGGCGTCGTGTCCCGCCCCGGTGGCCAGCACGGGCGCGCCATCCAGCTCAGCGGCCAGCGCATCGCGCAACGTGGAGTCGAATCTGGTCTCGTCCGTCCAGGACTCTTCGGCCAACCGGCCGCCGGCCCGCTCGGCGAGATCGGCGAGCTCCGCCACAACTGCGCGCGCATCGGCTTCGCGTGGTCCTCGCACGTCGACCCACCCGGTGACCTGCGAGGCGATGGCGTTCACCCCGTTCGGCTCGACTCGTACCTTCCCGCACGTGGCGACCGTGCCATGACGCAGCGCGGCGTCACGCGCCCGCAGGACGAGCTGCGCGTACGCGATCATCGGGTCGCGGCGATCTGCCATGCGGGTCGTGCCGGCATGATTCGCCTCTCCGGGCAGTTCGACCCGGAAGCGCCCGTGCGGCCAGATCGCACTCGCCACGGCCACCGGACGATCCAGGTCGGCGAGGCCGCGGCCCTGCTCGACGTGCAGTTCCACGAATGCGGCTACCCGGGCCAGTGCCGCCTCGTCCCTGCCCACGTCGATCGGGCGCCCGGCCGCTTGCAGCGCCTCGGCCATCGTGATGCCGTCGCCGTCACGCAGTGCGAGCGCTCGGTCGGAGGCCAGTGCGCCGGTGAGCATGCGCGAGCCTGCGCAGGCGAGTCCGAATCGCGCACCCTCCTCGTCGCAGAAGTTGACGACGCCCACAGGACGTTGCGGCATGACGCCGGCATCTCGAAGGGCGTCGACCGCAGCGAACGCGGAGACGACGCCGAGTGGTCCGTCGAAGGCGCCACCCCCGGGCACCGAGTCCAGATGGCTGCCGGTGACGATGCCGGCCACGGCGTCAGGATCCCCCCACCACGCCCACTGATTGCCGCAACGGTCGACAGTGACGTCCATCCCGCGGTCCTGCGCCGCGCCCACGAACCATTCACGCAGCGTGGCGTCGGCGGGCGTCCAGGCGAATCGGCGGTAGCCGCCCGTCTGCCGATCACGGCCGACATCGGCGAGATCGGCGAACAGACCGTCGAAGCTCAACCGCTGACCCTTCTCGCGATGGGCCGCGCACAACACGGGGGCCCGGTGCACATCATCCCGGGCCCCCGTGTGTTCCGTCGATGACTCAGCCGGTCTTGGCCAGATCAGCAATCGACTTCAGGTTGTACTTCTGCGCCGTGGCAGCGGTGACCACGATCGCGTCGGCATCCTGCGCACTCGACTGATCCAGCACCATCAGCTTGGCCGGGACCGCACCCTTGAGCGCGGCGTAGACCGCGTCGGACGTCGTAGCCGGCGCGCCCTTGGAGAAGTACTGCAGCAAGACGCCGCTGTACTCCGGAATCAGATCGATCGAGCCGTCCTCCAGGGCGGGGATGTACTTCTCCCGGCTGCCGATGTTGAGCTTCGTGCTCACCGTTGCGCCCGCTCCTCGCAGCGCGTCGGCGTAGACATCGGCGAGCACGACGTTCTCCGGGAAGTTCGCCGAGCCGACCTTCAGCGTGACACCCGCAGCCGGCTTCGTGCTCGGCAGTCCGAGGGTGCCCAGCCACTCCTGCGCCGCCTTGTCGGGATCCTCCTTGTTGACCTCGACCTTGGTGCGCAGGTCGATGAGCACCTGCGTCGTCAGCTTCGACGAGATCAGGTTCAGCACGGTCTTCACGCCGTCCGTCGCCTTCGACTTGTTGATCAGCGGAAGGACGTTCTGCGCACCGAAATCGCTGCGCGGGTCCTCGAGCACCACGAAGTTGTTCGCCTTGATCGCCGGATCGGTGGTGAAGAGGTCGGCCGCATCGACCTGGCCGTTCTTCAGCGCCGTCACGGTGAGGGGCCCGCCGGTATCGGTGACCTTGTAGGCCTTGAAGGTGACGCCGTAGATCTTGGTGAGTCCGGGAATTCCGTCGGGCCGTGTCTGGAACTCTGCAGGACCGCCCAGGATGAGCTTGCTGGCGATCGTGCCGGAGGCCCCGGCGCCGGAGGTACTGCCCGACTTCTTGGCACTGTCGCTGCCGCAGGCGGCGACGATGAGCGCGGCGGCGGTCACCGCCGCACCGACGGTCAGAGCGTTGCGATTCATGTCTCTCCTCGAGATGTCGCGTTGCATAGTCCTATCGCAGGTACGGCTCGCGTCATGCGCGAGAGGGTTTCAGGCAGGCGATACCTCCGCTTGAACGACGGCGGCCGTGGCTGGGCCGGTGGAACGGAACGTCCGGCGGGAGTAACGGCCGGAGATGCCTGGCGACACGGCGTACCGCTGCACGCCCGCCAGGAGGAGGTCGACGATCACGGCCAGCAGCGCGACCAGCACACCGCCGCTGATCATCTGCGGGTAGTCCTGCTGGTGGAACCCGTCGTAGATGAATCGCCCGAGACCACCGAGAAGCGGCAGATACGACGCGATGGTGGCGGTCGCGATGACCTGCAGCGTGGCGCTCCGGATGCCCGAGAAGATGAGCGGCAGGCTGCACGGCAGCTCGACGCGACGCAGCACCTGCGCACCGGTCATGCCCATGCCCGACGCAGCGTCGCGCACCTCCGGATCGACGTTCTGCACGCCGGCGTAGGTATTGGCCAGCACCGGTGGGATTGCGATGACGACGAGGACGATCTCCGTGGGAAGCAGGTAGCCGAGGTCGGTGCGACCGTGGAAGTGCGGCGAGATGACCACAGCCAGAAGCACGAGCAGACCGACACCAGGAATCGCGCGCACTGCATTGATGCCGGCCACGGCCCAGGTGCCGCGGCCCGTGTGCCCGATCACCAGACCGAGCGGCAGGGCGATCGCGACCGCAATCGCCATGGCTACCAGCGAATACCGAAGGTGATTGAGCAGCTGCGTCGGGATGCCGGTGAAGACGGGGCTGTCGCGCCAGTGCGCGGGATCGTTCAGCCAGGTGAAGACCTGAGAGATCATCGCGCCGCCACCGCCCTGCGCCAGGGCGTCGCCGCGCGGTTGAGCAGCACGATCGTCACGTCGAACACCGTCGCCAGCAGGACGCACAGCACGATGCCGAGCACGATCGGCGGGTAGTAGGCCGTCGGTGTCGACAGCTGGATCCCCTGGTCGAACAGCCGGCCCAGGTTGTCCATGCCGATCGTTCCGGCGACGGCGACGAGACTGACGTTCGAGACGGTGGCAACCCGCAGGCCGGCGGCGATGACGGGGACGGCGATCGGCAGCTCGACATTCACCAGCCGGCGAAAGCTGCCGTAACCCATTGCGGTCGCAGCCTGTAACACGTCATCGGGCACGGACGCGAGGCCGTCGGCGACCACCCGCACGAGCAGCGCGACCGAGTACACCGTGAGCGCGATGGGAACCTGTAGCGGGTCGAGTGACTTCAGCCCGAACAGTGGCGGCACGATGATGAACAGCGCGATCGAGGGGATCGTGTACAGCAGGCCCGTGATCGAGATCATCGGCGGGTACACCCACCGGTAGCGCCGCGCTAGCCAGCCCAGCGGCAGCGATATCGCCAGCCCGATCGCGACGGGCAGCAGCGACAGGTAGGTGTGTTCCCAGAGCCAGTGCAGGTCCTCGTGCCGATGGTCCTGGAAGTAGCCCCAGAAATGCCACGGGGAGGAGTCCGCGCCGTTGGCGAGCGGCTGCGGCAGGAGCAGGACGCCTGTCATCCCGCATCGCCCCGGGCCACCGGCGTGCGCTGCTGGATACGCTCGAGCACCTCCGACGCGGTGACGGTACCGAGGAAGTGCCCGTCGTCGTCGACGACGACACCGCGGCCGCTCGGCGAGGAGAGCGCGGCGTCGAGCAGCGCGCGCAAGGTCCCGCCCTGCACTGCCAGCGTGCCGCCGAGATTCAGCGACGCCTCCGTCACCTGGCCGCTCAACGCAGAGTCCGAGAGCCCCTCGAGGCGCAGCCAGCCGAGCGGCATCTGCTCCGCATCGGTCACGAGCACCCAACCGTCGACCGCCACATCGCGTGCCTTTGCCAGATCCCATCCGAGTTGCGCGGTCGGCTCCGCGAGCAGCGGCATCTGACCGGCGTCGGCGAATCCGAGCGCCCGGTACCCACGGTCGCGCCCCACGAATCCTGCGACGAAGGCATCGGCAGGGTGGGCGAGCAACTCGGCCGGCGTGGCGAGCTGCGCGAGATGACCGCCCACCTGCAGCACCGCCACCCGATCGCCGAGCTTGATCGCCTCGTCGATGTCGTGCGTGACGAAGACGATGGTCTTGTGCAGCTCCTGTTGGAGCCGCAGGAACTCCTGCTGCAACTGGGCGCGCACGACTGGGTCGACGGCGCTGAACGGTTCGTCCATCAACATCACCGGCGGGTTCGCCGCAAGTGCTCTGGCAACACCGACGCGTTGCTGCTGGCCGCCCGACAGCTGCGCCGGATAGCGCTTGGCCATGCTGGCCGGCAGCCCTACGAGTTCGAGCAGTTCGAGCGCCCGTGTGCGCGCCTTCTTCTTGTCGTGTCCGAGCAGTAGCGGCACCGTCGCGACGTTGTCCACGACCGTGCGATGCGGGAACAGACCGGCGTGCTGGATGACGTAGCCGATGCCGCGGCGCAATTCGGTGCGCGAGACCTTCGTGACGTCTTGATCGTCGATGAAGATGCTGCCGCTCGTCGGCTCGATCATCCGGTTGATCATCCGCAGGCTCGTCGTCTTGCCGCACCCCGACGGTCCGACGAACACCGTGATCTCGCCGGAGTCGGCGACGAGGCTCAGCGAATCGACGGCGACCGTTCCGTCGGGATACCGCTTGGTCACGGACTCGAAGCGGATCACTGTCCGGTCCCCTCTCTCAGTGCGGTTGTCGCGGGCTGGTCGCCGAGTTCGGCGCCGATGGCCTGCGCCTCGCGGCAGACGATGCGTCCGTAGGTCTGCATCGTCTTGTCGTCGATCCGATAGGTCGGCCCGAGCAGGCTGAGCGCACCGGCGACGCCACCGGGGCGGCGAATCGGCGCGGCGATGGCCGTGACGTCCGGCTCGTGACGGTCGCGCTCGGCGACGTATCCGACCGCAGGTACGTCCCCCGTCAGCGCGCGCCCCACAGCGAGGTTCTCGAACGGCATCGAGCGCCCCACCCAGCTCGTGTGCCGTACGGCGTGGGTTCCCTCCACCATCGCGATGTACACGGCCGTCTCGTTCGGCCCGGCGATGCTGAGGTAGGTCGTCTCACCGGTAGCAGCGACGATGCGTTGCATCGCGGGATGAGCCAGCCGTACGAGCGATTGGCGCCCGAGCGCGTAGGCACCCAGCTGAATCAGCGTCGCTCCTGCGCTGAAGGAGCCGGATGCGTCGCGTACCACGAAGCCGCTCGTCTCCAGGGTGCGCAGCAAGCGCAGGGCGGTGCTCGGCGGCAGGTGCGCGCGGCGGGCGCACTCGGACAGGCTGATCGATCCCCGCGTGCACACCTCGGCCAGCAGTCCGAGCGCGCGCTCGACCGTGCGTGTCGATCCCCCGCCTGGCGACATGGTCGTCACCCGGTGTCACCCCCGCCCCTGGGCCCCAGGACCACGTTTCATCACGTGCAACGCGATTGCCGTTCCGCGGTACGCAACCACACTCTGCCGACAAGGAAAACCCGGTTTCGGTGTGCCCCCCGGATTCGATACCTCCCTGTAACCAGGGACCTGGCAGGCTGCCTACTCCTAGGCCACGATGGACCGGTGATCGTGGTCGACGGAAGGCATCTATCGACGCGCGACATCGCCGTCCTGGCACATCGCGGGGACACGGCCGACATCGCCGCCGAGGCACGCGAGCGGATGCTCGCCTCCTACGAGTTCGGCGAACGCACCGTCACGCAACGCCCGATCTACGGGCGCTCGACGGGCGTCGGGGCCAACCGCGACGTCGTGCTCGCCGATCCTGACGCGCAGGCCGATGCGTTGATGCGCAGCCATGCAACCACCGCGGGCGAGCTGCGCAGCCGCGAACGCATCCGCGCGATGCTCGCCGTCCGGTTGAACCAGCTGGCCTCGGGGGGCAGCGGCGCGTCTCCGGCCGTCCTCGACGCACTGCACCGCATGCTCGCCGACGACTGCCTGCCGCCGGTGCGCGAACTGGGCAGTATCGGTACCGGCGACCTGCCGGCTCTGGCCATCACGGCGCTCGCGCTGGCCGGACTCGTACCCACCATGCCCCCGATCGCAACAACGGTCCCCATGGGTATCGGCGACGCGCTGCCCTTCATGAGCAGCAACGCAGCGACGATCGGTGATGCCGCACTCGCCGTGGTCGACGTGCGTGACCTCGCGTATTCGGCGCTCGTCGTCGGAGCACTCACCTTCGTCGCTGTCGACGGCAACATCGAGGCGTTCGATCCGGCAGTGGAACTCGTCACGCCGTTCGAGGGATCCCGCTTCGTCTGCCGCACGATCCGCCGGCTCGTGTCGTCAGACCAGCGGGCCGCACGCATTCAGGATCAGTTCGGGCTTCGCACCCTGCCGCAGGTGCACGGCGCGCTGCTCGATCAGCTGGCCCTGCTCGATCGCACGATTGTCGGCATGGCCAATGCGCCGGCCGAGAACCCTGTGCTCCTGCCACAGCTCGGGCTCGCCCATCACGGCGGGTTCCATGCCGCCCATCTTGCACAGTCCTTGGACAGCACCGCGCTCTCGATCGCCGAGGCTGCGCAGCTGTCCTTCGCGCGGCTCACGATGCTGAGCGAGCCTGCCGTCACCGGCCTGCCGGCATTCCTCGGCGACGGAACGCCGGGGGCATCCGGCGTGATGGTCGTCGAGTACGTCGCGGCCTCGGCATTGGCCCGCCTGCGCGCGGCGGCAACGCCGGCGAGCCTGCAGAGCGTCACGCTCTCGCGCGGGATCGAGGAGGACGCGAGCATCGCCGCGCTCGCCGCCGTGCAGGTGATGCAAGCGGTGGCGGATCTTCGCGTCGTCGTCGCGTGCGAGCTGGTCGCTGCCGTGCGCTGCATTCGCATGCGACTGCTTACGGCGCCGGCAGGCCTCGTCGCCGCCCTCGCCGACTGCGCGAAGCTGAGTGCGGACATTCACGATCGCGATCTCACCGAGGATCTCGACGTGGCGGGCGAGATCCTTCGCGACCTCGTCGTGTCAGCCGCCTGACGCCCTGGGCCGAGCGGTCAATCGCGCGACGTTCTGCGCTGCCGTATCACTCGGTGTCGGGTTTGCGTTCGAGCCCGGCCAGCCGGCGGGCGATCCCGGCGCCCGGCAGTTCCCCGAGAATCGCGATGATGCGTTCGACGGTCGTGTTCAAGATGGCGACCTGCTTCTGCGTATCCGTTGCGGCGCGCAGAGCCGGCAGCGCCTCCTTGCGAAGCGCGTCCAGAACAGCCGGCATCTCACGGAGCGTCGGCAGGTCCAGCGTCGTGGCGATGCGGTCGAGGGTGGGGGTGACCTGCTCGAGCGGAGCGATGAGCTGACTGGTGGCGCCTTCGATCTTCGTCACCACCTTGTCCAGGCGCATGACGGTCTGGTTGAACCGTTCGAGCGAATCGTTGAAGGTCTTCATCGTGGCGGGCAGCTGGCCCACCAGCCGGGCGTTCTGCTCCACGAGCTCCTGCAGCCATTGCGCTTGGCTGTCCGCCTGCCTGACGAGATCGCCCACCACGGGGATCGCTCCGACTGCTGCCGGCACTCGCGTGTTCTTGGCCACGGCTGATTCATAGCCCCTGGTCAGCCTGCTGTCACGTCCATCCCCCGGCGTGTGACGTTTCGGCCCGCGAGTGGTTACCGGCGAATAGCTGCTAATAGGCTCAGCAGGTTCACCGGACGCAGAGGAGACCATCCCCGTGGCGCCACACCCGCTCTACGCCGCTTCCCGCTCCATCGCCGGCGGCATCGGCGACTGGGTCTACACCGCGCCCGGTGTGCTGCGGATCGTCCTGGCGCTGGCGATGCTGATCGTCACCGTTGCCGTCGCTGCTCGGCGCATCGCGTGGCTGGTGTCGCTCATCCGCTCCGGGCGACCGGCCCGAGGCCGCACCGACAACATCGGCGAACGGGTCAAGGACCAGGTGATCGAGGTCTTCGGCCAGAAGCGGCTGCTGAAGTGGAACGCGCCGGGCATCGCGCACTTCTTCACCTTCTGGGGCTTCGTGATCCTCGGCCTGACGATCGTCGAGGCGTTCGGCGCACTCGTCATCAGCAAGGACTTCGCGTTCCCGATCTTCGGGCACGCACGTTGGCTGGGCTTCCTGGAGGACTTCTTCGCCGTCGCGGTGCTGCTCGCGATCATCTGGTTCGCGATCAACCGCTTGCGCAACGCGCCGGAGCGCAAGAGCCGCGCGAGCCGGTTCTACGGATCGCATACCGGCCCGGCCTGGGTCATCCTGGGCATGATCGCGCTGGTCGTCATCACGCTGCTGCTGTACCGCGGCGCCCAGTACAACACCGGCCACTTCCCGTGGGGGCACTCCAAGTGGCCCTTCGCGTCGTACCTCGTCGCGAAAGCGCTCGGAACGGGCGCCTACAACCAGGGCGTCGAGACGTTCTTCCTGCTCGCTCAGATGGCTGTGATCTTCGGATTCACGATCATCGTCACGTACTCCAAGCACCTGCACATCGCCACCGCACCGCTGAACGTGCTCACCAAGCGCGAGCCGATCGCCCTCGGCGCGCTGCTGCCGGTCACCGACGCCGAGGGCCTGCCCATCGACTTCGCGGACGTCGAGAACCTGTCCGAGGACACCGTCTTCGGCAAGGGCAAGATCGAGGACTTCAGCTGGAAGGGCTATCTCGACTTCGCGACCTGCACCGAGTGCGGCCGCTGTCAGTCGCAGTGCCCTGCCTGGAACACCGACAAGCCGCTGTCGCCGAAGCTGCTGATCATGGATCTTCGTGATCACCTGTTCGCGAAGGCGCCGTACATCCTCGACGGCAAGGAGATCGATCCCAACGTCACGATCGACAGCAAGCTCGACGAGCACCATGTTCCCGAGGCGGGCTTCCCCCGAGTGCTCGGCTCCGGACCCGATCAGGCCGCCCGCCCGCTCGTCGGAGATCTCGCCTCCGGCGGTCTCATCGACCCGGACGTGCTGTGGTCGTGCACGACCTGTGGCGCCTGTGTCGAACAGTGCCCGGTCGACATCGAACACATCGATCACATCGTCGATATGCGCCGCTACCAGGTGCTGATCGAATCCTCCTTCCCGTCCGAGGCCGGCGTCATGCTGCGCAACCTCGAGAACAAGGGCAACCCCTGGGGCATGGCCGACAAGGGGCGCGACGAGTGGATGGACGGTCTCGGCTTCGAGGTTCGCCGAGCCGTGCCGGGCACCAAGTTGGACGCCGACGTCGACTACCTCTTCTGGGTCGGCTGCGCGGGTGCCCTCGAAGACCGTTCCAAGCGTGTGACGAAGGCGTTCGCCGAACTGCTCCATGTTGCCGGCGTCGAATTCGCCGTGCTCGGTTCGGCAGAGACGTGTACAGGCGATCCCGCACGCCGCCTGGGCAATGAGTTCCTCTTCCAGATGCTCGGCATGCAGAATGTCGAGACGCTCAACTCGATCACCCGCGCCGAGCCGTTGAAGATCGTGGCGACCTGCCCGCACTGCTTCAACACGTTGGCGAACGAGTACCCGCAGCTCGGCGGCCACTTCGAGGTGATGCACCACACCCAGCTGCTCGGCAAGCTCGTCGCCGATGGCCGCCTTACCCCCGTCGAGCCGGTGGACAAGAGCGTGACGTATCACGACCCGTGCTATCTCGGGCGGCACAACAAGGTCTACACGCCTCCGCGCGACGTCCTCGCCGCGATCCCGGCGCTGTCGTCACAGGAGATGCACCGGTGCAAGGAGCGCGGCTTCTGCTGTGGCGCGGGCGGCGCTCGTTTCTGGATGGAAGAGAAGATCGGCAAGCGGATCAACCGCGAGCGCACGGACGAGGCGATCGGCCTGGACCCCGACCTCATCTCGACGGCCTGCCCGTTCTGCATGGTGATGCTGTCCGATGCCGTCACGGAGAAGAAGGCCGACGGGTCGGCGAAGGAGCACGTCCAGGTACTGGACGTGGCGCAGATCCTGCAGCAGTCGCTCGGCCGTCCCGCCTTGCCGCCGGAGCCTCCTGCCGCGCCGGAACCCGGGCCGGACACGACGCCTGAACCTGACCCGGAACCCGCGCCGTCGGTGAGTGGTTCCTGAACCACGACGTGCCTAGGCGCATGACTGCCCAGTAACGTCGTCCGAGTGGCTGCGCAGCGCGACATCGTCGAGTACGCGCTACAGCGCCGTGCCTTGCTCGGTGAGGTCGCCACGGGGCGCCGCTCCCGGGATGAGGCATGCGACGCTCACCCCTATCTCCTGCTGGCCGCCAAGCACTACGGCGAACCCGTCTCCCACCCGTGCCCGGTCTGTGCCCACAATCGGCAACGACACGTCCACTACGTGTACGGCCAATCGCTCGGCTCCATCGCCGGGCAGGCAAAGTCGGTCGGCGAACTGGCCCAGCTGGGCCGTGAGCGAGAGGAATTCGAGGTCTACGTCGTGGAGGTCTGTCCCGACTGCCGCTGGAACCACTTGGTGCGTTCGTTCGTCCTGGGGCTCCCGGCCCCCGGCGCACTGACCGCCGCGGACGGCTGACGTGAGCGAACGCCTGCAGCGGGGCGGCCCCAAACGGGTCAAGCCCGAGAGCGACATGCCCTTCAACGAACGGATGAAGCACCTGCCTACCTGGTGGAAGAAACGGCACGCCGCGAAGAAGCGCCGCCTGGCCGCGATGACCCGCAAGCGTCGGATCTGGCGCCGCGTCGGCGTTGTCGCGACCACGCTGCTCAGCCTCATCGCGCTCATGCTCGTCAGCACTGTGGTGCTCTTCTACACGCTGACCAACGTGCCTCGTCCAGAGACGCTCGCCCTGCCTCAGGTCGCCAAGATCCTGTATGCCAATGGCACGACGCTGTCCACGATCGGCGATCAGAACCGCACGATCATCCGGCTCGATCAGGTGCCCCAGCAGGTTCGCTGGGAGGTGCTCGCAGCTGAAGACCGTGGCTTCTACAGCGAGCCGGGAGTCTCCATCAAGGGCACGCTGCGCGCCGTCGCCTCCGACCTCACAGGCGGAGACACCCAGGGTGGATCGGGCATCACCCAGCAGTACGTGAAGAACGCCTACCTCAACGACTCGCGAACGCTGAGCCGCAAGCTCAAGGAACTGATGATCGCCGTCAAGCTCGCGCGGCAGTACTCGAAGGACCAGATTCTCGAGTTCTACCTCAACCGCGTCTACTTCGGTCGCGGCGCTTACGGCATCGAGGCCGCTGCGCAGACGTACTTCGGCGTCGACATCAGCAAGGTCACCGTCGCGCAGGGTGCGGTCCTCGCTGCCTTGCTGCGCGCACCGAGCTACTACGACCCCGCCGTGAACCCAGCCGCCGCAAGGTCGAGATGGCAGTACGTCCTCGACGGCATGGTCGCGACCAAGCACCTGACGCAGCAGCAGGAAGCGGCGGTGGTGTATCCCACGGCGCTCAAGCCGCGGGCGAGCACACTCGGCGCGACGGGCTGGGCAGCGCTCATCCAGTACCAGGTGCTGGCGGAGCTCGAGGCGCACGGCATCAGCCGAGACGACGTGATCAACAAGGGCATGACGATCCGTACGACTATCGATCCGAGCGCGCAGAATGCGGCGGTGTCGGCAATCCAACAGACGTTCAGCAACCTGACCAAGCAGCAGCGCAACATGAAGAACGCGCTCGTGGCCGTGAATCCGGCGACGGGCGCGGTGCTCGCGTACTACGGAGGACCGAACGGCAAGGACTACGCGGGAGTCGTCGACAACAACGACTACGCGGGCATCGGCGCGCGACCGGCCGGTTCGTCGTTCAAGCCGTACACGCTGGCGACCGCTCTGACCGAGACGCTGCGCAAGACTGCGGGCGTTCCGCACTACACGATCGACAGCTACGTCGACGGCAGTCAGTGCGTGCACATCACCGGTGTGAAGATCTGCAACGACCCGAGCGACGCGCCGTACAGCAGCAGCTCGATCCAGGTGAAGCGGGCGATGTATTACTCGCTGAACACGACGTTCGATCAGATGGCCGAGGCCGTCGGACCCGATCAGGTCGCCAAGATCGCTCACGCAGCCGGCGTCTCGAAGACGATCGGCGGCAAGCCGACGCTGATGAACAGTGACGGGTCCACCAGCTTCGGCATCGGCATCGGCGACTATGCGGTGCACCCGATCGACCAAGCGGTCGGCTTCGCCACATTCGCGAACAACGGCGTGGCGAACGCCGCCTTCTTCGTACAGAAGGTGACGGCGTCAGACGGCTCCATCGTCTACGAGCACAAGGCGCAGCCCGTGCAGGCAGTCGACCCCAAGGTCGCCAACGACGTGACGCTGACGCTCGAGCCGATCGCCGCCAACGGCGACACGCCCATGAACAACGGGCGGGTCGCGGCGGCCAAGACCGGCACCGAGGGCATCAGCACCAAGAGCAACGCCAACAGCGACGCGTGGCTGGTCGGCTACACGCCGCAGGTCAGCGCGGCGGTATGGGTGGGCAGTGGCGACTCCGTTCACCCGATCGTGAACAGCGGCGGCGGACCCGAGTACGGCCGTGACCTTCCGGGTAAGACGTGGACGCTCTTCATGAACGCCTACCTCGCCAACAAGCCGAACCTGCCCATGGCGACGAAGCAGATGATCACCGGCGGTGAGAGCACTGCGCCGAAGCCGACCAAGTCACCGACGCCGACGCCGAGCAAGACCACTGCCGTGCCGACATTCACGCCGTCCACGGGGTTCTCCAGCTCTTCGGTCGCCCCGACGACGACCGCACCGACGTCGACACCCTCGCCAACCTGCACGCCGGCTCTGGGTAAACCGTGCCCGCCGGGAGGGTCGCCGAGCGGTGGCCCGTAGATATCGACCGTAATCGTCGCGGTAGGCCACATGCCAGGATGAGGCCGTGACGTCCGCACCCGCCACGGCACCCGCCCCGGCCCCCGCCCCGCTGCCGCCACCAAGTCGCAGCGACGCGACGGTGAGCAGGGCAAGCGCGGCAATCGGCGGCGCTTGGGGCCGGTATGCCGCGGCAGGCCGCTGGTGGACGCCGCTGCGCATCGTGCTGGCGATGACCTGCTTCACGTTGTTGCTGGGCTTTGCAGAGAAGTCGCCGTGCACGTCGGCCATCTGGGTTCACGACAAGCAGTACACGCACGCCTGCTACTCCGACATCGTGCCGTTGTGGGGCGACGAGCGGCTGGACACCGGCGCCGTGCCCTATCGCGACACTGCTGTCGAGTACCCCGTCCTGACCGGCGCCTTCATGCTCGTCACCGCCGATCTGACCCGTGGTGTGCATGCCCTCGACACGCACTGGCACGAGGTGATCATCTTCGGCGCGCTCACGGCGCTGCTGTTGAGCTTGTGCGCGCTCGTCACGGCGGCTGCGACGGCGCAGACCGCGGGGCGCCGCCCCTACGACGCGGCGCTCTTCGCACTCTCCCCGCTCCTGATCTTCCACGCCTTCACCAACTGGGACCTGCTCGCGATGGCACTCACCAGCAGCGCGCTCTGGGCGTGGTCACGGCGAAAACCGGTACTGGCCGGCGCGCTCATCGGTCTCGGCACCGCGGCGAAGCTCTACCCGATCCTCCTGCTCGTCCCGATCGCCACGCTGGCGCTGCGCACGCGTCGCTATGCCCCGGCGATCTGGTGCATCGTGTCCGGCGCCGCGGTGTGGACCATGGTCAACGTTCCCATCGCCCTCGCCTACTACTCCGGCTGGTCGCGCTTCTACACGTTCAGCATCGACCGACCCGCCGAGCGCAGCACGGTGTGGGCGATGGCCCGCACCCTGACCTCGGGCAGCGTCCGCTCGACCGATGCGCCGTTCTGGAAGCCGCCGGGTGCGGCAGTGGCGTTCATCCTCATCGGCGCCCTGATCGCGTTGGTCTGGCTGGGGTTGCGCGCCCCGGTGAAGCCGCGGCTGGCTCAGCTGGCGTTCCTGGCCGTCCTGGCATTCCTCCTGACGACGAAGGTGTGGAGTCCGCAGTACTCGCTGTGGCTGGTGCCGCTCCTCGCCCTCGCACGTCCGCGGTGGCGGCTGGCGCTGCTCTGGCAGTTCACCGAGATTGCGGTGTGGATCATGACGCTCATCCTGCTGCTCGGTTTCGATCCGGGGCAGCAGGCACACGGCATCGCCTACGGCTGGTTGATGCTCGTCCTCGTGGCACGAGACACGCTGCTGTTGATCATCGCCGGCCTGATCATCCGCGAGATGTGGCACCCCGAGCTGGACGTCGTCCGAGCCGGCGGAGTCGACGATCCGAGCGGCGGATGTTTCGACGGTGCCGAGGACTACCCGTCGAGTAGTGATCGCCAGCTGGTCGACGTCGCCTAGCGGGCGCGCTCAGGCGTTGGTCGCCTTGCGCAGGTACGCGATGTCGGCGGCCTGACCCTCGACGCCGCCCGGGGTTTCGACGATCACGTCCGATCCCGCGGCCCGGCAGACGTCGGCGATTGCCCCCGGATCGATCTCGCCGCTGCCGAGGTTCGCGTGCCGATCGGCCCCGGAGTCGAACGCGTCACGGCTGTCGTTCGCGTGCACGAGGTCGATGCGTCCGGTGATCGCGCGCACCCGTTCGACGATGCCGTCGAGATCCTCACCGCCGGCGTGGGCGTGACAGGTGTCGAGGCAGAACCCGACGCCGAACTCGCCGACGGCGTCCCAGAGCCGCGCCAGCCGGTCGAAGCGGCGCGCCATCGCGTTATCACCGCCTGCGGTGTTCTCGATCAGCACGGGGAGGGCGAAACCACCGTCGTTGGCGGCGTAGGCGAATGTCTTGCGCCAGTTGTCGAATCCGACAGCGGGATCGTCGTCGGCGCCGAGATGCCCGCCGTGCACGATGATCGCCTTCGCGCCGATCGCGGCAGCACCCGTCGCATGCTGGGCAAGGAGCTTGCGGCTCGGTACCCGGATGCGGTTGTTCGTGGTGGCCACATTGATCCGGTAGGGGGCATGGATGTAGATCGCCAGACCGCTCGCCTGCAGAGCCTCGGCCTGGGGATGGGGGTCGGGTGCCTTCCAGGCCTGCGGATCGGTCAGGAAGAACTGGACTGCCTGCGCGTCTGCGGCCTTCGCCCAGGTGAGCGGGTCGTCGGACTTCACATGCGCTCCGATAAGGCCCATAGGAGCACCCTACGTCCGCGCTGTGACACCCTGGTCTGGCGTTCTGAAGCGCCGTAACCCACACTGGTGTGAGTCGTTAGTTAGGTTGTCGGGCGTAAAGCCCGCGTCAGGTGGCTGTCCGTTGGGGTTCCAGGGAGATCGAATGCGCGCTCGGCACACCGGACGTCCCGTATCGCGTGGGCGTCTGCGCTGGGTCGCCACCGCACTCGGTGCGGCTGTCGCGGGTGTGGCGATCTTCGCGACGACCACGCCTGCCCACGCCTCGGCAACGACGACCGATGCTCAGCTGTCCCTGTCCGGGGTCGCTACCAAATCCAGCGTTCTCGGCGGCAGCCTGATCGGCATCCACCCTGGTGACACCGTCGACTTCATGTCGTCCGGGCTCCCAACGGCAGGGCTGGACAACATTCCCGCACTCGGCAGCCTGGTGCAGAACCTGCTCAGCCCGCTGCTGGGGCAATTCCAGGTCGTGCTGCACACCGGGGCGAACTTCCCGGGCGGTGCACGCAACGTCACCCTCGGCGGCCCGACGAGCGGCCCGTGCAAGGGCGCGAAGGATCTCGCGATCACCTTCCCGTCGATCGGCACCTACAACTTCACGTGGAACGTCCAGTACGTCCTTCCGGGGCTGCTGGGCTGCGCTACCAACGGCCTCAGCAACTCCGACCTCAATCTGCTCAAGGGTGCCGGAGTTGCACTGAACGCCTCAGAGCAGTGGGTCGGCCAGGTCGTCGCAGCGAACGACCCGCCCAAGGGCGGGATCGGGCTGCAGCTACCCGGCATCAAGATCGCACCCAGCCTGCCCGTCGTCGGCCAGCTCCCGACGCTCGGCGTCACGCTGCCGGTCGTCCAGCTGCCCGTGACGCTGCCGACGCTGCCCGGCCTTCCCGGCGGTGGGGGCGCGGGCGGCGGCAACGGCGGCGGCGGAAGCGGTGGCGGGGGTCTCGGCGGTGGCGGCGGCGGCTTGTGCGTTCCCTGCGTCGTCATGACCAACCCCGGTGGTGGCGGGGCACCCGCGCCGGACGCGAACTCGGTGACCCAGATCGGCCGCGGGTTGACTGACCCGGGCCCCGTCAGCGGGTCAGACGCGAGCTCCTCCGGCGGTCCCCACGCGGCCCCGGCGCCGAAGACGAGCAAGCACGTCGACCTCGCGGCGAACAAGGCCCCGGCCGCGCAGATGCCGGTCATCCTCGCGATCATCGCGATCATCGCGCTGTCACTCGTCACCGCGACCTACGCCCGCCTGTTCCTGCTCCGCCGCAACTGAACCTCTCGCGCCCAGGCGGCGCGCCCGCGGCAGAACCCGGCGCCGAAATCGTCCGGTAGACTGCCAATGGCTCGCCTTGATGGCGGGTCACAGTTGTGACGGTGCGTGTTCGCACCCACCTCCTGCCGCGGAAAGCCCGCGGCCGACCAGTCCACAGGAGGACTTTGCTCGATGAGCACACCCCTGCGTCATTACGAAGTCATGGTGATCCTCGATCCGAACCTCGAGGAGCGCACCATCGCCCCGTCCCTCGACGCCTTCCTCAACGTCGTCAAGAAGGACGGCGGCACGGTCGAGAAGGTCGACATCTGGGGCAAGCGCCGCCTCGCGTACGAGATCAACAAGCACTCCGAGGGCATTTACGCGGTGATCGACCTACAGGCCGGCCCCGCCTCGGTTCTCGAACTCGATCGCCAGCTCAACCTCAACGAATCGGTGCTGCGGACCAAGGTCCTGCGCCCGGACCAGCGGTAGGCGCGCCATGGCAGGGGAAACGATCATCACTGTCGTCGGCAACCTGACGGCCGATCCTGAACTGCGCTTCACGCCGTCCGGCGCGGCCGTGGCGTCATTCACGATCGCCTCGACACCCCGCACGTTCGACCGCAACACGAACGAGTGGAAGGACGGCGAGGCGCTGTTCCTGCGCTGTTCGATCTGGCGTCAGGCCGCCGAGAACGCCGCCGAGTCCCTCACCCGCGGCATGCGGGTGATCGCTCAGGGGCGGCTCAAGCAGCGCAGCTACGAGACGCGTGAGGGCGAGAAGCGCACCGTCATCGAGCTTGATGTCGACGAGGTCGGGCCGTCGCTGAAGTACGCGTCAGCGAAGGTGAACCGCACCCAGCGGGGCTCTTCGAGCGGCGGCGGGTTCGGGGCCTCGGGCTCGGACAGCGCCACCACCGACGATCCCTGGGGTTCGGCCGCACCGGCCGGCGGTGCCCCCACGACCGGCTTCGCCGAGGAGCCCCCGTTCTAGATCCGAGCCATCCACGCATTGCGATCGTGAGACACCCGCGACACCGTCGCGACGCATAGATCACGATCGTCCACACACAGACACGATCACGGAGTGCACAGATGCCCAAGCCACCGATTCGCAAGCCGAAGAAGAAGGCGAATCCCCTTCTCGCGGCGAAGATCGACTACATCGACTACAAGGACACCAACCTGCTGCGGAAGTTCATCTCCGACCGCGGCAAGATCCGCGCCCGCCGAGTCACCGGCGTCAGCTCGCAGCAGCAGCGTCAGATCGCCAAGGCGATCAAGAACGCCCGCGAGATGGCTCTGCTGCCCTACACCTCGACCGCACGCTGAACGGGGGGCACATCGTGAAGCTCATCCTCACCCGCGAGGTCGCGGGCCTCGGCCTGGCCGGTGACGTCGTCGAGGTGGCCGACGGTTACGGCCGCAACTTCCTCGTGCCGCGCGGCGCGGCGATCACCTGGTCCAAAGGCGCCGAGAAGCAGATCGGACAGATCAGGCGGGCCCGCGACGCCCGCGAGATCCGCGACCTGGGGCACGCCCGCGAGATCAAGGCCGACCTGGAGAAGCTCAGCGTCACGTTCGGTGCCCGGGCCGGAGAGGGCGGCAAGCTCTTCGGATCGGTGACCACAGGGGACATCGCGGCAGCCGTGAAGGACGCCGGCGGCCCGCTGCTGGACCGCAAGCGCATCCAGCTGCCCGGACACATCAAGACACTGGGCACGCACGACGTCACCGTCGACCTCCACCCGGACGTCGTCGCGACGGTTCCGGTCACCGTCACCGCCCTGTAGCGCATTCCGCGCACGCCAGCCGGCGGGTGTCCCCTGTGGATGCCCGCCGGCTCGTTGCGTTCGTGCCACGGAACAGTCGACGGCGCGACATCTGGAATTAACCTTCGAACTTTCTTTCCTCCACAGGCAGTGGACGACGCAGCCCCGATGACCCGGGGGGTGCAGGCACGTCTGCAAAGATATCCACACCCGTATCCACCGGTCGTCTACAGCGCTGAGGGCGATACCCACAGGGTTCTCCACGGGTGTGTGCACAGGGCGAATTGCCCTCTACGGGTCCGCGGTCCTAGCGTCCTACCCAGCCGAGAATCAGAGCCTTCTGCGGTTCGAACCTGAGGAAGATTTCAGGATCGAACCGAATTGTCGTGCCCTCGCGAGTTACTCGGTCCGTGTACGAGTTGGCACAAGACCGGGGAGGGTCTGCGACGGTGACGCTGGCTGACGAGACCCGGGTCGCTGGGGGCCCGGCCGAGTTCGACCGCACGCCGCCGCAGGCGATCGAAGCAGAGCAGTCCGTGCTCGGCGCCATGATGCTGTCGAAGGACGCGATCGCCGATGTCGTCGAACTGGTGCGGCCCGGCGACTTCTACCGCCCCGCGCACCAGCTCATCTACGACGCTGTGCTCGATCTGTACGGCCGAGGCGAGCCGGCGGACGCCGTTACCGTCTCAGCCGAGCTCACCCGCTCCGGGCAGCTCGTCCGGGCAGGCGGGGCGCCCTATCTGCACACGCTGATCAGCCTGGTGCCGACGGCGGCGAACGCCGGCTACTACGCGCAGATCGTCGCCGAGCGCGCCACGCTGCGCCGGCTGGTCACAGCGGGCACCCGCATCGTGCAGATGGGTTACGACACGGCCTCGGGGGGCGCCAACATCGTCGGGAGCGTCGACGACGTCGTCGACCGGGCGCAGGTGGAGATCTACGACGTCACCGAACGACGGACCAGTGAGGACTTCGTCCACATCGAGACGCTGCTGCAGAGCACACTCGACGAGATCGAGACGATTTCGGCCAGCGGTGGCGTGGGCACCGGCATCCCTACCGGCTTCCATCAGCTGGACGAGATCACGAACGGGCTGCACCCCGGCCAGATGATCACCGTCGCGGGGCGGCCCGGTAGCGGCAAGTCAACTCTCGCGCTGGATTTCGCCCGCTCAGCGGCCGTCAAGAACGGCAAGCCGACAGTCATCTTCTCCCTCGAGATGGGCAAGCTCGAGATCATGATGCGGCTGTTCTCGGCCGAGGCCGGGGTGGCCCTGCAGAACATGCGCTCGGGGCACATGAGCGATCAGGACTGGGCACGGCTCGCCCGGCGCGCCAGCGAGCTGTCCGAGGCGCCGCTGTTCATCGACGACTCCCCCAACCTCACGATGATGGAGATCCGTGCCAAGGCCCGCCGGTTGCGCCAGCGGCACGACGTCCAGCTCATCGTCATCGACTACCTGCAGCTGATGACGAGCGGCAAGCGCGTCGAGTCACGGCAGCAGGAGGTCAGCGAGTTCTCCCGTGCGATGAAGCTGCTGGCCAAGGAATTGGACGTCCCGGTGGTCGCACTCAGCCAGCTCAACCGCGGCCCCGAACAGCGCACCGACAAGAAGCCGATGCTCGCCGATCTGCGCGAATCGGGTTCGATCGAACAGGACTCCGACATGGTGCTACTGGTGCACCGTCCGGACCTTTACGAACCGGAGACCGAGCGCGCGGGCGAGGCAGATCTGATCATCGCCAAGCACCGTAACGGCCCGACGGCCACCGTCGCAGTCGCGTTCCAGGGCCGGTACAGCCGGTTCGCGGACATGCCCACGTAGAGCAATTGGGGAGAGTGTGCACCGCTGAGCGAGCACACTCTCCCCAATTCACGTGTTAGCGCAGGATCTAGAAATCCTCACCATCGGACGCACCGTCGTCGATCGCGCCGCGGCCGGACGGCTCAGAGCCGATCGCCGCAGCAGTCGTACCTGACAGCGTCGCCAGCATCTGCCGGACGTTGGTCAACTGGGCGTTGATCGAGTCCCTGCGCTGCGTGGCGGCCGCGACCTCACGTTCGGACTCGGCACGGATCCGATCGGCCCGCGCTACCGCGTCCGCGACGATCTGCTCGGACTTCGCCTCGGACTCAGCAGTGATCCGCGCCGCCTTGCGGGAGGCCTCGGCCATCTGGTGCTCGGACTCGGCACGCAGGTTCGCGACGCGCTCCTGCGCCGAACGCAGTTCGGACTCGGCGCGCTCGGTCTGCTCCTGGAAAGCCTTCTCGGCCTTGTCGCGACGCTCGGCCAGCGTCTGCTCGAAGTCGGCAGCAGCCTTGGCAGCCTTGGCCCGCTGGTCCTCGTACAGCGCCTCGGCCTCACGACGACGTGACGTGGCCTCGCGATCAGCCTCGTCCAGCAACTGGTCGGCGTTGCGCTTGGCCTCCTCAACGATGCGGGCCGCTTCACGGTCGGCGGTGCTGCGCGTCTCGCTGGCGTAGCGGTCGGCGTCGGCACGGTTCTTGGCGTTGCTCGCCTCGAGTTCGGCGATCTTCTGCGCGGTCTCGGCCTTGGCGCTGTCGCGGATGTGCGCCGCTTCCTCGTCGGCCAGGGTCAGCATCGACACGATGCGATCACCCAGGTCGGCGTAGGTCGGGGCGGCCGGCGGCGCGATGTTCTGCTGGCGTTTGCCCGCAGCTGCCAGTTCCTCGACGCGACGGCCGAGATCGGCGGCGTCACGGCGTGCCTTGCTCACGGCGGCCGCGAGGTCGGCAATGTACTGGTCGACGGCCCGGGGTTCGTAGCCGTTCCGCGTGGTGCGGAAGGCCGGAGTCTTCTCGTCGCTCATGCGTCTCTCGTTCTCGGTGAGTAGGGAGGTGCGGGGCTGCGGGGGTGGATGCCTGTGTCGTGGCAGTTACTGGGTGATGCTGCCACCCGGAGATTCTGACTGTTCAGGGTGTCCCTCGGCTACCGCCAAAGCTTCGATGACACCGGATAGATTGCCCAGTTCCCCGGCGATGGCGTTGCGGCGTTTGACCAACGCCGCGACCTCGGCCCGAGCCTCGGCGATCATCTTGCGGGCGGCAGCGCGCAGCTCGTCGGCTTCGGCGCGCGCGGTGTTGATCGCCGCGAACTCCTCCTCCTTCGCCTTGCGGCGCACCTCATGAAGTTCGCGTTGGGTACGGGCGAGTTCGGCGGCAACCTGCTCCCGGACTGCGCGCGCTCCCGATTCCGCCTCGGCCAGGCGGCGCTCGGCACGGGCGTCGCGGGCTGCAGCCGCGTCCTCCGCCGAGGCGAGGATCCTGGCGCCTTCGGCCCGGGCAGTCTCGCGCGTCTGCCCGGCCTCGATCTCGGACTGCTCGCGGATGAGTTGCGCCGCACGAACGATCGTCGCCGCCTCCGTTTCAGCCCGTTCAATGCGCTCGCGTGCCCGTACCCGGGCCGCGTTCACGATCGGGGCGATCCGGCTGCGGATCTGGCGGATGCTCTCAGCACCGTCACGATGCGCCGCGGCGCGGATCTGGTCTGCGTCGAGTTCGGCGGCCTCACGCAGCCCGACAATGATCTTCTCGGTCCAGGTGATCTGTTCGGCTGCCTCGGCCATCTCACGCGAGGCGTCGAGGCGGGCGGCTTCTCGCAGTTCGGTCGCCTCGCCCCGTGCCTCGGTGCGAATCTGCTCGGCCTCGGCGCGGGCACGTTCGAGTTCGTCGGTGGCCTTGGCGACAAGCTGGTCGGAGGCGACCTGAGCCGCCTGCTGCCACTCGCCGATACGCTGCTCAGCCTCGCTGACGATGCGTGCGAGTCGCTCCTCAAGGCGCGTCTGCCGAGCGACGAGTTCCTTGTCGTGGGCGGCGCGCTCCTCGGCGAGCTCGGAGGCGAGTTTCGCGCGCAGTACCCGCGCTGCGTTGTCGGCTCCCGCCTTCACCTCGTCGGCGTGCTGTTGTGCCTGAGCGGCCTCGAGCCGGATGTCGCGTGCTTCCGCATGCGCGGCGCCGGTGATCTCGTCGGCTTCCTTCTGCGCCTCCGAGATGACCTGCTCGGCCACCCTCGTAGCGTTGGCCGCCAGCATCGACGCCTGCTCGGCGGCGTCGCGGACGATCGATTGGGCCTCGTCGTGCGCCTCTTTCAGCCGCTGTTCGGCGCGATCGAACGCGGGACGCACGACCTCCACGTCGTCGTCACGTGTCCACGGCGATGGCGCGCGTCCGGTTTCGACGTCGGGTGGACCCGGTTCGGGGGCGCGGTGCGCTGCCGAACCGGCGTGCGGTTCAGGCGCAGAAAAGTCCCCCGACATGGATGTCATGGTCGCAGACGCCAGCCGATCATGTCTTTAGCCCGACCCCTACCCGAATGATCTGATGTCCGCAGGCAGTTCGGCGCCACCGAACAATGACGTGCCGACATCGGCAAGGGCTGTGAGGGCTGCCCGGTGCGGCCAAGGTCCGTAGGAGATGCGCGCGACCCCTGCAGCAGCGAACTCGGCAGGAGTCGCGCTCGCGGGTCCGGCGAGCACGCTGACCTTCCGCAGCCCGATGCCCTCGACCAGGGCGGCCGCAGTCTGCGCGTCGTGCCGGCCCGGGACGAACACGCAACTCGCGCCGGCGTCGAGGAATGCCCTACCTCGCGCGATCGCCTCGGCGAGCTGCTCGTCCGCGTCGCGCCCACCGGGCTGCAGATAGACATCGGTGCGCGCGTTGAGGACCAGCGCAATGCCCTCCGCGGCGCCGGCGGCCACGGCAGCTTCGACAGCAGCGACCGAGTCGGCGAGCGGCGCCATCGCGTCCTCGAGATTCGCTCCGACAACTCCGACCCCGAGCGCACGGCGGATCGTCTCACCCGGATTGCCGTAGCCGGCTTCGAGGTCGGCAGTGACCGGCAGCGCGACGGCGGCCACGATCCGTCCGACGGCGTCGATCATCAGATCGACCGGGATGTGCTGGCCGTCGTCGTACCCGAACGAGTTCGCTATGGCGTGGCTCGCGGTCGCGATCGCGCGGCAGCCCGCGACGGCCGCGATGGCCCGCGCGCTCGCTGCGTCCCACACGTTGACCAGGACGAGGACGTCCGGGTCGTCGTGCAGACGCCTCAGATGCTCGGCAGCCGCGCGCTGGTCCATGTTGAGCAGCCTATGGGGCGTGCCTCAACCGTTCCGACGATCGCGCGAAGGCACGAGCTCGTAACGTGGATTCGCGAGCGCAAGATGTCCCTTGTACTCACCGACTCGTCCCTCGGCGCGGACGAGCGAGCCGGGAGCCAACCCGGGAATGCGGGTGCGGCCATAGAAGAGCAGCCGCATGCCGCCCGTGTCGTCGAACAGCTGCACCTCAAGCGACTTCCCCGCTGTGGTTCCCGCCTGGACGAGCTTGACGCGTCCTTCGACAGACACGCGCTGCTTCCAGCGCACGGCACAGATCGGCATCGTGCCGTCCGGGCGGGCCGGCATGTGTTCGGCGACGTCGGCGGTGACCGTCGTGGCGAGCGCGGGCAGTGTCACCGCCTCCTGTTGCCTCGCTTCGATGCGTTCGACGACGGTGTGCGGCAGGGTGGTGTCGAACGGCACGATCGTGGCGGCAACGTGCGGTATGCGTCCCACCGCCTCAGCGATGCGATCCGCGGTGCGGTCGTGCAGCAGGCGCTGCGACAGCCGGCGGAAGGTGCGGCGGGGCAGCAGCACGGTCACCTCGGACCGGTCCGCGATCACCGTCTCGAAGGCGAGTTCCGTCGCTGCATGCACGAGCCTGCGGTCGGCGCATTCGATGACGGCGAGCGGCACCCGGTCGCCCAAGCCGCGCGCGACCCAGTCGCGCTGCAACTCCTCGGCGGCCTCCGCATCGATCATCAGGTGCACGGCACGCACGTCAGTCGGACGCAGGCTTCCCGCGTACCGCAGAGCGCGCAGGACCGCGAGGTCGAGCCGGTCGACCAGGACGAGCACGGTGTGCCGCGCATAGTGCGGTGCCTCAGCCTGGTCCTGGCGGATCCACGAGACCAGGTCCAGTGAGTGCCTCTCTTCGCGGTACCTCTTGTTCAGCCGCATCAGCAGCAGCCACATCAGCGGGAAGAGCGTC
>DASYGT010000048.1:0-80127 GCA_035999365.1 Jatrophihabitantaceae bacterium
GAGGCGGGCGCGTACTGGCCCTGCCCGCAAGGAACCGACGGCACGCCGCGCATGTTCGCCGAAACCTTCGCGACCGCCGACGGCCGGGCTCGCTTCATCGACGTCGACCACCGGCCGATCGCCGAGGAACTCGACGCGCAGTATCCGCTGCATCTCACCACCGGCCGGGTACTCGCGCACTACCAGAGCGGTACGCAAACCCGGCGCGTGCCTGATCTCGTCAAGGTCGCCCCTGAAGCCTTCGTCGAGCTCAACCCGGTACTCGCCGCCGACCTCGATGTCGCGGACGGCGACCACGTGCGCATCGTGAGCCGCCGCGGGTCGGCGACGGCGAAGGCGCGGCTGACCGAACACATCAGGCTGGACACGATCTTCATGCCGTTTCACTGGGGCGGCGCCGGCAATGCGAACCAACTGACCAATCCTGCGCTCGACCCGATCTCGAAGATGCCCGAGTTCAAGGTGTGCGCCGTTGCGCTCAGCCGGATCGGTCCGCCCCTACAGACGTCGGGAGCCGTGATCCGAGCCGCGCGCAGCCCGATCCTGTGTCGCTGCAACAACGTCACACGCGCCGACGTCGGCGCCCGATTCCAAGCCGGCGATCGCACTGTCGAGTCGATCAGCCGAAGCACCAAGGCCACCACCGGATGCGGGAGCTGCTACGAGGACGTGGCTCGTCTTCTGCGCTCCCTAGCCAGCCCGAACCCCTTCGCCCAGGAGCCGAGAATGGCCAACCCAGCAACGCAGAAGCGAGTCGTCGTCGTGGGAAACGGCATGGTCGGCCAGCGCTTCGTCGAGATGCTCGCCGAACAGGATGTGGATCGTCTCTGGCGCGTCACGGTTGTCGGCGAGGAGCCCCGCCGGGCCTACGACCGCATGGCGCTGTCGTCCTATTTCGAGGGCAAGTCGGCCGAAGACCTGGACCTCGTCGCTGACGGCGTCTATGACGACCCGTCCTACGTCCTGACATTGAACGACGAGGTGACGACGATCGACAGGGCGGCCAAAATCGTCACGACTGCCCGTGGCCGCCGCTTCGCCTACGACGCGCTGGTGCTGGCCACCGGCTCGTATCCTTTTGTGCCGCCGATCCCCGGCCACGACCTGCCCAACTGCTTCGTCTACCGCACGATCGAGGACCTTGACGCGATCAAGGCCGCCGTCACCGCGGCGCTTCAGCGCAACCGAGGTCGTTCGGCTGGTCTGGTGATCGGCGGCGGCCTGCTCGGGCTCGAGGCTGCCCACGCGTTGCGTCTGCTGGGCATCTCGCCCCACGTGGCCGAGATGGCCCCGCGTCTGATGCCGCTGCAGGTCGACGAAGGGGGCGGCCAACTGCTGAAGCGACTGATCGAAGAAGTGGACGTCACCGTGCATGCGGGCGCCTCGGCGAGTGAGATCACGCCGGACGGAACGCGCATGCTCGCCAAGCTGACGAACGGTGTCGAACTCGATCTCGACGTCGTGGTGTTCTCCGCCGGCATCCGGCCGCGAGATCAGTTGGCTCGAAATGTGGGGCTGGAGGTCGGCCCGCGTGGAGGCGTCGTCGTCGACGAGGGCTGCCGCACGAACGACGCGGTGATCTACGCCGTCGGCGAGTGCGCGCTGGCCGGCGGCAAGATCTACGGCCTGGTGGCACCGGGTTACTCGATGGCACAGGTCGTCGTGGACCGGCTGCTCTCGCAGGAGAACTCCTTCACGGGCGCCGACATGTCCACCAAGCTCAAGTTGATGGGCGTCGACGTCGCGTCATTCGGGGATGCTTTGGCGACGACGGAGGGCGCGCTCGAGGTCGCCGTATCAAATCCCGTTGCCGGTTCGTACGCCAAGCTGGTGCTCGACGATCGAGCTGAGACCGTTCTCGGCGGCGTGCTCGTGGGTGACGCCTCGCGCTACGGGGTGCTCCGCACGATGATCGGCAAGCCACTTGCCGGCGATCCGGTCGCGCTGATCGCCTCGCTCGGACCCGCCGACCTCACGCTGACCGACGACGCACAGGTCTGCTCGTGCCTGAACGTCACCAAGGCCGAGATCGGCGACGCGATCCGCGAGAACGAGCTCACCGACGTCGCCGGGATCAAGTCGTGCACCAAGGCCGGCACCGGGTGTGGATCCTGTGTGAACCTGCTCAAGACCATCCTCAGCGAGCAGGGTGTCGAGGTCTCGAAGTCGCTGTGCGAACACTTCGCGATGAGCCGCCCTCAACTCTTCGACGCAGTGCGGGTAACAGGGCTGCGCAGTTTCACCGAGATCGTCGAGCGGCACGGCACCGGACGCGGCTGCGATGTGTGCAAGCCGACCGTTGCCTCGATCCTGGCGAGCCTCGGGAACGGTCACATCCTCGACGGTGAGCAGGCCGCACTGCAGGACACCAATGACCACCTTCTGGCGAACATGCAGCGCAACGGCACCTACTCGGTGGTGCCACGGATCCCCGGCGGCGAGATCACCCCGGCGGGGCTCATTCTCATCGGCGAGCTCGCGCGCGACTTCGGTCTGTACACCAAGATCACCGGCGGTCAGCGGATCGACATGCTCGGTGCTCGGGTCGAGCAGCTACCCAAGATCTGGTCGCGACTCGTCGACGCCGGCTTCGAGTCCGGGCACGCCTACGGCAAGTCGTTGCGCACGGTGAAGTCATGCGTCGGATCGACGTGGTGCCGGTACGGCGTTCAGGACTCGGTTGGCCTGGCCATCCAGCTCGAGCTTCGCTACCGCGGGCTCCGGTCGCCGCACAAGTTGAAGTCGGCAGTGTCTGGCTGCGCCCGCGAATGTGCCGAGGCCCAGTCCAAGGATTTCGGCATCATCGCGACCGAGGGCGGCTGGAACCTCTATGTCGGCGGCAACGGTGGCGCCCGTCCCCGGCATGGCGACCTGCTGCTCGTCGACGTCGACACGGACACCCTGATCCGCACCGTCGACCGGTTCCTCATGTTCTATATCCGAACGGCGGACCGGTTGGAGCGCACCTCTGTCTGGCTGGACAAGCTCGAAGGTGGTCTGGCGTACCTGCGGTCGGTCATCGTCGATGACGCGCTCGGGATCTGCGTCGAACTCGACGCGCACATGGCGGGTCTTATCGCCGACTACTCCGACGAATGGGCCGCCGTGCTCGACGACCCCGAGCGGCTGCGTCGATTCGTCTCCTTCGTCAACGCACCGGAGACGCCGGACTCGAGCATCACGTTCGACGTCGAACGCGGTCAGATCAAGCCGTCCGCCGTCATCGCGGGCCCCGCCCTGGAGGTAGTCCGATCGTGATGGTCCTGGCACGGTGTTCGCCATGACCGACCGGGGTCCTGAGTTCGGCCGGCTCGCCGGCTACACGGTGACGATTACCGCTGCGCGACGGGCTGGGGAGTTCGGTGCCGCGCTTGAGCGCCAGGGCGCGACAGTGCACTACGCCCCGGCCGTGCGGATCGTGCCGTTGGCCGACGACGCCCGGCTGCACCAGATCACCCAGCACGTCGTCGCGCGCGGTGTCGACGTTGTGGTCGCCACTACCGCTATCGGGTTTCGTGGCTGGATCGAGGCGGCGGAGATCTGCGGCCTTGCCGAACCGCTGCTCAACACCTTCAGCCGTGCCGAGCTGATCGCCCGCGGCCCGAAAGTCCAGGGTGCGGTACGCGCCGCTGGATTGACCGAGACGTGGACCCCAAAATCGGAGTCAACCATCGAGGTGCTCGAACACCTGCTCCACCGCCGGCTGCACGGCAAGAAGGTCGCCGTCCAGCTGCATGGCGAACCTCTCGGCTGGTTCTTGGACGCGCTGCGGGCTGCAGGTGCGGAGGTCATCGACGTTCCTGTCTATCGCTCTGAACTGCCCGAGGACGACACTCCACTGCGCAAGCTGATCCGCTCGATCGCGAACCGTGGCGTCGACTGCGTGGCCTTCACCTCCGCTGCGGCCTCGTCGAACTTCCTCCGCATGGTCCAGGAAGGTCACGAGACGGAGATCCGTCGAGCGATGACCGAGGATGTGCTCGCCGCGTGCGTGGGTCCGGTGACTGCTGCGCCGCTGACGCCGTTCGGGATACCTGCCTTCTATCCCGAACGCTTCCGACTCGGCGCGCTGGTCAAGGAGATCGCTGACCAGTTGCCGAAGCGGCGCACCCGTACGGTGGTGCTCAATGGCCGGACGCTCGAAATCCGCGGCCAGGCGGTACTGCTCGACCATGCGCTCATTCCCATCGGCGGCACGGGAATCGCGTTTCTCCGCAGGCTGGCGGCGCGTCCGGGTCGAGTGGTGCCGCGCACTGATCTGCTGCCGTCACTTCCGGGCAGCGGCACAGACGGGCACGCCGTCGAAGCCGCGATCGGCCGGCTCAGGGCACAACTCGGCGACCCCACACTGATCGAGACTGTCGTCAAACGCGGCTACCGGCTGGCCGGCTGAGGCGAGGCGGATCGACCCGTGTTGTCGTCTCTTGACAGGGAGGGGAGCGCTTAGGCGCCGTTGATGGTCGCGACCTGAATGGCGTCGATTGATCTCCTGAGCTTCCAGGAGGACGCAACGTGCCGTGGCATGTCCAGCGGGCCCCTCGATACGTCCTCGGCTCTTGCCCGGTTGGAGGGACGATGGTCCCGTTCGCCGTCGTAGGTACCTCACGACGCCTTCGGTCGGGTTACGTTCGGCGCACTGACACGGAACGACAACCGTTCGACCGTGGCATCAGTCCGGACACAGGAGCCAGGCATGTATGGACGAGTGGTTGTGTACACGCACAGCGAGGACAAGGACGAGCTGGAGGCCAAGGCGCGCGCCGGTGTCATTCCGATCGTGACCAGTACGCCGGGCTACATCTCCTACGGGGTCATGTTCCAAGACACCCAGGTGGTGTCGGTGAGCCAGTGGCAATCCGAGGAGCACGCCCAGACGGCCGACGCCGCGCTCGCCGCGTGGGTCAAGGACAACACCACGATGCAGGTCGAATCGCGCATCACCGGAGACTTCGCGTGGTTGGAACTCGCCTAGATGTGAGCGTGCGGCAGCGGATGTAGGAGGTGGCGGCGTTTCACACTCGTCGCCACATCGGCGGCGGGTCGTGTCGATGAGGCGAGCGAGTGCGCGGACTGTCGGCGTCGCCTGTTAGACAGGATTGGTGACTGCCCCGCCTGATCTGGCTGACCTTCGAATCCAGGCCCAACATCATCTCCAGGCGCTCGCGAGCGCCGATGCGCTTCTGCGCGAGGATCAGTGGATCGCGATTGCGGCCCTGGTGGCCGACGCTCGGCGAGCGTTGGTCGTTCAGCGCACGGGCTGGGGCAAGTCGGCCGTGTATTTCGTCGCTACCGCGCTGCTGCGGGCTCGGGGCAGCGGGCCGACGGTGATCATCTCGCCGCTACTTGCATTGATGCGCAATCAGATCGCTGCGGCCGAGCGCGCCGGTATTCGCGCGGTGACGATCAATTCGACCAACCTCGAGGAGTGGCAGCGGGTGTACGCCGAGGTGGCGCGCGGTGAGGTCGACGTGCTGCTCCTCTCACCTGAGCGTCTCAACAACCCTGACTTTCGCGACAACGTCCTGCCACGGCTCGCCGCGACGTGCGGGCTGCTCGTAGTCGATGAGGCGCATTGCATAAGCGACTGGGGTCACGACTTCCGTCCGGATTTTCGCCGGTTGCGCACGCTGCTTCCGGAGCTTCCTGACGGCGTCCCCATCTTGGCGACAACAGCGACGGCCAACTCGCGAGTGGTGGAGGACATCGCAGATGTCCTCGGACTCGGGCAGGACGCAGCTGATGTTCTCGTCATGCGTGGCAGCCTCGACCGCGAGTCGTTGCACTTAGGCGTGCTTGTGCTGCCGACCACGGCGCACCGGCTGGCGTGGCTCGCAGAGAACCTCGCCACGCTTCCCGGCTCCGGGATCATCTACACGCTCACGGTGGCCGCGTCGCAGGAAGTGGCTACCTACTTGCGCGAACACGGCTTCGCAGTGGCTGCCTATTCTGGCCAGACCGAGCAGAGCGAGCGGTTGGCTGCAGAGGACGATCTGATCACCAATCGGGTAAAGGCCCTCGTCGCCACCTCGGCGCTCGGGATGGGGTTCGACAAGCCCGACCTCGGTTTCGTGATCCACTTCGGCGCCCCGCCTTCGCCAATCGCCTACTACCAGCAGGTGGGTCGAGCCGGACGCGGCATCGAGCGCGCCCAAGTCATTCTCCTGCCCGGCCCGGAGGACCAAGCCATCTGGGACTACTTCGCGTCGGTCGGTTTCCCCGCCGAGCAACACGTGCGGGCCGCACTGCAGACGCTCGCGGCGGAGCAGACGCCGATGAGCTCCGCAGCGCTGGAGACGCGCGTCGAGCTATCGCGCTCGCGGCTGGAGACGATGCTCAAGGTGCTCGATGTCGACGGCGCAGTCAAGCGAGTGCGCGGCGGGTGGATCGCCACCGGAGCCGAGTGGCACTACGACGCCGACCGATACGCAAAGGTCGCCCGCGTACGCACCGACGAGCAAGATGCGATGCGCGACTACCTAGGCACAACAGCATGCCGGATGCGCTATCTGCGCGAGCAGCTCGACGACCCCGGCGCGACCGACTGCGGCCGATGCGACAACTGCGGGGGACTCACGCTCAACGGTGACATCGGCGATCAGGAGGTAGCGGCCGCATCAGCGCAATTGGAGCGTCCGGGCGTGCCATTCGACCCACGTCGAATGTGGCCGAGCGCCATGCCGGGGTTGGGCGTCGACGTCAGGGGCAAGCTGCCCGTGGCGGAGCAGTCCGAGACCGGCCGGGCTCTAGCCCGGCTCACGGACCTCGGGTACGGATCCCGGCTGCGCTCACTCCTGGCGGCTGACTCACCCGACGGCCCGGTGCCGGACGACTTGTTCAGGGCGTGCGTGCAGGTGCTCGCCTCCTGGGATTGGGTGCATCGTCCGTCCGCTGTAGTGCACATCGGCTCGGCGCGACGGCCAGCGCTCATCGCCGAACTTTCGACTCGACTGGCCACGGTCGGCCGGTTGACCGACCTCGGCGGCATCCCGCACCTGGGGCGCTCGTCAACCGGCCGCACCAACAGCGCACTGCGACTGCGCGAGGTATGGGACGCCTACCAGGTTCCCGACGCGATCGCGGCCCAGACGAGCGGGCAGCCGGTGCTGCTCATCGACGATTATGTCGACACCGGCTGGACGTTCACCACCGTCGCGCGCTTGCTCCGACGAGCCGGCGCCAGCACGGTCTACCCGTTCGCGCTCGCCATCACCGCATGAACCGAGCTGCCCTCCTGCCGCGCTCGGTGGCCGCTTAGCCGAGCGCTATTGGGCCCGCGTTGTGGGGTCGATGGCGGCGGCGAATTGCGCATTGAACCGTGCTTGATCCTCCGGCCGGTGAAATCCGATTTGGGTGCGATCGATGTGGCGCAGCCTCAGCAAATCGTCGAGGTCCGCGAGACTGGCATCCGGCGGCAGGGTAAGGCCGGTGCCGATGTGCCAAACACCGTCGCCAGTAGGCCAAGCCATGTATTGGCTCATGCCCACGACGGTACGCGGTGACGGGTCCGTCTCAATTCATCTCGGTGATGTAGGGGCGCAGGCCTATTGCGAGGTCGACGCACGCGCCGAGAAGTACGTCGCGCTCGATATCGGTCAACTCGCGCAGGAGGATCAGCCTGGAGCCGAGGATCTGCACGGGAAGGGGCGCACCGGCGTGGTCCCACCAGATGTAGGTGCTCCACGCCGAGTCGAGCACGTCGCTCAGGGTCTTCCACCCGTCGGCCTTGCGGATGACGTGCAGTCTTGCGAGGTCGGCGCCCTTCGCATCGGTGACGACGACACGGAATATGTCGGGTGTCATCGCTTCGATCGGGTCGGAGGTGAAGTGCATGAGTTCTACGCCGTTAGGCGTTACGGCAGTTGACTCGTCGCTACCTTTGGTCACTCGGTTGACCACAGCCAGTTCGGCACCGTTGGTCTCGGTGATCCGGGTCGGCTGCTGTTCCCGGGACTGGACGAAGATCTGACGACCATCACGGTAGGTCAGTCCATGTCTGCCTGGGCCCCCGTTCTTGAATCCGAACAGCACGCCCAGCTTGGCGCCCTTGCCGTCCCCGCTGCTTTGTACCGCGACGGCGAGCGGGTCAGCGTCGCCTTCATGGAAGGTCATCTTCAGACCGTTGGACGTCTTGCGGACAATTCGGCCGTCGATGACGACGGGCTGTGTCCCAGAGTTCGGTGATGACATCGGGCAACCGTAATGGGCTGCAGACAAACCGTGCACCGCCGATACGCTCGCTGATCACCAAGGGGGATGACGGCGTTGGACATACCGGCCGAGCGGCGTGCACAGGTTGAGGCGCGATTGACGAGCGACATCATTGCGTGGCTCACGACCGTCAGGCCCGACGGACGGCCGGATACCGTCCCGCTCTGGTTCGTGTGGAAGGACGGTGTGTTCCTCATCTACAGCGAGCCGAGAAAGTTGAAGCTGCGAAATCTCGAACACAACCCTCAGGTCAGCATCGCACTGGACGACACCAAGGGTGGCGACGACGTCGTCCGTTTCGAAGGCACGGCCATGGTCGTCGAGGGGCAACTGTCGGCGGATCAAGTGCCCGAGTACGTGAGCAAGTACGAAGCGCATATTCGGCGTCTCGGATACGGCGATCCTGAGAGTTTTGCAGCAAGCTTCTCGGTGCCGGTCGTCGTGACGCCGACTAGGTACCGTCGCTGGGTTTGAACCGGTCGCTTCGCCAGCGGGTTAGCCCGAGATGACCACCGTTCCGGATAGGGCGGTGTTCGGGGCCATGCCCCACTCGATGCGGAGTTGTCCGGCAGGTGTGTCTCCGGGGATTGGCAGTCGCATCGCGAATCGAACCGTCTGGCCAGCCGCGATGGTTTTCACTGGCGCGCAGTTCAGCGCGTAGGTCTTCTTGACGGGTGTCGGGCTGTGTGCGGCCTCGACGTAAGCCGGACACGGTTGCAGGCTGACTGCGCTCGTCGTCGGATTGTGCAGATCGACCTCGTAGTCGAGGGGGCGGCCCGCAAGCGCGGTCTGCGGAAGCACGAGCGTTGCCCTCAGTGGCGCTAAGGGATAGATGACTTGGGCCTGGGGGTAGTCGGGGTCGAAGAACTGGGTCAGATGCAGCCCGCAGGTCAGGTCGAGGCCGCGCCCAGGAACGGCGAGCCGTACGGTGTCGCCCCCAGGCAGGGTGACGGTGAAGTGGCTGTAGTCATCACCGCCGCCCCCTCCGCCAGATCGCGCGGCGCAGTAGCTGTCTGATTCGAGGCCCAGCAGGGTGATGCCCGTCCGGGGTGGCATGTCGGCAGGGCGACCGGACGTGAGGAAGCTGCCGCGAGTTCCCACGACGTCCGGCCTACCGCGTTCAATGGCGGTGACGCCGGGGTAGCCAATCAACAGGCACGGTGAGTAGCCCACGTTGCGGAAGCGGATGTATGTCACCGAGTGCCCGCCTGCGCCGTTACCAGATCCGACGTTGGCCGAGACGTCGATCGATTGACAGGGCCGCGCCTTAGCTGGAAGCGCGGGCGGTGTTGACGTCGCCGCAGGCGCATACGGCGGTGGCGCGGCGGCAATCCACGGGACGAGCCGAGGGTGACCCGAGCCTGTACAGCCGGATATGACCATGGCGGCCAATCCAGTCGCCACACAGCGAATTCCCCAGGACCATCGCAGCCCCATGTCCATTTGACACCACGAGTGGACTGCAATGTTGCACGCCGCGGGAAGTCCGACCTATCGGCGGGCAGTCGTCAGGCCGAGCCCAACCGGCTGACGAGCACAACGACGAGAACCACTGCGCCCAGGGTGCGGCGCCATGGATTGACACCGCGCACAATCTCGTCGCAAGCCCAGATCACCAAGGCGATGGTGGCGAGAACACCGATCACCGTGCGTGCGGAGCCGTGGAGAAACCAGCTGACGACGGTTGCCACGAGCCAGGTGAGTAGCGCAACGTTTGGGCGTTGAGCGATGACGATCCGGCCGGTCCGGCGGTCGCGGAATATCCAGCGCACCACAGATTGAGTCCGCGTGACCGAAACCGATCCCACTGCTGACCCCCTATCGGCCGCTCCCGACACTCACAGCGTGCCCTCAAAAGCACCCACCTAACGCGGCGACCGCCACAGGTCGCAGCCCAACCTCGCTCCCGACCCGACCATCGCGACCCCTATACCGACTGCGGCAGCGTGGTCACCGCCAGTCACAGCTAGACCGGCGGCGCGGCCGAAACCGGACGCTTGGCAGAGGTCGGCGCTGTCCGTCTATGCGGTGGCGGTCGTCAGGAGCAGGTCGGCCCACACCCTCTTTCCACCGTGATGATCTTCGGCTCCCCAGCTGGAAGACAATGCCTCGACCAAGCGCATGCCACGGCCACGGCGGCTCTCCTGGGCCAGGTGAGCAATGAACGGACGAACCGACGAACCGTCGGCCAGATAGATGCACACCCCGTCAGAGCGGCGCACCAGTTCCAGTTCGTAACTCGCCGCGCCAGGCGCGTGATCGATCGCGTTGCCCATCAGTTCGGTCACGACCAGCTGTGCGTCATCGCTGATTTCGGTCAATTCCCAAGCCGACAGCAAAGCTTCCACAATCCTGCGTGCCATCCCGACTGCGAACGGCGTTCCCGGGATATCGACCAAGGCGTGCATCTGCCCCATCGGGGCCACCACCTCGGATCGGCGAGTTGTCCGTACCTCGAATCGGTGAACCACTCACGCTGCAGGCTACCCAGCGCACCCGGTCGTATCACCGTTCGGCAGCCGCGGAAATGCAGTAACGGTGCGCCGTCAGTCTTCGTCGGAGTGGTTGGCGTCCCATCGGATGTAGACCATTGTGGCGTCGTCTCGAAGCCGCACTTGTGCGTGGTCGAGGGCCGATCGGACGAGGCGGCGGATGATCTCTTGTGGTGCCCCGCCGGCGAGGTGTTCTCGTTCGAGCAGGTCGCGCAAGCGGGGTTCGCCGAAGTATTCGCCGTTCGGGTCGCGGGCTTCGGTGACGCCGTCGGTGTAGAACAGGACGCCGTCGCCAGGTTCGAGGGCGACCTCGGTGAGGGTGCCGACGACGGCGCCGTGTGCGCCGAGCCCTAGCGGAACCCCGGGCTGGACCTCGGCGGGACCGAGGGTGTTGCCGCGTCGAACGATGATCGGTTGTGGGTGTCCGCACGTGAGCCAGCTCAGCTGGCCGGTGTCGGTGCGAAGTCGTGCAAAGAGCGCCGTGGCAAATGTTGTCGGGCCCGGGAACTTCTGGGCCACCGCGTCGACCGATAGCGCGATTGCTGGCAGGTCCTGTCCTGCCCGGCGGCTGTGACGGTAGGCGCCGACGAGTAGGGACGCGAGGATCGCGCTGGTCAGCCCGTGACCCATGGCGTCGAACATGGCAACGTCGAGGAGTTCCTCGTTGATCGCGTAGTCGAAGGAGTCGCCACCGACTTCGTAGGCGGGTTCCAACAGCCCGGCCAGGCAGGTGCCGGCGCTGATCAATGACAGCGGCGGTAGAAGCGACCATTGCATCTCCGCGGCGAGGTCCATGTCCTGGCGGCGGCGCAGCAGGTGCGGCAGATCGGTGTACTGGGCGCCGGCCATAACCAGATAGGCAGCGGCATATCCGAGCTCCGTGCAGAAATACTCGACTTCCTCGTCGAACACCGGGACCGTCATCGCGAGCACGCCGAGCTTGTTCGCCCGTTCCATCACGGGCACCCACACCTGCCAGGCGTCGCCGCGTTGGCTCGCAAGCACGGTCGCGGTCTGGAACGCCCGGCCGGCCATTGACCCGTCAACGTTGGCCACCTCGGGACGTTCGCCATGTGGAAGGACGTCCGGGTGGGGCATGAGCGTGATGTGCTCGTAGTCGATCAGGTACAGCACCAGATCCGTGGCTCCAAGCGGCCCGGTGGCGCTCATCAGCGTCTCGACGATCGCGTCCGGTGCCGCCGACTGTTGGGTCCGAAGCAGCTGGCCGATGGATCGCTGGGACCGGTCGAGCATGCGTACCTCCCAGCCGGCATCGGGCCACCCGATGTGCGGCATCAACGTACCTGCCGCTGTGATCGGACGGACCAGTCCGGCTCGGGTGTGCGACTACGCAAGCGCGGGCGGACCCGCTTCGACTCGGCGCAGTACCGCGTCGGCCAGGTAGTGGTCCGGGTTCGACTGCACTTGGCGTTCGTCCCACCAGGTGGCGCCCGCGTCCTGTAGCTCGCTGATCATGTCAGCGGAGGCCGCGGGTTCGCTGACGCCGCCGACGACGATGTCGAACGGGTCGCCGGCCCGGTCGCCGCGTTGCTGTGCGATGTAGCGCACCAGATGGCGCAGTTCGTCCGGTGAGGGCGCTTCGCCGTGTCGGGCCGACTTGAACAGCGGAACCGCACCGTCCCACCTGGCCGCGCGGCGCATCGGTGGGCGGTTGGGCCAATAGCCGGCGATCCACACGGGCGGTCGGGGACGCTGAACGGTGGGCGGTAGTAGTTCGGTCTGCCGGACGCGGTAATGCCGGCCGTCGTGCTCGACCGTCTCACCGGACCAATAGCGAGTCAGCAGTTCGAGGCCCTCATCGAGCCGTTCCGCCAGCACGACGGGATCGACGGTGTCACCGAAGCTGGCGAACTCGTCCTCGAGGGGGCCGCCCAGGCCGGCGCCGAAGATGACACGGCCGGCGGAGAGTGCGTCCAGGGTGGCGACTTGGCGGGCCAGCTGTTCAGGCCGCCGGCGCGCGACCGGGGTGACCAGGGTGCCTAGGCGTAGCCGCGATGTCGCCAGCGCGGCGGCGGTCAACAGCATCCAAGGATCCCCGAAGGGCTGTCCATGTCGCCGCTGCTTGTCGTGCACCACGTGGTCCCAGACGAACAGGGCATCCCAACCGGCCGACTCCGCGGTGGTCGCAACCTTCGCCACAGTGCGGGCGTCGGCGAAGTCGCCGAAGTTCGGAATGTTGATCGAGAACTGCACTCGTTCAGTTCTACCGGACGCGGTGCCGCAAGTGCGTCGTTCCGAATTATTCAGCGCCTTCTCGGCCCGTGGGACGAACGACCCTGTATCGGTCGACGAGGACGTGATTGCGTTCATCTGCAGTGGTCGTGGGACCACGCGTGCAGGAGGCGGCGATGACGACGCCCGCGTTGACGTTTCTCGGCGGCGTCGGCACCGTGACCGGTAGCAAACACTTACTGGAAACCGGTACGTCGACTGTGCTTATCGACTGCGGCATGTTCCAGGGCGCGTCGTCGCTGCGGCGTCGCAATTGGGCGGCTCCCGCCTTCGATTGGACCGCACTGGATGCGGTCGTGCTGACGCACGCACACCTGGATCACACCGGCTACCTCCCCGTTCTCGCGCGTCTTGGCTGGAAGGGGCTGGTGTACTGCTCGGAGGGCACCCAGCTGCTCGCCGAGATCGTTCTCGCCGACAGCGCGCACCTTCTCGAGGAAGAGGCCCGCCACGCGAACGAGTACGGCTGGAGCAAGCACAAGCCGGCCAAGCCGCTCTACGACAGCGACGATGCCCAGCGGGCGTGTTCGCTGCTGCAGGTCGTGCCGTTCGACGAGGACGTGCACCTTCCCGGCGACGCGCAACTGCGCCTCGGCCGCGCCGGACACATCCTCGGCTCGTCGTGGGCACAGGTGACGGTGTCGACGTCTGAAGGTGTCCGGTCAGTGCTGTCCAGCGGTGACCTGGGGCGCCCGAGTCACCCGATCCTGCGCCCGCCGGAGGCGAGGCCAGCGACTGACGTCCTCCTGCTCGAATCGACCTACGGCAATCGCCAGCACGACGACGCCGGCTCGAACGATCGACTGGCCGACATGATCCGGCGGACTGTCCATCGCGGCGGAAGCGTGCTGGTCCCAGCCTTCGCCGTCGACCGCACCGAGATGTTGCTCTACGAGATCTACCGGCTCCGTGAAGCGGGCGAGATACCGGACGTGCCGGTCGTGGTCGACAGCCCGATGGCGCTGAACTGCCTGCGCGTGTACCGACGGGCGCACGACGAAAGCTGGCCGGAGCTGCGCCCTGACCTGCCGAAAGATCTGTTCGATCCGGACAAGATGATCGAGGTCCGCACGGCGGAGGAGTCGGCCCGATGGAACGACCCGCGCAACCCGGCCCTCATCATCTCGGCCTCGGGCATGGCATCCGGCGGACGGGTTCTCTACCACCTTCGCGAGATGCTCCCGAACCACCGGCACACCGTTGCGATCGTCGGCTTCGCGGCTGAAGGCACCCGCGCGCGGCAGCTGCTCGAAGGAGCATCGGAGATCAAGATCCATGGCCGCTACGTGCCCGTCCGTGCCGACATCTTCTCGATGGACAGCCTCAGCGCGCATGCCGATGCGAACGAGCTCGTCGCATGGGCGACGGGAACCGAAGCGCCCACCGCGTGCTACCTCGTTCACGGCGAGGAAAGTGGCTCCACCGCGATGGCGGCGCGATTGCGTCAGGAGGCAGGGTGGACGGCGGTTGTGCCGCGCGAGGGAGAGCGCGTACTGATTTGAGTCAGCAGGAGATGCGGATCGCCGATTCCTGGTGGGCCAGCGAAAAACCTAGGCCGTCGGTACTGTGCTCCAATCCGTACGGCGCGCGTGGGTGCGTCGGCAGGAGGGGCATCCGCCGTGGCCAAGCGCTCCCAGGTGATCGTGGACGAGTACCTGCGCCAGATCGTCAGCGGTGAGATCGTCGAGGGTGAGCTACTGCCCACCGAGACGGTGCTCGTCGACCGGTACGCGGTGAGCCGCACGGCGGTGCGCGAAGCGATCCAGACGCTGGCGACGAAAGGGTTCGTACAGGTGCGGCAGGGCAGCGGCAGCACCGTTGCGCCGCGAAGCTCCTGGAACGTGCTGGATCAGGACTACCTGCAGATCACGGGTTTCGGTACTGCGATGTTCGCCAATCTCCTCGAAGTACGCGAGGTCGTGGAGCCCGCGATCGCCGGCTTCGCGGCTGCTCGGGCCAAACCGGCGGACGTCGCGGCGCTGCGCCGGCTCGTGGCAGAACTGGCCGCGACGCATCGTCGCGATCCCGCCGCCCAGGAAAGTCTCGACGAAGCGTTCCACCACAAGCTCGCCGAGTGCACCGACAATCCCGTGCTCCTGTCGCTTCACGGCTCGATCTGGCACTTGACGCGGATGCACGGGCAGCCGCTCTCGCCGGACTCGGTACATCGAGTCGTGTTCTGGCATGAACAGATCATTGACGCCGTTGCGGCGGGAGACGCTGACGCTGCCGGGGACGCGATGCGCTTGCACCTGCGTCAGCTTCGCGCCGACCTTCGCGGCGCCGCGTCGGGATGAACGCGCAGGCCGTCGAACGCGATGGCTGCCACGGCCGCCGCCATCTGTTCCGGTGTGCCTCGGCGCCGCGGCGCGTACCACTCGACCACCGAATTCACCATGCCGAAGAGCAGCCGTGCGGTGATCGCCGGATCGACATCAGGCCGGACATCACCATCGCGCTCTGCTTGTTTCACGAGCGCCGCCGCGTAGCGGTCGAGTTGCCGCCGGCGGTTGAGTGCCGCCCGCTCGACTTCGGTGTTACCGCGCACTCGCAGCAGCAGCGTCACGTACGGCAACTGCTCGTGCAGCACGACGACGCTGCCGCGCACCAGATGTTCCAACCGGACGATCGCCGCACCTTCGATCAGGCGAGTCTGTTCGGCCACTTCGACGAGTCCGTCCAGGGCGCGATCGAGGGCCAGTTGCAGCAGCTGTTCCTTGCTGTCGACGTGGTGGTAGATCGCGGACTTCGCGATCCCCAGTCGGCGCGCGAGATCCTCCATGCTTGTGCCGTCGTAGCCACGCTCGGTGAAGACCTCGACGGCGGTGCGCAGGACGGATTCGAGATCGTGCCCGGGCCGGCCGCGGCGGACGCGGGCTGGAGCGGTGTTCGTCGTCACGACGGAGCCCCTGGGGCCAGCTCACGGCTGCGTCCGCGGAACTCGGCGACAACTGCCTCGTCGTGCCGCACCGTCACGTCGTAGATGCCGGATCGGCCGAATCGCGTGCGCACGGCGGCCGTCGCCGTCAGCGTGTCACCCGTTCGGGCCGGAGCAACGAAAACGATCTCGGCTCCGGAGGCAACCGTCGGTGGGCCGAACGAGTTGCACGCGCAGGCGAACGCGGTGTCGGCGAGGCTGAAGACGAACCCCCCGTGGGCGATTCCATGGCCGTTGACCATGTCCGGCCGAATGGTCATCCGCGCCCTGGCCGAGCCCTCGTGCACCTCGAGAACCTCGATGCCGAGTGCCCGGGAGGCCTCATCGGCCTCGAGCATTGCGGCAACTGCGGGGCGCTCGTCGCTCTGGTGTGCCGGCACGCCGACACGATAACCTACCGAACGAACGGTCAGTAAGTCCGACTTGCCCGAGGAGCCCCCGGATGCCGGTGCTGCGCAGTTTCGTCGAGGATCGCTGGGTCACCCCCCACGGGGAAGGGCAGCCCGTCCGAGACGCGGTCACCGGAGCCGAGGTTGCGCAGGTCTCGTCTCAGGGCATCGACATGAGCGCCGTGCTCGATCACGGGCGGCGGGTGGGCGGCCCGGCCTTGCGAGCGCTGACCTTCCACGAGCGGGCAGCGCTACTGAAGGCGCTGGGCAACTACCTTCGCGAGCATCGCGAGGCGCTCTATGAGCTGTCGACCCGCACCGGCGCCACGCTCAACGACTCGAAGTTCGACGTCGATGGCGGCATCGGTGTCCTGCTCGGTTACGCGAGCAAGGCAAAACGCGAACTGCCCGACGGCACGGTGTATGTCGAGGGCGCGGTCGAGCCGCTGGGCAGGTCAGGACAGTTCGTCGGGCAGCACATCCTGACCTCGCTGCGCGGCGTCGCGGTGCAGATCGACGCCTTCAACTTTCCGGTCTGGGGGCCGCTCGAGAAGCTCGCGCCCGCGTTCCTCGCGGGCGTACCGAGCCTGGTGAAGCCGGCATCGCAGACGGCCTACCTCACCGCGCGCCTCGTCGAGCTGATCGTCGAGTCCGGCATCCTGCCGCGGGGCAGCCTGCAACTGATCTGCGGAAGCGTGGGCGATCTGTTCGAGCACCTCGACGAGCAGGACGTCGTGTCCTTCACCGGATCGGCGTCCACTGCTGCGCGGCTGCGTGCCGACCGAACCGTTGTCGAGCGATCCGTGCGGTTCAACGCCGAGGCCGACTCCTTGAACTGCTCGATACTCGGCCCGGATGCAATACCGGGAAGCGCCGAGTTCGACCTCTACATCACCCAGTTGGTCAATGAGATGACGGTGAAGGCCGGGCAGAAGTGCACCGCGATCCGCCGGGCGATCGTGCCGGCTGACGTCGCAGACGCCGTGGTCGATGCCGCGCAGTCACGGCTGGCGGCCGTGATCGTCGGCGATCCCGCGGACGCATCGGTGACGATGGGGGCATTGGCCAGCCTGGAGCAGCGTGAGGAGGTACGCCGCTCTGTCAAAGCCCTCCAGGCCTCGTGCCGGGTGGTGTTCGGCGATCCGGAACGCGTAGCGGTCGTCGGAGCCGATGCCGAACGCGGCGCGTTCCTCTCCCCGCTGCTGCTGCGCTGCGACGACGCCGATCGTGGCGAGCCGCACGAGATCGAGGCGTTCGGACCAGTGAGCACCGTGATGGGATACCGCGACACCGCCCATGCCGTGTCACTCGCCGCGCGTGGCCGGGGCAGCCTGGCGGGCTCGGTGGTCACGGCCGACACGCAGTTCGCCCGCGACATCGTGCTCGGGACAGCGCCCTGGCACGGCAGGTTGCTCGTCCTCGATGCCGACGACGCCGCAGAATCGACCGGCCACGGGTCGCCACTGCCGATGCTCGTCCACGGTGGCCCCGGCCGCGCCGGCGGCGGCGAGGAAATGGGCGGCATCCGCGGTGTCCTGCACCACATGCAGCGCACCGCCATCCAAGCGAGCCCGCGAGTTCTCTCGGCTGTCACGGGTCGATGGGTGCCCGGAGCGGCGACGGCATCCGGTGTGCATCCGTTCCGCAAGTCGCTCGCCGAGCTGCACCTGGGCGACGCCCTTGCCGCCGGCCCCCGCGTCGTCACACTTGACGATGTCGAACACTTCGCCGATTTCACCGGCGACACGTTCTACGCGCACATGGACGAGGACGCGGCGCGCGCGAACCCGTTCTTCGACGGTCGGGTCGCCCACGGCTATCTCATCGTGTCGTTCGCGGCCGGGCTCTTCGTGGATCCGGATCCCGGACCCGTCCTCGCCAACTACGGACTCGAGAATCTGCGGTTCCTCGCGCCCGTCTACCCAGGTGACGCATTGTCCGTACGGCTGGTGTGCAAGCAGATCACGCCCCGCGCGGACGCCGATCACGGTGAGGTGCGCTGGGACGTCGAGGTGACCAACCAGGACGGCGCACCGGTTGCCAAGTACGACGTGCTGACAATGGTCGCGAAGCGGTGGCCGCTGTGACGAACCCGCGGTCGCCCGAGCTCCAGGAGCACTTCGACGAGACGATCGCCCATGAGCGTCGCATCGAGCCCCGGGACTGGATGCCGGACGGCTACCGCAAGACGATGATCCGCCAGATCGCCCAGCATGCGCACTCGGAGATCATCGGCATGCAGCCGGAGGGCGAGTGGGTCACCCGCGCACCGTCATTGCGCCGTAAGGCGATCCTGCTCGCCAAGGTGCAGGACGAGGCCGGGCACGGGCTGTACCTCTACTCGGCCACCGAAACGCTCGGCGCCGATCGTGCCGATCTCACTGACATGCTCATCGACGGCAGACAGAAGTACTCGTCGATCTTCAACTACCCGACGCTCACCTTCGCCGACGTCGGCGTGATCGGCTGGCTCGTGGACGGCGCCGCCATCTGCAATCAAGTTCCGTTGTGTCGGTCGTCCTACGGTCCGTACGCCAGGGCGATGGTGCGCATCTGCAAGGAAGAGTCCTTCCACCAGAGACAGGGCTACGAGCTGCTGCTCACCATGATGCGTGGCACCGACGCACAGCGGGCGATGGTGCAGGACTCCACGAATCGCTGGTGGTGGCCGTCTCTGATGATGTTCGGACCGCCCGACGACCAGTCGCCGAATACCGCGCAGTCGATGGCTTGGGGAATCAAGCGGCACACCAACGACGAGTTGCGGCAGCGGTTCGTCGACATGTCCGTGCCACAGGCCGAGGCGCTCGGTGTGTCACTGCCCGATCCCGAGCTGGTGTGGAACGACGAGCGCGGCCACTACGACTTCGGCCCGCCGGACTGGGACGAGTTCGCCCGGGTGATCGCCGGCGACGGTATGTGCAACGCCGATCGGATCGCTCGCCGTCGATCCGCACATGCCGACGGGGCGTGGGTACGTGCGGCTGCGCTCGCGTTCGCCGCCAAACAGCGCGACAAGGAGGCGGTGGCATGACCGAGCCGACAACGGGGCTGCGCACCACGGAGTGGCCGTTGTTCGAGGTGTTCCTGCGTGGAAAGCGTGGACTCAACCATGTGCACGTCGGCTCGCTGCATGCCGCGGACTCGCAGATGGCCCTGCATCACGCACGCGACCTCTACACACGCCGCAACGAGGGCGTCAGCATCTGGGTCGTCGCCAGCTCCGACATCACGGCGTCGAGCCCGGACGAGAAGGACCCCTTCTTCGCACCGAGTGGCGACAAGGTGTACCGGCACCCGACCTTCTATGCCATCCCCGACACCGTTCCGCACATCTGAGATGGGATTCGACACGGCGTACGAGGCGATCTCTGAGGTCGTCGACGACCACCGCTGGGCGTTCGGCACCGGCTTCACCGACCCGTTCGCGGGGCTGGACCCGGCAGTTCCCGAGATGGTGGACGGGCCTGATCTCGCCGCCTACTGTCTCGCGCTCGGCGACGACGCTCTCGTGATGTCACATCGGCTGCAGCAATGGCTGACCCGCGCTCCGGAACTGGAGGAGGAGACCGCGCTCGCGAACATCGGGCTCGACCTGCTGGGCCAGGCGCGGCTGCTACTCACCCGTGCGGGATTCGCTGACGGTTCGGGCCGCGCCGAGGACGCGTTCGCCTTCGGTCGTACGCCGTCGCAGTTCCGCAACGTCCAGTTCGTCGAACTGCCGTCCGCGGACTTCGCGGCGCTGGTGGTGCAACTGCTGTTGTTCAGCACGTTCCGGCTCGCCCAGCTCGCCCGGCTGCGCACCTCAGCCGATCCGATGCTCGCAGCCGTGGCTGCCAGAGGCGCGAACGAGGTTCGCTACCACCGCGACTACGCGGCGGAATGGGTGATCCGCCTCGGCGACGGCACGCCGGAATCTCACGAGCGGTCGGTGCGCGCACTTGACACCCTCACGCCGGCGGCCGGCGAGCTGTTCCGGACCACCGAACTCGAGCGCAGGCTCGCGACGGCCGGGGTGGCCGTCGATCCGCCCGAGCTGCGGCCGGAGTTCGACACGGTCGTGAGTGCGATCCTCACGCGCGCCACGTTGACGGTTGCGCAGTTCCCTGTGCCCGTCGACCGAACGGGTCGCGACGGAGTGCACACGCCCTATCTCGACGACATCGTCGACGAGCTGCAGAGCGTCGCGCGCGAGCACGGTGGTGCGACGTGGTGACGTCATCGGCCACTGATGTCGGTGTCGGTGTCGATGGCGGTGTCGACCTCGCACGTGTACGGCGAATCGTGTCGGAGGTTCCCGACCCGGAATTGCCGATGCTCACGCTGGTCGATCTCGGCATCGTCCGGCAGGTAGACGAGTCCGCCGGGACGGTACGCGTTGCGCTAACGCCGACCTACCTCGGATGTCCGGCACTGCATGAGATGCGGGCCGACGTGCTGCAACGACTGGGTCGCGCGGGCTTCACGAACGTCGAAGTACGCATCGAACTCGCCCCTGCGTGGTCGACGGACTGGATCACCGCTGAGGGGCGGCGCAAGCTGCTCGAGGCCGGAATCTCACCGCCGGAGCCGGCACCCCGCGCTGTCACCGGGCCGGTGCCGATTGCCCTCAGCGTCGACCGGCCGGCGAACTGCCCGCGGTGCGGCTCGTCCGACACGGCACGCACCGCAGCCTTCGGGGCGACAGCGTGCCGCTCGCTGCACCGGTGCCTGTCCTGCCGCGAGCCCTTCGAGCACGTCAAGGAGATCTGACGTGAGCGCCGCCGTCACCGATCCCGTCCGCACCGGCCGCGGGCCGTTCCACGACGTCCGCGTCGCACGGGTAGACCGGCTCTGCGACGACGCGGTCGCCATCACCTTCGACATTGCACCGGAGCTTGCCGATGCCTTCCGCTTCCGCCCGGGCCAGTCGGTCACCCTGCGCCGAGCGGTCGACGGTCGCGAGGAGCGCCGCTCGTACTCCATCTGCGCCGCCGCCGGCCGACCCCTGCGGATCGGTGTTCGGGAGGTGCCGGGCGGCCTCGTTTCCCGATGGCTGGTGCACGACGTGCGTGTCGGGGATCTCGTTGAGATGCAGGCTCCCAGCGGCACCTTCAGCCCAGAACTCGGACGCTCGGCCAGCCATGGCTTGATCGCCGCGGGCTCGGGAATCACTCCGACGCTCTCGATCGCAGCGTCGCTCGCCGCAGATCCGAACAGCGACGTGGTGCTGCTGTACGGCAATCGCCGCAGTGACACGGTGATGTTCGCCGACGAGGTGGCGGATCTGAAGGACGGCAACCCTGGGCGGGTGCAGTTGGTGCACGTCCTCTCGCGCGAGCCGCAGGAGGTGGAGCTGTTCAACGGCCGGATGGACGCGGCCAAGCTGCGCGAGTTGCTGCCCGCGGTCTGCGCACCGCAGAGCATCGATCACTGGTGGCTCTGCGGGCCGTTCGGGATGGTGACCGACGCGGCGGCAGTGCTGAGCGAACTCGGCGTCGACCCGAAGGCGATCCACCGTGAGCTCTTCTATGTCGAGGAGGTCGCCCCGCCGCCGGCCCGCCATGTCGACGCCGCCGTCGGCCCGGGATGTGAGGTGACGGTCATCCTCGACGGTCGAGCGACGACGACAACTGTTGCCACCGGTTCAACGGTGCTCGACGGTGCGCAACGGGTCCGCCCGGACCTTCCCTTCGCCTGCAAGGGCGGCGTGTGCGGGACGTGCCGCGCCAAGGTGGTGTTCGGGCAGGTGTCGATGCGACGCAACTTCGCCCTCGAGGACGACGAGGTCGCCGACGGCTTCGTGCTCACCTGCCAAGCGATGCCTGAAACGGATGCGGTCACCGTCGACTACGACGCGTGACCCGTCGACTGCGAAACTTGCGAGGGGGGCGCGATGCAGGACCGGACGCCGGATGCGGCAGATCTCGACCCGGCCGAGCGGTGTTCGGTCGACGAACTGAGATCGCTACAGCTTGAGCGGCTGCGCTGGTCGCTGCGCCACGCCTACGACAACGTGCCGCACTACCGGCAGGCCTTCGACGCGGCCGGCGTCCACCCGGACGAGTGCGCCGACCTCGCCGATCTGGCGCGATTCCCGTTCACCACGAAGGCTGATCTGCGCGAGCACTACCCGTTCGGCATGTTCGCCGTGCCGCGAGAGCGCATCGCACGCCTGCACGCTTCGTCCGGCACCACCGGCCGCCCGACCGTGGTCGGCTATACCGCCGAGGATCTGAAGACGTGGGCCGGGCTGATGGCCCGGTCCATTCGCGCATCGGGCGGGCGTCCGGGCGACATCGTGCACGTCGCGTACGGGTACGGGCTGTTCACCGGTGGTCTCGGGGCGCACTACGGGGCCGAAGCGTTGGGCTGCACTGTGGTTCCGGTGTCCGGTGGCATGACCGAGCGGCAGGTGATGCTGATCCGCGACTTCGCACCGGACGTCATCATGGTCACCCCGTCCTACATGCTGGCGATCCTGGACGAGATGGAGCGGCAGGGCATCGACCCGCGCACCATGTCGCTGGCCGTCGGAATCTTCGGCGCCGAACCCTGGACGGAGGACATGCGCGCTGAGATGGAGCAGCGACTGGACATGCATGCCGTCGACATCTACGGGCTTTCGGAGTTGATGGGCCCCGGGGTCGCGAACGAATGTGTCGAGACGAAGGACGGTCTGCATGTCTGGGAGGACCATTTCTATCCCGAGGTGATCGACCCAGTCACCGGTGAGGTGCTGCCCGACGGAACGGACGGCGAGCTGGTCTTCACGTCGCTCACGAAGCACGCGATGCCGCTGATCCGGTACCGCACGCGCGACCTCACCGCGCTGCTGCCGGGCACTGCCCGCCCCATGCGCCGGATGCGCAAGATCACCGGCCGATCCGACGACATGATCATCCTGCGGGGCGTGAACCTGTTCCCGACGCAGATCGAGGAGTTGATCCTGCGCACTCCGGCCCTCTCGCCGCACTTCCAATGCGTGCTGGCCCGCGCGGGGCGGCTCGACAGCCTCACCGTGCGCGTCGAGCACCGCGCCGGCGTTGATCCGGCGCAAGCAGTTGAGGCCGGTGCCGCGCTGCGGTCACTCGTGAAGAGCGCTATCGGGGTGACCGTGCAGGTCGAGGTGCTGCCACCGGACAGTGTCGAGCGCTCGCTCGGCAAGATGCGGCGCGTGATCGACAACCGCACATGAGTGCCCAGGTGCGGTCCGCCGTCATCGTCGTCACCGGGGTGGCCGGCTCGGGCAAGACGACCGTGGGGCGGCTGCTCGCCGAGCGGCTTCAGTGCAGCTTTCTCGACGGCGACGATCTGCATCCGGCGGCGAACGTCGAGAAGATGGCGGCCGGCGAGCCACTCACCGACGCCGACCGCGCGCCCTGGCTCGATGCGATCGCGGCCTGGATCGATCGGACGCTGGCCGACGGCCGGTCGGGTGTCGTGGCCTGCTCCGCCCTCAGACAGGCGTACCGAGACCGGCTCCGAGCGAAGGGGGTGCGCTTCGTCCGCCTCGACCTGCCTGCCTCGGTCGCCGCGGATCGCGTCAGGGCGCGTCCGGATCACTTCATGCCGGCCGCTCTTGTCGAGTCACAGGTTGATGCACTGGAACCCGCCGGCCCGGGAGAACGCATACTCTGTGTTGCTGTCGAACACCAACAGCCGAGCGCGGTCGTCGACGAGGTCCTTCGGGGCCTCCAGCCGGCCTAGAGTCGTCCGACACCTTCGCCCGTGGAGCCGCTTCGTGGAACCCGATCACGGACTTGCCCGCATCCGGCGGGTAACGGCCGAACTGGCGGCTGCCCTCGACCTTGAGTCCGTCATCGAAACGGTCGTGGCGCATGCGGCTGATGCGCTCGGCGCCTCCGTCGCCACGCTGTCGCTGCTCACCGATCCCACGACCGTGACGCTCGTCGGCATCCGCGGCGGCCAGCCGGAGACGATGGCGAAGTGGGCGACCTATTCGCTCGACGATCTGGTCCCCGCCTGCGAGGCATTGCGGTCCCGGAGGGTCGTCGCCGTAGAAGGCAGCGCGGAGATCGAGACGCGCTATCCCGCCCTCGCCGGTCAGGTGCCCGGTGATCGCTCGCTGCTGTGCCTGCCGCTGCTCGCCGGCGCCGAGCGGGTCGGTGTGATCGGCCTGACCTTCGAGGGCCGGCACACGCCGGACGAGCGGCAGCGAGACTTCCTGGAGGTATTTGCCGAGACGTGTGCACAAGCGCTGATCCGTGTACGTGCTGTCGCCGCCGCAAGCGACCGCAGCGCCAAATTGGCGTTTCTGTCCGACGCGTCCGTCGAGCTCGCGAGCAGCTTGGACTACCGCGCCACGCTGGCGAAGGTCGCTCACCTCGTCGTGCAGTCGCTCGGCGATTGGTGTGCCGTGGACATCGTCGACGACGGGACGCTGCACACGCTCGCCGTCGCCCACATCGATCCCGCGAAGGTCTCGTGGGCCCGCGAGATGCAGCAGCGCTACCCAACCGATCTCGACGCTCAGACCGGTGTGGCACAGGTCGTGCGTACGGGCGTCAGCGAGCTGTACCCGCAGATCACCGACGAGATGCTCGTTGAAGGCGCACGCGACGAGGAGCACCTGCAGCTCGCGCGCGATCTCGGTTTGCGCAGTGCGATGGTCGTTCCCCTCGCGGCGCGCGGCCGCGTGCTCGGCGCCATCTCGATATTGTCCGCCGAGTCCGAACGCGGCTACGGCCCCGAGGATCTGGCGATCGCCGAAGACCTGGCGCGCCGCGCCGCCATCGCGATCGACAATGCCGAGCTGTTCAGCGAGACCCGTCAGGTCGCATTGCGCCTGCAGCACGCGGTACTGCCCGAGTCGCTGCCGACGATGGCCGGCTGGCAATTCGCCTTGCACTACAGCCCGGCCGGCCGCACCGATGTCGGTGGCGATTTCTACGACGTGCTGCCGCAGAGCGACGGAACGGTCGCCGTGATCGTGGGGGACGTGATGGGCCGCGGGGTCGTCGCCGCGGCAGCCATGGCCCAGATCCGCGCCGCGGTGCGCGCCTACGTCGCGGTCGACGCCGATCCCCAAAGCGTCGCAGCGCGGCTCGACCAGATGTTCCTCCGGTACGGGTACCAGCAGCTGGTCACAATGGTGTACGCGGTGATCGACCCCCGAACGAACCGGGTGACCGTGACGGCTGCGGGCCACCCGGCACCGATCACCATCACCTCCGACGGCGTCGCAGCGCCCCTGAGCGACGCGGTCGATCCGCCGCTCGGCGTGCATCGCCCGCAGCGGCGATCGGTCGGCGTCGAAGTCCCTCCCGACACGACGCTGCTGCTGTACACCGACGGGTTGATCGAGCGGCGCACGGAAGACATCGACCAATCGCTCGAGCGGCTGCACGACAACGCGCGCGCCCTCGCCGGTGACGACCTGCCCAGGGCGCTTGATGCGATGGTTGACGTCGTCCGCGATCCGGACCGAGACGATGATGTGACAGCCCTCGCGATTCGGTGGGCTGCACCGCAATAGCGGTCGATTTCCGCTCAAGTAGCCGCACCTACGGACTCCCACTAGAGTCCCACCCGTGCCTGCGTATCGCCTGAAAGAGGCTGCCGACCTGCTCGGGGTCAGCGACGACACGCTTCGCCGCTGGGCCGACAGCGGGCGGATCGCGACGTCGAACGACGATGCCGGCCGCCGGGTGATCGACGGTGCCGACCTCGCGGCCTTGGCCGAACAAGTGGCGCCGCCGGTACCCGAGGCGCGCGCGATCACTCGTGAGTCGGCCCGCAACCGCTTCGTCGGTCTCGTGACCCGGGTCGTGCGCGACTCAGTCATGGCGCAGGTCGAACTGCAGTGCGGTCCGTACCGCGTCGTGTCGCTCATGAGCAGGGAGGCGGCCGATGAGCTGGGTCTCGAGCCCGGCGTCACCGCTGTCGCGTCGGTCAAGTCCACCAATGTCGTCGTCGAAGTTCCCGAGGAGTCCCGTTGAAGCGCATCGCCGCTGCCGTTGTCGTTGCCGCTGTCCTTTCCGTGTCCGGCTGCTCGAGTTCGAAGGCATCCTCTGGTCCTGCCGGCGGAACCATCACGGTGTACGCGGCGTCGTCGCTCACGGGCGCGTTCAACAAGATCGCGAAAGCGTTCGAACTTGCCAATCCGGGCGTGCACGTGAAGTTCAGCTTCGGCGCGAGTTCCACGCTCGCGACGCAGATCACCAGCGGCGCTCCGGCGGACGTCTTCGCGTCGGCATCGCCGAAGAACATGACGTCGGTCGTCCAAGCCGGCGACGCCGCGAGCTCGGCCAACTTCGCGAAGAACGCCATGGAGATCGCCGCGGCACCGGGCAACCCGGCACATGTCACCGCCGTACCCGACCTCGCCAAGTCTTCGGTCAAGGTCGCACTGTGTGAGCCGACGGTGCCGTGCGGATCGGTGGCGCTGCAGGTGTTCAAGAACGCCAACGTCACGGTGCACGCAGTCTCGTTGGAACAGGACGTCAAGTCGACGCTCGCCAAGATCGAGCTCGGCGAGGTCGACGCCGGAGTCGTGTACGTCACCGATGTGTTGTCCGCCGGAGCCAAGGTTGTCGCTGTTCCGATCCCGGACAGCCTCAATTCCTCCACCGAGTATCCGATCGCTGCGCTCACCCACTCGGCCCAGTCGGCGCTCGCGCAGAGGTTCGTCGCATTCGTCACGTCGAGTGCCGGTCAGGCCGTGCTCCAGGCGGCCGGTTTCCAGCACCCATGAGCCGCCGCGGGCGTCCCGGTGATACGCCCGCTGTCCTGTACCCGCCAGCAGTCCTGGGACTGCTGTTCCTGGCGCTGCCTGTCGTCGGCCTGCTCGTACGCGCGCCGTGGAGCAGCCTGCGCCACATCTACGCGCACAGTGACCTCCACGACGCACTGCGCATCTCGATCCTCACCTCGTTGAGCGCGACCCTGGCCTCGTTGGTACTCGGCGTGCCACTCGCATGGGTGCTTGCCCGCGTGCGGTTGCCGGGGATGGCCGTGGTGCGGTCGATCGTCACGATGCCGCTCGTGCTGCCGCCTGTGGTCGGCGGTGTCGCACTGTTCCTCGCCTTCGGCCGCAAGGGATTCCTCGGTCAGTACCTGCATTCGTGGTTCGGTCTCGATCTCGCCTTCTCGCTGCGGGGTGTCGTCATCGCCGAAGCGTTCGTCGCGATGCCGTTCCTCGTCGTAACGATGGAGGGTGCGTTCCGGCAGGCCGATCGGCATCTGGAAGAGGCTGCGGCCACGCTGGGTGCGTCCCGGTTGCGGACGTTCACGCGCGTGACGGTGCCGCTCGTCGTCCCGTCGCTGGTCGCCGGCCTGGTGCTGTGCTGGGCGCGCGCCATCGGCGAGTTCGGCGCGACGCTGATCTTCGGGGGCAACGTCCCAGGGGCCACCCAGACCATGCCGACGCTGATCCTCGACGCCTTCCAGAACCGCCCCGAGGACGCTGTCGCGCTCAGCCTCCCGTTGATGCTCATCGCCGTGGTGGTGCTCGCCGCGCTGCGCGACAAGTGGCTCAGGCCGGTGGCCAGTTCGTGAGCGGGCTGCTGTTCGACGCGCGGGTCCGGCAGGGCTCGTTCACCCTCGCTGCGACAGTGCGGGCCGCACCCGGGGAGATCGTCGCGATCCTGGGGCCGAACGGGGCGGGCAAGTCGACTCTGCTGCGAACGGTGGCAGGTCTGCACCCCGCAGAGTCGGGGCGAATCGAGCTCGACGGTGTGCCGTTGGACGATCCGTCGACACGGCAGTATCTCCCCGCTGCGCAGCGCCGCATCGGCGTCGTTTTCCAGGATCACCGACTGTTTCCGCACCTGAGCGCCGTCGACAACGTCGCCTTCGGGCTGCGGGCACAAGGGATGCCGCGAGCTGCGGCTCGATCGGCCGCCCGCCAGTGGCTGGTTCGCGTCGGTCTCGCCGAGCACGCGCAGGATCGACCAGGCCGGCTGTCCGGCGGTCAGGCCCAGCGTGTCGCGCTGGCACGAGCACTGGCCTGCGAACCGCGGCTTTTGCTGCTCGACGAACCGTTGGCATCATTGGACGTTCAGACGCGCGCCGAGGTCCAGGGTGAACTGCGGACCCATCTCGCGACGTTCGCCGGGCCGACACTCTTCGTGACGCACGACCCGATCGAAGCTCTGCTGCTGGCTCGCCGGATCGTCGTGCTCGAAGGCGGCACTGTGGTTCAGGACGGTACGGCGGCGCAGATCACCGGGCGCCCCGTGACTCCGTACGTCGCCCGCCTGGTCGGCATGAATCTGTACAGGGGCCACGCGGTTCGTGGCACCGTCGAGTTGGACGGCGGTGGCGTACTCGTCGTACCGGATGCGCGGGACGGGCGAGTGCTGGTGTCGGTGCGCCCGTCTGCATTTACGGTGCATACCGAGCAGCCGCACGCCAGCAGCGCGCGCAACGTGCTGCCGGGAATCGTGCGGGCGATGGCGCCTCTCGCCGACCGGATTCGCCTGACAGTGGCGGGAACGGTCGAGACGCTCGTCGATGTCACGGCCCCCGCGGTGGCCGAACTCGGCTTGGTGCCCGGTCATCAGGTGTGGCTCGCCGCAAAGGCGACCGATCTCGAGAGCTATCCAGAACCGGCGGGTGATCGCCCGTAGCGGCGTGGCACGCTGAGGACGTGGCTGACGTCGTCGTGCGCTTCTGGGCTGGGGCACAGCGCGCAGCGGGATGCGCCGAACAGGGGCTGGCGGCCGACACGCTCGATGAGCTGGTGACGGCGCTTGGGCGCCGGCCCGAGCTGGCCAAGGTCTGCGCGGCGGCGTCCTTCCTCGTCGATGGCGTTCAGGCCGGCGGCACGACGAAGCTGCACGACGGAGCCATTGTCGACGTGCTTCCCCCGTTTGCGGGCGGCTGACGCACGTTGGTCGATCTGCGGTAACCCGCACGTCACACTCGCACGCCACCCTGGTACTGCCACCCACCAGGGGCAATCGAGCGCTCACGAGGTGCTCGACCTCCGTCCAGGAAGGAGACGATGTGATGACGAGGAAGTCGCCCGATCACGACCGATACGTCGCCAAGGTCAATAGCCTGGTCACCACCGGCCGTGACGACATGATCGACGAGATGGTCAGCGATTACGCGCGCACGCAGGAGTCCGGGCGCGAGGTGTTCTGGGATGCCAGGCGGGGCTGGCCGGTCGGACGCCGTCGGTAAGCCGGATGTTTGGCTGCCAGGCCGATTGGGCAGCACTCCGGCATGCCCGACACGACCCGTCGCGGAGTGCTGTTCGATGTCGATGGCACCCTCGTCGACACCACCTACCTGCACGCCGTCTGCTGGGGCGAGGCGTTGCGCCAGCATGAGCACGACATTCCCATGGCGACGGTGCATCGCAGCATCGGGATGGGTTCTGATCGGCTGCTCGAGCACCTGCTCGGCAAGGATCGCGACACGAGCCAGGACGCCGATCTGACGACGGCGCACCTCGCCCTCTACCGGCAGTTCTGGGGTCGGCTCCGCCCCCTTCCCGGCGCAGCGGAACTGCTGCGCTCGTGTGCCGAGAGCGGTCTGAGCGTGGTACTGGCGTCGTCAGCGGGGCGCGACGAACTCGACGCACTGCGTTCTGCGCTCGGCGCAGACGACGCGATCGCGGCGGCGACAAGTTCGTCTGACGCGGAGTCGAGCAAGCCCGCACCGGACATCCTGGAGGTGGCGATGGCGAAGTCCGGGTTGCGTCCGGAGGATGTGGCCTTCGTCGGGGACGCAGTGTGGGATGGCGCGGCTGCCACGCGTGCCGGCGTGACCTTCATCGGCCTGACCTGCGGCGGGACCAGTGAAGCCGAACTGTACGAAGCGAGTGCCGTCGAGGTGTGGCGAGATCCCGCGCACTTGCGCGAGCACCTGGGCACGAGCGCGATTGGTGCGCTGGTACGACGATGACGCCGGCGTCAGCCCGCCACGTTGGGTCCGGCCCGGTCGATCGCGAAACGGATGAGGACGCGCTGATCGGCGATCATTGCGCGCCGGTAGTCGTCCCAGTCGGGATGCTCTCCGGAGACGCGCCGGTAGTAGTCGACGAGTAGGTCGACGACCCCGGGCCCGTCGACGATCTCTGCGGTGCCCTCGACCTGCACCCATTCACCGTAGAAGCCGTCATTGATCCCGACGAGTGACACGCGTGGGTCGCGCCGCAGGTTGCGCACCTTTACCGACGGTTCGCGGGTGCTGATGATCACCTGTCCGGTGTCGTCGACGGCGACCGTCACCGGCGACATCTGCGGCCTGCCGTCGGCGCGGAACGTCGCCAGCACGCCACGATGGTGAGCCCTCAGGAATGCACCTGCCTCAGCTGCGTCCATGTCAGCGCTGGAAGGTCGGGACGATCTGTGCCCGCGCCAGCGTGTGGAACGCGAGATTGAACGACACGACCGCGGCACTGGCACTGTCGTCGAAACCACCGGCGTCGCGCAGGCTCTCCACATCCACCGCATGGACGACGAAGTAGTACCGGTGCGGTACGTCGTTGTCCGGCGGGTACGCGCCGCCGTAGTCCTTGCTGCCCAAGTCGTTGCGAACGTGGAATGCCGAACCTGGCAACGGATCACCCGCCGCGCCGGCACCGGCCGGCAACTGCGTGGTATCGGCCGGAAGATCGACAAGGATCCAGTGCCAGAATCCCGATGGCGTCGGGGCGTCGGGGTCGTAGCACGTCACGACGAAGCTCTTCGTGCCCTCCGGGAATCCGTTCCAGGACAGCTGCGGAGACCGGTTCTCGGCTCCATCGGCGGCCCCGCCGGCCGCGTGGATGGCAGGCATCGGTGTGCCGTCCTCGACGTCGGTGCTGGTCACAGTGAACGTCGGAAGGGCGGGCAGCTTCTGGTACGGATCTTCGGCTCGGGGCCGGTCTAGGCTCATCGCGCGGTTCCTCCTGAATGAAACGGATCGTGCCTTCGACCCTAGAGTGGATCGCATCAGCGAGGTAGGGGAGCCGTCATGGGGGACGCCAGCGACGGAAAGTTCGTGGTCGGCATCGGCGGATCGACGAACGCGGACTCGGTCACGTCTGTGTTGCTGCGCATCGCGCTCGGCATGGTCGCCGAGCAGGGGGCCGAAACAGCGTCGTTCGGTGCCGACGCGATGATGGCACTGCCGATGTACGCCCCACCGGGAGAGTCGGCGGACCCCGCCCCGAATGCGCTCGTCGATGCGGTGCGCCGAGCCGACGCGGTCATCATCTCGACGCCGGGATATCACGGTGCGATGTCCGGACTCGTCAAGAACGCCGTCGATCACCTCGAAGCGCTGCGTGATGACGACCGGCCATACCTCGAAGGTCGGCCGGTCGGCCTGATCGTCGCTGCGGGCGGCTGGCAGGCATGCGGCACGACGCTCGTCTCGGCACGGTCGGTCGTCCACTCGTTGCGGGGATGGCCGACACCGCTCGGCGTCACGGTGAACTCGTTCGAGCAGCAGTCCGGCCCCGACGGTCGGTTCGATGAGCGCGTCCGCGGCGGCCTACGGATCATGTCCGAACAGCTCATCGCATTCATGTCGTGGCACGGCGCAACGAAATCTCCGCTCGAGATCGGCGAGCCGGCCCGCGCGACCTCATAGACGGCTTACCGGGTGATCTTCAGCTCGGCACGTCGAGCCGCAGCCGCCTCTGCTCGACGAGCATGCAGCGATTCTCGACGTACAGCAGGCCGGCGTCGGCGGCGATGGCGCGTGCCTCCTCCGACGCTATGTGCAGCTGCAGCCAGAGTGCGGAGGCACCGGCGGACACAGCCTGGCGGGCGACCTCCGGCGTCGCTGCCGATGGGCGGAACACCTGCACGAGGCCGATCTGTTCCGGTACCTCGCCGAGGGTGCGGTAGACCGGCTCGCCGAGAATCGTGCGGGCCTCGAGGTTGACCGGAATTATCCGCCAGCCGCGGCTCTGCATGTACTCCGGCACATAGTGTGCGGGCTTGTCCGGCATGCGGCTTGCGCCGACGACCGTGATGGTGTCGTACGTGCGGAGAACCTCCTCGACAGCCGCGTCCTCATCGATCATGTCCTCACCTTAGAGTGGTCGTTCATGACGGGACCCGGTTCGCTGGACTGGCGTGCGGAGGTGCGCGACCTGGTCGCAGCGCCGGTGGCCACGGCGCTCGCCGCATGGCCGCGAGGCCCGGAGGTGCTTGCCGCTCCGATCGATCCCGACCTCGCCGACACCGCGGCGTTCTGTGCGCGATACGGCGTCGAGCTCGCCGATTCGGCGAACTGTGTCGTGATAGCGGGGCGCCGGGGCGATCACACGTCCTACGCGGCGTGCGTCGTGCTCGCGCCCACGCGCGCCGATGTCAACGGCGTGGTGCGCCGCCGCCTCGGCGCCCGTAAGGCGTCGTTCGCGCCGATGGATGACGCCGTGACGCTCAGCGGCATGGAGTACGGCGGAATCACGCCGATCGGACTGCCCGCGAGCTGGCCCGTGCTGATCGATGCGGGCGTTCTGGCGCGGGCCATCGTGGTCATCGGTTCCGGCGTGCGCCGGTCGAAGCTCGCACTGCCATCAGCTGCCCTCGCCGACCTGCCGGGCGCCGAGGTGGTCGACGGCCTGGCGTCTTAGCAACGCCTCACGCGTGCGCAGCCGAGCGACGCAACAACCGTGGCAGGTAGGCGGCGCCGACTCCGGCGCCGGCCGCGAGGTCGGCAGGGTTCGAGATCGCGCAGCGCTTGAGTGACAGGCAACCACACCCGATGCAGGAGTCGAGACCGTCGCGCAGTTTCGTCAACGCGGCGATCTGCTCGTCGAGCCTCGTGCGCCAGCCGTTCGAGAGCCGAGTCCAGTCCGCGCGCGTCGGCGTGCGTCGATCGGGCAGGGTAGCGAGCGCCGCGGAGATCTCGTCGAGTGAGAGTCCCACGTTCCGCGCCGCCCGGATGAATGCCAGCCGCCGGAGGACATTGCGCTCGTACCGGCGCTGCCCACCGCCCGAGCGTTGCGCCGTCAACAATCCCTCGTGTTCGTAATACCGCAGGGCGGACGCGGCGAAACCGCTGCGCCGGGCAACCTCGCTCACCGTGAGCAGATCTGTCGTCTTCATCCGACCCTTCCGCGCTTGACTTAAAGCTAACTTCAACTACGACTATAGGCGCATGACAAGAATCAAAGAAGCTCCGGTCGCGCTCGTCACGGGTGCCTCGCGAGGGTTCGGCCGAGCGCTGGCGTCGGCTCTCCTCGATCGCGGTTGGCGTGTTGTCCTCGATGCGCGTGACGCGGAAGCGGTGCGTGCTGCGAGCGTTGAACTGCCCGAGGTCGTTGCCGTGCGGGGCGACGTCACTGATCCGCTGCACCGGGAATCGCTCGCGGCGGCAATCGAGGTGTTCGGCGGCCTCGACCTGCTGGTGAACAACGCGAGCACCCTTGGGCCGTCGCCGCTTCCGCCGTTGACGCGGTACCCGCTGTACGCCCTGCGGCGCGTCTTCGAGACGAACGTGGTGGCACCGCTCGCGCTCGTCCAACTGCTCGCCCCGATGCTGAGGGCGCGCGCGGGCGTCGTCGTGAACCTCAGTTCCGATGCCGCAGTAGAGGCATACGAGGGGTGGGGCGGCTACGGCATGAGCAAGGCGGCGCTCGATCAGCTCACGGCAGTCGCTGCAATCGAGAACCCTGACCTGCGCATGTACTCCTTCGATCCCGGTGACATGCGCACGGCGATGCACCAGGATGCGTTTCCCGACGAGGACATCTCCGATCGCCCGGAACCGGCCACGGTCGTTCCCACCTTGCTTCGGCTGCTCGATCTGCGGCCGCCCAGCGGTCGCTATCGCGCATCCGACCTGGTCGAGCCGGCGGTAGCTCGGTGAGTGTCCTCGACTTCGATCTGCCGACCGAACTCGAGGCGCGTTCGCCCGTCGAACCGCGCGATGATGTGCGGCTGCTCGTGGCGCGGCCTTCGGGCCTGACGCATGCCGCGTTCGGCGAGATCGCGTCGTTTCTCGTTCCTGGAGATCTGGTCGTGGTGAACACCTCCGCGACCCTGGCAGCCTCGGTCTCGGGACGCCGCGCGGACAACCGACTTGTGCAGGTCCACTTCTCGACCCTTCTCGACGACGGGACGTGGGTGGTGGAGATCCGCCCGCCGCGCCGCGCAACGGGGCCGGTGACGGATGTGAGGCCAGGAGAGCGGGTCGTACTCGCCGACGCCGTCGACCTCGTTGTCCTCGAACCACATCCGGCGGCGCAGTCTCGCCTTTGGCGCTCAAGGATCTCCGTCGACGGGGGAGTACCGCGATTCCTCGCCCGCCATGGCGCCCCGATTCGCTATGCCTACCTCTCCGGCGCCTTCCCTCTCGCCGCGTACCAGACGGTCTTCGCGCGGGAGCCGGGCAGTGCCGAGATGCCAAGCGCGGGGCGTCCCTTCACCACGGACTTGGTCACGGATCTGGTGGTGCGCGGTGTCGCGGTTGCCCCGGTGACGTTGCACACGGGGGTGTCGTCGCAGGATGCAGGGGAGCCACCGTTGCCTGAGCGATTCGTGGTCTCTTCGGCAACGGCTCGGCAGGTGAACGCGACTCGTCAGGCCGGCGGACGGGTCGTGGCGGTCGGGACGACCGTGACACGTGCACTCGAGTCTGCGGCAGACGGAGGCGCGCAGGTGCATGCGCGCAGCGGCTGGACCGATCTTGTGCTGGGACCCGATCGCCCGGCTCGCGTCGTCGATGGCCTCGTCACTGGATGGCACGCGTCCGGCGCGTCGCACTTGCAGCTCCTGCAGGCCGTCGCCGGGCCGGATCTCGTCCAGGCGGCCTACGCAGAGGCATTGCGCGAGCGTTATACCTGGCACGAATTCGGCGACAGCTGCCTGCTGCTCCCGTAGCGGTCAGCTGTCCTTGATCCGCACCATCCCCGACAGCACGGGGACATATGCGGCGCCATCCGGGCCGAGGTAGATCGACGCGTAGTGGTTGTTGAACTGTGGCCCCGTGCCGGCCAGTTGCTCGAACGCCGTCGCGCCGGTCCGCATGTCGATCGCAGTGAAGTACCAGGCGTCGATGCCGAGTGCGTTGTGCGGCTTGGTGTAGACGTACAGCAATCCATTCGCGAGTGACGCCTTGGGCACCGACGTCGGCGCGCTCAACGAGTTCGTCCATACAGTGCTGCAGCTGTTGCCGGTGACATCGACCCGTGCGATGCCCGGGCTCGTCGTCTTGCCGAGCAGTGTCGACTGCGGACCCTGGTACCCGTAGTTGTTCTCGACGAACAGCGCGTTGCCCACCGCCACCAGCGAGTTCTCGGTGTCGCTCGAACCGGGCTGGAACACGCCGGTGCTGCATACCTGCGCGCCTCCGCTTGCTGCGCTGCGGTGATAGACAATCACGTGCATCTGCGGATCGGCGTTGTCGGTGATCGCCACCTCATCCGTCCCGACAAGCGTCGGCGTCGTGCCCGAACCTTGTGCGAGCTGTCCCGGCTTCTGCACGGAGCCGCGATCGTACGGCTGGCGCCAGGTGATGGCCGGCGCGCCATCCGCGGCCGCGTCGAAGCGGTACATCGCGTGATCGGACACCACGAAGACACCACCGGTCTCGTCGACCGAGAACGAGTTGTCGATGATCTCCCCGGTGAGGCTGAGTGTGTGCACGGCGGATGTCACCGGATCGACGTTGCCGACGATGCCATGGGACGTGAGGAACCAGATCCGCCCGCCCCAGTCAGGCATCAGGGCGATCATGCAATCGGTGGACGGAATGGCGGCCGTGAGGTCGTAGGTGTGCTGCAGTGTGAACGACGCGCCGGTGTCGGCCACGACCTCGATCGTGCGCGCGGTGGTGTCGACGACAGCACGGTTCTGGTTGTCGAGGTAGAAGTACGCCCCGCCGCACAGGTCGGTCAGGGGATTCGAGCCGGCCTTCACATGTCGTGGCGGCAGGGGGAAGCTCGCCAACCGGTCCAGGGTGACCGGATCGATGAGGAGCAGGCTGGATCCGCGCAGCGCCGGGCACAGCCCCACGATGCGACCGGCTGCGTCGAATGCCGACGTCGCGCATTCCTGGAGCCCGTAGAACGCGGACGACACTCTCGGGCTGTGTCCGATCGGCCCGGGCCCCGGGTAGGAGTTCGTCCCGTAGGCATCGTTGTGGATGTTGCTGATCGGGTTCGGTGCCAGGTGCGGGTTCTGCGGCACGGTGAACGAGGCGATCGGGTCGGCCGTCGCGGGCGCGCCGATGTAGCTCGGCACCAGCAACGGCCCGGGGGTCGATGGGATCGGGACGGCTGCGTGCGCGGGCGTCAGTGCGGCGACGGCGAGCGCGGCGGAGGCAAGAACGCCGAGTGCGGCACCACGACGACGTAGTCTGTAACCCATGGGTTACATCTAGTGGACGGGCCAGGCCGTGTCCAATCGAAACGGTGAGCGGCCGCACGGTCGGGCCGAAGTGATGGCAGCGGTGCGTTCCGCAACTGCCGAACTGCTCGCCGAACGCGGGCCGCGCGACATCTCGGTGCGCGATGTCGCAGAGCGCGCCAACGTGAATCATGCCCTCGTTCACCGGCACTTCGGCACGAAGGACGACCTGTTCCGTGCGGTGATCAGCGAGCTGTCCGCGGAAATCGCCGCTGCGATCAGCCGTCAGGACGTCGCCACGGTGCTGCGGCAACTGCAGGCACAGCCCGCCTACTGGCGCATCATGGCCCGTGCCGTTCTCGATGCGCCGCAGGTACTCGAACCGGGCCGCACGTCCGCGGCATCTGCAGTGCTGGCAATGCTCGGCGGTGCGGATGAGGTGGACGACCCCACTCGCACGGCGGCGGCGGCAGCCGGTTGTCTCGTCCTCGGCTGGATCGTCTTCGGTGCGCACCTGTCGACCGTCCTCGCCGTGGCTGACGACGAGCTGCTCGAAGCGGCTGTGGCCGATGCTGTCGGCCGGCTGCTCGCGCAGCGCGTGGGTTAGGAACCGATCGCGTCGAGCAGAGCGCCGTGCAGGAGTGCATTGCTGGCGGCGGCGTTGCCCTGGTGCACGCCGTCGACACCGTCGAGGCCGGTGAAGCGGCCGCCTGCCTCGACGACGATCGGGGCGAGAGCAGCCATGTCCCAGAGCGACAACGAGGGCTCGGCGGCCAGATCAACGGCGCCCTCGGCCACGAGCATGTACGACCAGAAGTCGCCGTAGGCGCGTGATCGCCACACCCGCTCGGTGAGGCCGACAAAGGCGTCGCGCCGCCCGAGCGCCGACCAGCCCGACAACGACGCATACGACAGGCTCGCATCCTCGAGCCGGCGCACGCCGGACACGGTGATGCGGCGGGGCTCGCCACCCGTCGACAGCCAGGCGCCACCACCGTGGCGGGCCCACCAGCGCCGACCCAGCCCGGGCGCGGACACGACTCCGACAACGGCGTCTGCTCCGTCCAGCAGTGCGATGAGCGTCGCCCAGACCGGAACGTTGCGGACGAAGTTCTTCGTGCCGTCGATCGGGTCGATGACCCAGCGGCGCGACCCCGTTCCCTGCGCGCCGAATTCCTCGCCTGAGATCGCATCGCCGGCGCGACGTTCGGCCAGCGTGGCCCTGATGACCTCTTCGACGGCACGGTCTGCGTCGCTGACGGGGGTGAGATCTGGCTTGGACTCGACGCGCAGGTCAGCGGCGCCGAAGCGGGCAACAGTGATGGCGTCCGCGGCGTCGGCGAGTTCGAGCGCGAGCGCCAAGTCGTCGGCGTAGGCCGTGTGGTCGGCGGAGTTCGGAGGCAGCACGAGCGCAGGCTACCGTCGTGCTGTGTCCGACGCGCCTGCTCACGCGAGTCCCGCTCGGGTCGCGGCGCGCAGCGGCGTACCGCCGTTCCATGTCATGAGGGTGATCGACGCAGTGGTCGCCCGCCGTGCGGAGGGGCTACCCACGTTCGACCTGTCGGCCGGGCAGCCGTCGACGCCTGCACCGGCCGCCGTGCGCGCGGCTGCTCACGCGGCGCTGGACGCCGACAAGATCGGCTACACCAATGCCCTCGGCATCCCGCAGCTGCGTGCGGCGATCGCCGGTCATTACGCGCGGTCCTACGGGTTGACCGTCGATCCGGCTGCGGTGGCTGTCACGACGGGATCGTCGGGAGCGTTTCTGTACGCGTTCCTCGCCTCCTTCGAGGCCGGGGACACCGTCGTGCTCGCCCGCCCGGGATATCCGGCCTACCGCAACATGCTGTCGGCGCTCGGCTGCCGCCTAGTCGAGCTGCCGTGCGGTCCCGAGACCCGATTTCAGCCCACGGTGGCTCAGCTCGAGCAGCTGGACGAGCCGCCCGCTGGGCTGGTCGTGGCGAGCCCCGCCAACCCGACGGGAACGATGTTCCTGCCCGACGAGCTCGCGGCGGTCGCCACCTGGTGCGAGCTGAACGGGACGCGCCTGGTCAGCGACGAGATCTACCACGGCATCGCGTATGCGCAGAGTCCCGCCAGCGCATGGCAGTTCAGCCGCGCCGCGCTCGTCGTCAACTCGTTCTCGAAGTACTTCTCGATGACGGGGTGGCGGATCGGCTGGCTGCTCATGCCCGACGAGCTGCGCGACCCGATCGATCGGCTGGCAGGAAACTTCACCATCTGCCCACCCGCGCTCTCGCAGCTCGCGGCCGTTGCCGCGTTTGACGCGTACGACGAGCTCGATGCCAACGTCGAGAGGTATCGCCGCAACCGCGACATGCTGCTCAGTCGGTTGCCCGCGATCGGGCTCGACAAGCTGGCCCCGGCCGACGGTGCCTTCTACATCTACGCCGACGTCTCGCGCTGGACTCATGACTCGATGGCGTGGGCGGCCCGGCTGCTCGTCGAAACGGGCGTCGCCGTTGCCCCCGGACTGGACTTCGACCCGCTCGAGGGGAGCAAGTTCATCCGCATGTGCTTCGCCGGCGACGCAACCGAGATCGTGACCGCCGTCGATTTGCTGGGCGAGTGGCTCGCGAAGCAGCCCTGACTGCACCGTCCGTCGCGCACGTCTCGGCAGGCTAACGCGGCGGGCCGTCCGGGGCGGGTACGGAGCTCAGCACCTCGACCTCGTCGCCGATGTGAATCTCGACCCCTGGAGTGTCGGGTACCAGGTTCATGCCGAACCACGTCGCACCATCCCATTTGCGGTGCCGTGCGAGCGTCGCTATCGGTTCCTTGCCCGCGCGGGCTGTGTTGGGATCGATCGTCGTCATGACGCACCGGTCGCACCCCTTGACGGCGCGGAACTCTGCCTCGCCGACGCGCAGCCGCCGCCACCCGTCCTCGGCCCACGCCGCGTCGCCGGAGACGACGATGCTCGGTCGGAAGCGGGTCATGGCCAGCGGGGCAGCAGAGGCCATCGGACCCTGGGCGATCAAGGTGTTCAGGGCGTCAAGTGATTCCTCCGTCGTCACCAGGAGGGGGTAGCCGTCCGCAAGTGAGACCCGGTCGGATGTAGCACCGACTTCCGGGTTCGTGGGGCGTCGGGTGGGGTCGTCCTGAAACACGAAGCGGCTGGGCTCGCCGACCACCGCGCTCATCCACGCGTGCGCAGCGTCGTCGGCGAGACTCGCCGCGAACGGACGCCGGTGGAACAGCGACACCTCGGTGAGCGGGCCCTGAGGTTCGGCAACTTCGATGTCGTCGACGCCGGGTGCCCTCAGCCGGACGCCGCCAGGGATGAGCTCGGGCCGAACGAGGAGCAGGTGGGGGTACTCGCGCGCGGTCACGCCATTGCCGCCCGAGTCGACGACCATCCAACGGCGGTCGCCGGCCAGACCCCACGGCTCTACGACAGCTGACGACACGGCTTCGCCTCGGCAGGACTTGACCGGGTAGCGGTTGATGGCGGTGAGTTGCAGGCCCATCGAGCCAGGCTATCGACGCGTCACCCGCTTGCGCGGGACTCCAGCAGACGCCGGAACGCCGCGAGTCGCTCCGGCGTACCGTTCCCGGCTGCGACCCAGGAGTCCAGGTGGCATTCGCCGGACGTTGCCAGGTGCTCGCAACCGGGTGGGCACTGCGTTGCCCCGTCCTCGAGATCCGGGAAGGCCCACAGCAGGTCGTCGGCGGTCACGTGGTGCAGCCCGAACGACCGCACACCTGGCGTGTCGATCACCCAGCCGTCGTCACCAGGCAGCGGCAGGGCGATTGCCGACGACGACGTATGCCGTCCCTTGCCGATCGCGCTCACGATGCCGGTCGCGCGGTATGCGTCCGGTACCAGCACGTTGATCAACGTCGACTTGCCCACGCCGGAGTGCCCGACGAAGACCGACATGTGTCCGGACAGCCGCGCGCGCAGTCCGTCCAAGGGCATGCCGCGCTGCGTGACGATCGCACCGACCGAGAGCGGCGCATATCGTTCGAGGGTCTCGTCCGGTGCGGCGAGATCCGCTTTCGTCAGGCAGAGCAGCGGTTCGAGACCTGCAGCGAGTGCCGCGACGATGCAGCGGTCGATGAGACCGAAGCTGGGCTCCGGGTCGGCGAGGGCGGACACGATCACGAGCTGGTCGGCATTGGCGACGATGACCCGTTCGTACGGATCGTCGTCGTCGGCGGTCCGGCGCAGCACCGTGTCGCGATCGGCGATGCGGACGATGCGCGCGAGGGTGTCCGCATTGCCCGACCGATCGCCGACGACGCTCACGTGGTCACCGACTGCGATCCCCTTCCGGCCGAGTTCTCTGGCCCGCATGGCGTTGACCTCTACGCCATCCACCAGGACGGAGTACCTGCCGCGGTCGACCGTGAGCACCATGCCGTCGGCGGCGTCCTCGTGCTGGGGACGCTGCTTCGAGCGCGGTCGTGAGCCTCGCGGATTGGGGCGACTGCGGACGTCATCCTCGTCCATGCGTCCCGTGTCGCCCCCGCGCGTTGCCATGTCAGGCTCCGATGAGCGAGGACCACAGTGCGGGGAAATCCGGCATGGTCTTCGTCGTCGAGGCGATGTCGTCGACAACGACGCCGTCGACGGCAAGCCCGATGACTGCGCCTGCCGTGGCCATGCGGTGATCGGCATAGGCACGCCACGTCGCGCCGTGCAGCCGTCGCGGTCGGATGGTCAGCCGATCGGATTGTTCGCTCACCTCGCCGCCGAGGCGGGTGAGCTCGGTGGCGAGTGCGGCGAGCCGGTCTGTCTCATGACCGCGCAAGTGCCCGATGCCCCGCAGCGTCGACGGTGTCGACGCGAGCGCCGCCACAGCCGCGATGACCGGCGTCAGCTCGCCGACATCGTGCAGATCGACATCGATGCCCGTGATCTCGGCACCACCGCTCACGACGAGACCGTCGGCATTAGCGGACACCGAGGCGCCGAGCTGCGTCAACAGGTTCCGCAGCGCGTCGCCGGCCTGCGTCGTCGACAGGGGCCAGCCCGGCACCGTCACCGTCCCGCCAGTGACCACCGCGGCCGCGAGAAACGGTGCGGCGTTGGACAGATCCGGTTCGATGGTCCAGTCCTGCGCGCGGATTCGCCCCGGCAGGACGACCCAACTCGACGGCCCGGTCGCGGCGGCGTCCACACCCGCCCGGCGCACCATGTCCAGGCTCATCTCGATGTGCGGCGCCGACGGAACGCGTTCGTCGCCGACATGGACGACCTCGATGCCGTTGCCGTAGCGGGCTGCCGACAGCAGCAGACCGGAGACGAACTGCGACGATGCCGCCGCGTCGATCCTCACCTGTCCGCCTTTGACGGCGCCGCTTGCTCGGATGGTGAACGGCAGCCGGCCGCGGTCGTCGTCATCGACGACGACGCCGGCCTGGCGCAATCCGTCGATGAGCGTGGCCATCGGCCGCTCGCGTGCGTAGCTGTCGCCGTCGAAACGCACGGAGCCCGTCGCGAGCGCGGCCAGCGGCGGTACGAAGCGCATTACCGTGCCGGCCAGCCCGGTGTCGACGTCCGCACCATGCAGCGTCGCGGGGTGGATTTCGCAGTCCTCGCCCACCCGTTCGATGTGCGTCCCCAGATCGGTCAGCGCCCGCGCCATCAGTTCGGTATCCCGCGCCCAGAGCGGCGCCCTGATCCGTGACGTGCCGTCTGCCAGCGCGGACAGCACGAGCGCGCGATTGGTGAGCGACTTCGACCCGGGCAGCGTGACGACGCCGCTCACCGGGCCGTCAGCATGCGGCGCCGGCCAGGGTTGCACATCCGCAGTCTGCCGTACCGCCGGTACCGTCGATGCCATGTGCGGTAGGTACGTCTCGGTGCGTTCGGATGCAGACCTGGTCGACGAGTTCGACGCCATCGATGCAACCTCGGGCGTGACGGTGGAACCGGACTACAACATCGCGCCGACGAAGCCGGTGCGCGTGGTCGTCAACCGACCCCTTCGCGATGCCGAGGGTCGCCCGGCCGCGTTGCCCACGAGGCAGCTACGGGTGGTCTCGTGGGGACTCGTGCCGTCGTGGGCGAAAGACCGCAGCACGGCCTCGCGCATGTTCAATGCGCGGCTGGAAAGTGTCGCCACCAAACCGGCGTTCCGCCGGGCGTACGCGAAGCGCCGGTGCCTGGTACCGGCCGACGGGTGGTACGAGTGGCAGCAAAGCGAGTCGGGCCGCAAGCAGCCGATGTACATGACGCCCAGCGACGGCCACCTGCTTGCCTTCGCCGGCCTCTACGAATTCTGGGGCCCTCCGGGTGAGACGATCACGACCTGCACGATCATCACCAGCCCCTCCGCGGGCGAGCTGGCTGCGATCCACGACAGGATGCCGCTCGTGCTCGCCGCCCCCGCGTGGGAACGCTGGCTCGATCCCCGCGTCGACGACCCTGCCGATCTGCTCGCTCCATGGGACGAGGCGCGCGGGGAACACCTCGAGCTGCGGCCCGTGGACACGACGGTCAACAGCGTCGACAACAACGGTCCCGAGTTGATCCGCCTCGTCGAGCCCGAACCGCAACCTGAACCGCAGCGGCTGTTCTGACGATGCCCGTGGCGACAACCCGCATCGAGGTCGAGACGCCGTCGGGACCGGGCTGGATCGACCTTGACCGCCCCGCCCGCACCGCTCGCGCAGTCCTCGCGCTCGGTCACGGGGCAGGGGGTGGCGTGACGGCGCCGGACCTTGTCGCGGTTCGCGACGCGGCCCTCGGTGCAGGGTTTGCCGTCGCCCGCATCACCCAGCCGTATCGAGTTGCGGGCAGGCGCGCACCGGCGCCCGCGCCGAGGCTGGACGAGGCGTGGATCGCGATCGTCGAGCACCTGCGGCGCCAGCGCTCGCTGGCATCGGTCGCCCTGATTCAGGGCGGCCGGTCGAGCGGTGCGCGGGTGGCCTGCAGGACCGCCGGCGCGCTCGGGGCGGCAGCGGTCGTCGCGCTCGCCTTCCCGCTGCATCCGCCGGGCAACCCGGCACGTACGCGAATCGAGGAATTGGTCCTGCCGACCGTGCCGGTGCTCGTCGTTCAGGGCGATCGGGACGCGTTCGGGATGCCGCCCGCATCGGCCGCCGCCCGTCTCGTCGTCATCGACGGTGCCGATCATTCGCTGAAGCGGTCGACGGCACAGATCGGGCGCGCCGTTGTTGAGTTTGTCGACAGCGTGTTGGCCGCACCGCCTGCGCCGAACGCCTGAACTCAACAGGCGATCGGCGCACCGAGCGCCTGGGTCAGGCGGAACAGGTCATCAGGGGGGAGCTGCAACTGCAGTCCCCGCTTGCCTGCGGAGACGTACACCGTCTCGAACCGCCTGGCCGACTCGTCGATCACCAGCGGCAGCCGCGCCCGCTGCCCGAGCGGTGAGATGCCGCCGACCACGTAGCCGGTCGCCCGTGCGGCCGCCACCGGATCGGCCATCTCCGCCCGCTTGGCCCCGAGCGCCGCCGCGAGAGCCTTGAGGTCGAGCTTTCCTGCGACCGGGACGAGGGCACAGATCAGCTTGCCGTCGACGGTGGTGATGAGCGTCTTGAAGATGCGGTCGGGCGCCACGCCGAGAGCCGCCGCCGCCTCGTCACCGAATGCCTCGGTTCGGGGGTCGTGGGGGTAGGGGTGCAGGCTGAACGCCACCCTTTCGCGGGTCAGCAGCGCGGTCGCAGGCGTTCCGGTGGCCACCTGGCGAGCCTATGGGGAATGCGCAACCGCCCTCGACTGGTTCCCCCTGAGCCGGTCCGATCATCGGTCCGGGGCGTGAATGGTGAGAAGGACGGGTGCAGGCATGCCGGTAGCAGAGCGCGCGCGCCGTGAACGGGCGGTGTCGCGGACCTACGCTCCGTGGCCGGGTGAGCCCTGGCCGGTCGGCGCAGCAGTGGCGGGCACCGTATCCTCCAAGCAGAACGCGACCGAGCAAAGGAGCGCAGTGGCGGACGATTCGGCCGACACCAGGCGGGCGCGCGCGGACGAAAGTGTCGAGGCGCGCACCGCGCGGTTCGAGCGTGACGCTCTGCCGTATCTCGACCAGCTCTACGCCGCCGCGATGCGGATGACGCGCAACCCCTCGGACGCCGAGGACCTCGTTCAGGAGACCTTCGTCAAGGCATTCGCGGCTTTCCACCAGTTCACCGAGGGCACCAACCTCAAGGCCTGGCTGTACCGCATCCTGACGAACACGTTCATCAACAACTACCGCAAGAAGCAGCGCTCCCCGCAGGAGTCCAACAACGAGGATGTCGAGGACTGGCAGCTCGCGCGGGCAGAGTCGCACACCTCCACCGGCCTTCGTTCGGCTGAGATGGAGGCGCTCGACCACCTTCCGGATTCCGACGTGAAGGACGCGCTGCAAGCGCTGCCGGAGGACTTCCGGCTGGCGGTGTATCTCGCCGACGTCGAGGGCTTCGCGTACAAAGAGATCGCCGAGATCATGGGCACGCCGATCGGAACCGTTATGTCGCGTCTGCATCGCGGCCGCAAGCAGCTGCAGAGCCTGCTCGCGGACTACGCGCGCGAACGTGGCTTGATCCCAGCGGGGGTGGAGTCGTGAGCGGCTTGGGCTTCGGGCCGGGGAACATCGATTGCGATGACGTCCTCAAGGACTTGTACCTCTATCTGGACGACGAGTCAGACGAACGCCTGCGCAACCGCATCCGTCAGCACCTCGACGCGTGTGCCCCCTGCCTGAAGCAGTACGGGCTCGAGCAGGACGTCCGCTCGCTGATCGCCCGGTGTTGCGGCGGCGACCGCGCGCCCGAAAGCCTGCACACTCGCATTCGCGTACGCATCACCGAGGTGTCGCTCGAGACCTCACACCTGGAATACCGCGCCGAATAACCGCTCAGGCAGGCGCTGCCGGGGTCGGCGCCGGTTGCGGGTCGACGGGGCTCGCTGCCGACGGCGTATCCGAGTAGTAGTCCTCCGGTTGGGTCGCGTCCGTTCCTGCCGGCGCGTTGAGCAATCGCAGCGCGACAGTCAGCACGACGGTAACCACGATGTTGACGAGCAGCGCGGTCACTGCGACGTAGACCTTCGTATGGGTGCCGGGGAACAGCGCCAGCGAGCTGCCGAAGTGTTTGGTCGTCGGTGACGCCTGGTGGTAGGCGACAACCGTTCCGTAGACCATGGCCACCGCCCAGCCGACGAGTAGCGCCCAACGATGCAGCCATCGGGTGTACAGGCCGGCCACGATCGAGAGGATCGTCTGCAGGATCCACACGCCGCCGAGCAGCTGCAGGTTGATCGCGTTCTGCCGATCCATCCCGAGCACGAACACGAGTGCGCCGAACTTGACCACCAGCGACGTGATCTTCGCGACGGTGGCCTCGTGCTTCGGTGACGCATCGCGTACCAGGAACTCGCGGTAGACGTTGCGCGTGAACAGGTTCGCGGCCGCTATCGACATGATCGCCGCCGGCACCAGCGCGCCGATCGCGATCGCGGCGAACGCGACTCCGGCGAACCAGCTGGGAAACACCTGGTCGAAGAAGTGCGGCACGACGAGCTGGGCGTTCGGCTTGCCGTCCTGACCGATCACCGAGGTCTTCTTGTACACCGCAGCGAAGCCGAGCAGGGCGAGCATCCCGAGCATCAACGAGTACGTCGGCAGGATCGCCGCGTTGCGGCGAATGACGGTGCGACTTCGCCCGGCGAGCACGCCGGTGACCGAGTGCGGATACATGAACAGCGCAAGGGCGGAGCCGAACGCGAGCGTGCCGTAGGCCCAATAGGTCGAGCTGTTCGGGATGAACGTCGCACCCTTCACCTTCGCGGTCTTGGCGTGGGCGGCATCGAACATCCCACCGAAACCGATCTTCACGCCGATGTAGACGATCGCGACGATGATGACGAGATAGATCAGGGTGTCCTTCACGAATGCGATCAGAGCGGGCGCGCGCAGCCCGGAGGAGTACGTGTAGGCCGCCAGGGCTGCGAAGGCGATGATCAGCGGCAGGTCTCGCACGAACCAGTTGCCTGAGCCGCCCAGCCCCATCGTGTCGAGCACCGCTTGGATGCCGACCAGCTGCAAGGCGATGTAGGGCATCGTCGCGACGATGCCGGTGATGGCGACCGCAAGCGCGAGTCCCCGGCTGTCGTAGCGTCCCCGCACGAAGTCCGCCGGCGTCACCCACCCGTGCCGATGCGACACGCTCCAGAGGCGCGGCATGAAGATGAAGATCAGCGGGTACACGACGATCGTGTACGGCACGGCGAAGAACCCGCTGACCGCCCCGGTCGCAAACATGGCCGCGGGGACGGCGACGAACGTGTAAGCGGTGTACAGGTCGCCGCCGAGCAGGAACCAGGTCACCACGGTGCCGAAACCGCGGCCGCCGAGGCCCCACTCGTCCAGGCTGTCCATTGATTCCGCGCGTCGCCACCGCACTGCGACGAAGCCGCCGAGGGTGACGAGCAGGAAGAAGAAGATGACGACGCCGAGTTCGACGCCGTTGACCCCGCGTCCCGACGCAAGCGTGGCGAGGCCGCTCATCGGGGTGTCCTGTCGCGTCGTGCGTGCCGCAGCACGAGATACGCCGCCCAGGTGAAGGCGGACGCCAGAAAGACCCACATGAACTGATACCAGTAGAAGAAGGGGAAGCCCAACAGGCGCGGGCCGTCCTTCGCATATACCGGGACGATCGCCAGCGCGATCAGCGGTACTGCGAGCAGCACACCCGCGGCGATCATCGCGCCGGCGGGCAGTGGTCGGGGGCGTCCGGTCGGCTGCATCGCGACCTCCAGATCATGGCTGTGAGCGACGTCACCTCTGCATCTGGGACTGGCTACCCAGCCCGTCCGTTGCCCAAACCGGGGCATCCGTGCGGCAGGCGTGGCAGGCTGACGCCCGATGTCCGCCCTCTCCGATCTGCTCGCCGCGCGTACGCCACTCACCGACGCGCAGGTGGTGCATATCCAGCGTCTCGTCGGCGAGTGGCAGTTGCTGTCGGATCTTGCGTTCGCCGATCTGCTGCTCTGGGTGCCTGTCACCGTCGCGGTCGGTGAAGCGGGCAGTGTCGACGCCTTCCTGTGCGCAGCGCAGTGCCGGCCGACGACGGGCCCGACGGCATATCAGAACGATCAGGTAGGCGTGCTGCTGCGCGGATCACGATCGGTCCCGCTACGCGTCGCTCTGACGGAAGGGCGCATCTTCCGCGAGGGTGACGCGGACTGGGAGGGCGACCTGCCGATCCGGCGCGAGGCCATACCCGTACGGCTCGCCGGAGAGGTCATTGCCGTGCTCGGCAAGGACGCCAACCTGGCCAGCGTGCGCACGCCCAGTCAGCTTGAGCTGGTGTACCTGCAGAGCGCCGCCGATCTCGCCGCGATGGTCGCCGACGGAACGTTCCCGGGACCGGACGCCGGGCTCGAGGAGGGTTCCGGTCCGCGCGTCGGGGACGGGGTGGTCCGTCTCGAGCCCGATCGCACGATCATCTACGCCAGCCCCAATGCGCTGTCGGCATTCAGCCGCCTCGGCGTCACCGGCAATGTGCTCGGCGAGCCCATCGACGCGCTCACGAGCACCGTCGCCGACGATCCGTTCGATGCGGGAGATCTCGCCCTCGCCGTCAGCACGGCGATCGAAGGTGGGCAGCCGGCGAGCATCGAGGTCGACGGCGGAGGGGCGACGGTGCTGTTCCGCGCACTTCCGTTACGGCCGCGCGGGGAGACGCTCGGCGCCCTCTTGCTCATGCAGGACGTGACCGAACTGCGCCGTCGCGATCGTCAGATCATGAGCAAGGACGCCACGATCCGCGAGATCCATCACCGAGTGAAGAACAATTTGCAGACGGTGGCCGCGCTGCTGCGACTGCAGGCCCGACGGGTATCCGTTCCGGAGGCCCGGATCGCCCTCGAGGAGTCGATGCGCCGAGTGAGCTCGATCGCGCTCGTGCACGAGACGCTGTCGGTGTCGATGGACGAAACTGTCGATTTCGATGATGTCGTCGACCGCCTGCTCGGAATGCTCTCCGACGTCATGGGCTCGACCTCCCGCATCGAGGTCAGCCGCACCGGCAGCTTCGGTGACATCCCGGCCGAGGTCGCCACCGCCCTCGTGCTCGTCCTGACCGAGCTCGTGCAGAACGCGATCGAGCACGCGTTTCCCGGCCGTGAGACCGGGCTGATCGAGGTGATCGCCGCGCGGGCACGGGGCCGGCTGACGGTGACGATCCGCGACGACGGCGTCGGTTTGCCCGCCGACTTCACCGTGGTGTCATCAGATCGGCTGGGGTTGCAGATAGTGCAGACGCTGGTGTCAGCGGAACTGGATGGGACGGTCGAGTTCAGCGCCCATGACGGCGGTGTCGGCACCGCGGCGGTGGTGTCGATGCCGCTGGGCAGCAAGGCCCGGGTGGGCGGCTAGCCGACTGCAGGGTCGCGCGACCGGGTCGCCCGAGCCGGGATCAGGCCAGGCGTGCGCGTGCGCGGGCATTGCGCCGCTTCAGCGCGCGGCGCTCGTCCTCGGACAGCCCGCCCCAGACGCCTGCGTCCTGGCCGCTCTCGAGTGCCCACGCCAGGCATTCCTGAATGACGGGGCAGCGGCGGCACACCGACTTCGCCTGCTCGATCTGGAGCAAGGCCGGTCCGGTGTTCCCGATGGGGAAGAACAGCTCGGGGTCTTCGTCACGGCAAATAGCGCGGTGACGCCAGTCCATGGATAGATCTCCTCACGTGGGCGACGGCGTAGGGCCGGGGGCCCTTCAGCGTGCTTGTGAATCGTTTCACGAGCTAGCGCCTGCCGCAAGCGCTGCCGGGGCATTGCTAGCCAAGTCACCCCCAAAGGCGATGACCCGGCGCCGGCATGACGTGCCGATGCGGCCGTTGCTGACGTTCTCCAGCTACCGACCTTTGCACCGTACGCGTGATGCAGCCGTGAAGTCGAGGCGAACGTGCGGCAATTCCGGTCAGATCACCACCTGAACCGCCGAGTGCACGGAACGAAAAACCAGCTTCTCGCGCATTCCGACAAATTCACCGTCGACCTGAACGGGCAACGGTTCGTCGGCCAGCACGGTGAGGCCGCTCAGATCGTGCGTCACGTGTGCGCCACGCTTGCCGATGTGCGGTGAGTCACCGGACAGCCGAGCCAGGCTCCACAAAATCCCGGCCGTTCCCATCCGGCGGCGGGCGTAGAGGGCCAGCCCGGATTCGAAATCGGCATCCGGCGTCGGGTGCAGCGGGCGGTTGCCGACGAACGTCCACGGGTCGGCGTTGGCCACGATCGCGAAGTGGATGTGGTCGAGACTCCTGCCATCGGGCAGCTCGACTTTCAGCCGCGGGTGTCGCCGGTCGGTCCGGAAGAACTGACGCACGCCGACGCGTGCGTAGAGGGCGTGGGTTGATCGCTTGCCTCGGCGGCGATGGCGTTCGACACCTTCGACGATCGCGGCGTCGAAGCCGATCCCAGCGGCGAAGGTGAACCAACGGTCGTCGACGTGCCCGAGGCTCACTGCCCGCCGCGACTGCGCGCGCAGTGCCTCGAGCAGTACCCCGGTCGACTCGATCGGATCGTTGGACAACCCGAGCGCGCGCGCGAAGACGTTGGTCGACCCGGTAGGCACCACACCGAGCGCGGGTACCCGCTCGTGCACGCCGTCGGTGAGCAGGCCGTTGACGACCTCGTTGATGGTGCCGTCGCCGCCGAGCGCCACGACGACGTCTGCCCCGTCGCGCATCGCGCGGCACGCGAGTGCTGCGGCATGTCCCCGATTCGCGGTCTCGACGACTTCCAGCCGCGCCTCGCTGCCGAGTGCGTGCGCGAGGACATCCCGCTCGCGAGCACTGGTGGCGGTGGCGTGGGGGTTGGAGATGACGACGACGCGCACTGCGCGGACACTACGCGTCGGTAGGGTGGCCGACGTGATCGAGGAGGAACCGCCCGCGCCGCGTGAGGTACGCGCAGCCGCAGGCGTCATCGGCGCCGAGAGCCTCGCGCTCTTGATCGGCTCTGCGATCCTCATCATCAAGACCGTCTCCGGCCACCCGCACAGCGTGCCCGGTGCGCTGCTCGGGGCCGCATTGGCCGTTGCCGGAGCCGTCGCGCTGGCGGCCGGCGCGCGTGGACTGATGCGGCTGAAATCGGCCGCTCGCACGCCGATCGTCGTGCTGCAATTGCTCGCCCTGCCGGTGTCCTACAGCTTGGCCTTCCAGGCACATCGTGTCGGCTACGGCGGCCCGATTCTGGTCGCCGCCCTCGCCGTGCTGTACCTGCTGTTCACCCCGCCTGCGCGAACAGCACTCGACCGAGCCCCGCGCGACTGATCCGCTGCGCTGCGCGGTCTCCATGCAACCCAGCACCTCCGATCGGCGGTCTTAGTCGCCAGTAGGTCGTCCTGGACCTGCACGATTCGAGATGGAGAACGCATGGTCACACTGCTGCGTACATCGGTAATCGCCCGTCGGATTGCCGCCGGGACCCTCATCGCCGCCGCATTCAGCGCTCCGGTAGCGCTCGCGGCCAGTCACGGCACCGCGTCGCACGCGCCGACGACGGTAGCGATGAAGAACTGCGACGACGGCGGCGGCTTCGCAGAGTGCAGCTGGTAGCACGATCTGCGCCGGTGGGTCGTCGTGCAGACCGCTGGCGACCCGCCGACGTCTCAGCCGGTCGGGGTCTTCGGAGGTGGCTCTTCGGCGCCCAGGTTTGCGCGCAGCCGTTTGAGCCCGCGCGCGACGAGGCGCGAGACCTGCATCTGTGACACGCCGACGATTGCGGCGATCTCCGTCTGTGTCTTGTTCGCGACGAAGCGCAGCAGCAGGATCTCGCGTTCGGCCTCAGGCAGTTTCGTGATCACATCACGCAGCAGGGCACGCTGCTCTACCTGCTCGAAGCCCTCGTCGATGACGCCCAGCATCGGATGTTCGGGCACCGATTCGCCGGGAGCCGCAAGCACGTCGAGCGGTACGCCGGAGTAGGCGCGCGCCGCGTCTAGGGCCTCAACGACGGCCTCCTCGTCAACCTCGATGCGTGCCGCAAGTTCGGCGACGGTCGGGGCCCGGCCCAGCTCTTGGCTGAGATCGGCGCGCGCGGCATTGAGCGTGGTCTGCAGCTCCTGTGCGCGCCGCGGCACATGGATCAGCCAGCCGGTGTCGCGGAAGTGTCGCTTGATCTCGCCGAGGATCGTCGGCGTCGCGTAGGTCGAGAACTCCAGGCCGCGCGAGGGGTCGAAGCGGTCGATCGCCTTGAGCAAGCCGATCGCACCCACCTGCACCAAGTCGTTCATCGGCTCGTTACGGCCGGAGAACCGACGGGCGAGGTACACCACGAGCGGCATGTGCGTCTCGACCAGCTCGTCGCGCAAGGGCTTTCGTCGCGGGCTGTCCTCGGGCAGCGAATGGAGCTCGGCCAGCATTTGCGCCGCCGCGACATGCCGCTCGGGGTCGCGGCCGGAGGGTCGCGAACCGGATGTCACTGGGTCGCTGCCTCACGCCGCTTAGACAACGTGATGCCCAGCCGGCCGTCATCGCGGCTGACCTCGACCGAACTCGCGAGAGCCCCGAGCACGGTCCACGCGAAACCATGACGATCCGGTTCGCCGGTGTCGGACGCGAGGACGCTGGCATGCACCTGCAGGTTGCCCCGCGCCAGTTCGAAGCGAGCGTCGAGGGTCGCGCCCGTGCCGGCGTGGGGGAGTAGCAGCGCGCTCGCCTCGTCGACGGCCAGCCGCAGATCCTCGATGTCGTCGACGGTGAGATCGCAGCGTGCTGCCAGGGCGGCGGCGGTGAGGCGCAGTGTCGACACGTAGGCGACGTCGGCAGGAACGCGAACCTCGACGACGTCGCCGTCGGGACGCTCGGTTGGCTGATTCACCGAGAACCACCATTTCCGTTCGCAGGATTGGGAATGTTCCATCGATCGATGACGGGGAGGCCGTACTGCGCTCCGAGTACCGACGGTGCTGCTGTCGACAATGCCAGGTTCGCGCCGCCGGTTGCAGGCAGGCCGATCCAGCGCGCTGCCATGACACGGCTGATGTGACCGTGCGCCACGAGAATCACCGGCCCGCGGTCGAGCTCACCGGCCGCGCGGAGCAGAACCCGGTCGGCCCGCCGGCTGACCTGTGCGGCGGTTTCTCCGTGGGGGACGCCGTGCGTCCACAACGTCCAGCCCGGCACGTCGGCGCGAATGCTGGCGGCCGTCCGCCCCTCGTAGTCCCCGTAGTCCCATTCGGCGAGATCGTCGTCGACATCGTCGACCTCGATGCCGGCCAGTCGGGCCGTCTCGAGGGCCCGACGCCGGGGGCTGCACAGCACGAGCACCGGGCGGACTTGCGCGAGCATTCCCCCTAGCGCGACGGCCTGGGCGCGGCCGGCCTCGGTGAGCTCGAGATCCGTGCGCCCGGTGTGGCGACCGGCCTTGCTCCATTCGGTCTCGCCGTGCCGAATGACCCAGAGTGCCGCTGAGTCATCAAGGCGAGGAGGGATGAAGGCCGACTCCGGATCGGAATCGGCCTTCATGGTCGTACGGTCAGTCATCGATGAGCCGTCGGGGTCACGCTGCGTTCTTCGTCTCCCAGAAGATCGAGTCGATCTCGGCGATGAGGTCGAGCAACTTCTGCGCCTCGGCGGGATCTACCGAACCCTTCCCGCCCGCCGCGCCCGCGGCCTTGGTCGCACGGTTGAACAGGTCGTGAAGTTGCGGGTACTTCTCGAAGTGCGGGGGCTTGAAGTAGTCGGTCCACAGCACCCAGAGATGGTGTTTCACCAGATCGGCACGCTGTTCCTTGATGATCAGCGCACGGGTGCGGAAGACCGGGTCGTCGTTTTCCTGGTACTTCTGCATGATCGCTTTGACGGATTCAGCCTCGATACGGGCCTGAGCCGGGTCGTACACACCGCAGGGAAGATCGCAGTGCGCGTGGGCGGTAATCGTCGGGCGGACCAGTCGCATCGCTGCAGACCTCCTGATTTCGTGAATCGGGACACCAGCGATCGACCCTACTCTCGGGCGCGATCGCCGTTACCAGGCAGTATGTCCGCGTGCGCGCGGTCCTAATCCCGATCCAGTTCGTGCGGGTCAGCGGCCCGTCCATGTCGCCCACGCTCCGCGACGGTGACCTCGTGATCGTCCGGCACGGTGCGGCTGTGCGAGCAGGTGACGTGGTGCTCGCGGTCTTTCGTTCGATGCCCGGGCATCCGGTGCTCAAACGGGCCGTGCGCCCGACTGACGGCGGGTGGTGGCTCGCGTCCGACAATGTTGCCGCAGGCGGAGACAGCAGGTCGCACGGCATCGCGGATGTGACGGCCCGAGTGCTCGCGCGACGCCGACCCGGCAGTTGGCTGCCCAGGCGGGTGCGCTGAACCCCGGTGCCCGAATTCACGCTCGCGGGTACGGCGGGCGTGACAGACTCGACGTGAGGGCGAACCCCCGAACGGCGCACATCCGGCCGCCGTAACCTGGCGGCGGCGCACAATTCACCAGGCACACCCAGGAAGGCTCCGGCAGTGGGGTTCGATGCGAGCAGTGCGGTGTTTCGCGCACACGAGGGCGGCAAGCTCCGCGTACGCAGCACGCTCCCGCTCGTCGACCGCGAATCTCTGTCGCTGGCCTATACCCCTGGTGTCGCCGAGGTCTGCACCGCGATCGCGGAGGACGAAACACTCGCGAGCACCTACACCTGGCGCTCGCGGCTGGTGGCCGTCGTCAGCGACGGAACGGCGGTGCTCGGTCTGGGCAACATCGGACCGGCGGCGGCGCTTCCGGTGATGGAGGGCAAAGCGGCGCTGTTCAGTGAATTTGCCGGAATCAACGCGGTGCCGATCGTGCTTGCCACCACGGATCCCGACGAGATCGTCGAGACCGTCGTGCGGCTGGCGCCGTCGTTCGGTGGAATCAACCTCGAGGACATCTCCGCGCCGCGCTGCTTCGAGATCGAGCGCCGCCTGCGTGAGCGGCTCGACATCCCGGTCTTCCATGACGACCAGCACGGGACCGCTGTGGTGGTGCTCGCGGCGTTGACCAACGCCGCCACGGTGACCGGACGGCGGCTCGGCGACCTGCGCGTCGTGGTGTCCGGAGCCGGAGCTGCGGGTGTCGCCTGCACGAAGATGCTGCTCGCCGCCGGCATCGGCGACATCGCGGTAGCCGACTCCCGCGGCGTCCTGCACGGCGGGCGTGAGGATCTGACCGCAGTGAAGGACGAACTCGCCAAGCTGACCAACCGCTCGGGTCTGGTGGGCTCGATGGTCGACGCCTTGAAAGGCGCAGACGTGTTCCTCGGAGTGAGCGCCGGCGCGGTAGAGGAAGATGCCGTGGCGACAATGGCCACAGGGTCGATCATCTTCGCGCTGGCGAATCCGAATCCCGAGGTCGATCCCGTTGTGGCGCACCGGCATGCCGCGGTCGTCGCCACGGGGCGCAGCGACCTCCCGAACCAGATCAACAACGTGCTCGCATTTCCCGGTATCTTCGCGGGCGCGTTCGACGCCGGCGCGCGTGCGATCACCGAGAGCATGAAGCTCGCCGCGGCGTCGGCCCTGAGTGGCGTTGTCGGCGATGCGCTCACCCCTGATCACATCGTGCCCACGCCGTTCGACGCACGCGTCGCGCCTGCGGTCAGCGCGGCCGTGGCGGCGCAGGCGCGCGCCGACGGGGTTGCCGCCGCCGCTACCCGCTGAGCCGCGGCAGAGCTAGGCGACGACGAGCTGCCGAGGGATGGCGCCGGACTTGTCCAACCCGGCCCACACGGCAGCCATGCGGCGCACTGCCTCGTCGAGCCGCTCGGCAGGGAGCGAGAACGGCAGGCGCAGGAATCGCTCCAGCGTCCCGTCGATGCCGAATCGCGAGCCGGGAACGACGAGCACGCCGGCCTGCGCGGCCAGCAAGGTCAGCTGGGTCGACAGCGGCGCGTCGAGTTCGGCCCATAACGACAGGCCTCCCTGCGGCACCGCTGCCCGCCACTGGGGCAGCTCGCGGGCGAGTGCCGCCAGGAGTGCATCGCGCTGGGGTCGCAACTCGGTGACCCGCTGTTCGGTGATCGCGTCCAGTCGCGAGAAGAGCTCGGTGGCCACGAGCTGATCCAGCACCGGGCCGGACATGTCGATCGTCGCGCGCAGCACCGCCAACCGCTGGACCAGCTCGGGTGCCGCGCGTAACCAGCCGACCCGCAACCCGCCCCAGACCGGTTTGGACAGCGATCCGATGCTGACGACGGCGGGGTCCAGCGCGGCGGCCGGGGTTTCAGACGCGCAGAAGCCGAGGTCGACGAACGACTCGTCGATCACCACCGTCGTCCCGGTCTGCCGGGCGACCCGGAGGACCTCCCGGCGAGCAGCTTCCCCGATCAGCACTCCGGTCGGGTTGTGAAAATCTGGCGTCAGGTAGGCGAGTCGTGGTGCCGTCTGGCGCAGCGTGGCTTGCAGCTGCTCGACCTGCCAGCCGCCCTCGGGCGCCATCGGCACCGGCACGACACGCGAGCCGTTGCCTCGGACCGCGTCCAGCGCACCGGGGTACGTGGGTAGCTCCGTGAGGACTCGGTCGCCTGGGCCGATCAGCAGCCGAAGCAGCAGATCCCAGCCGTGGAGGGCCCCGTTCGTGACCAAGATCTGGTCGACGCTCGTCGCGACGCCTCGGGAGCGGTATCGCGCGGCGACGGCCTCGCGCAGGACGAGCAGGCCCGCGGGTTCGTAGCCATCGTCGCGCGCGTACGCGCCGATGCTCGCGAGCGCAGCGGCGATCGCCGGTTCGAGCACGCCGGTAGGTGCCGGCAGCGCGGCACAGGACAGGTCGATGACGTCTCCCGCCGGAGCCGTGTGCCATCGCGAGAGCGACGGGCGCGCGCGCGACCCGGACGGGACGGTGACGAAGCTGCCGGAGCCGGTGCGGCTGGCCAGGAACCCATCGCCTCGCAGGCCGTCGTAGGCGGCGGTCACGGTCGCCCGGCTGATGCGTAGTGCGGCGGCGAGTTCGCGCTCGGAGGGCAGCCGGGTTTCGGTCGCGATACGGCCGTCGAGTACGAGGGCGGTGATTCCGTCGGCCAGCGCCGCGTAGACCGGCCCGGGTTGCGTGCGCAGATCCGGCAATAGCGCGGCGAGGGAGCGTCCGCCGATTCGAGAGACTGGTGCCATTGGCTCATACTGCCATCTAATTGGTCTGAATGGCATGCCATCGGTGCTGGATTGGTCAGCGAATTCGCTCATGTGGACTGGCATGCTCGCCTGATGGTGTCAAACCGGTCCGGTTATCGGCTGGCCATTCGGCTGATCCAGCTGTACGTCGGGCTCTGGCTGTACGGCCTGTCGGGCGCGCTGCAGGTCAGGTCGACGCTGGGCTTGGACCCGTGGGACGTGCTGCATCAGGGCATCGCCCGACACGCGGGCATCGCCATCGGCACCGTCCTCATCCTGGTGGGGGCCGCGGTCCTGCTCCTCTGGATACCGCTCAGACAGTGGCCCGGGCTGGGCACGATCAGCAACGTCGTGCTCATCGGTGTGTCCATGAACGCCAATCTCGGCTGGCTTCCGCCCGCGCATGCGCTGCCCTGGCGGGTGGTGGACATGCTGACCGGCGTCCTGCTCTGCGGCATGGCTACAGGCATGTACATCGGGGCGGACTTCGGCCCCGGACCGCGCGACGGGCTGATGACCGGCCTGGTGCGGCGCAGCGGCCGGTCGGTCCGCATGATCCGGACGGGGATCGAACTCACCGTCCTCGTGATCGGCTGGCTGCTCGGCGGCACGGTAGGCATCGGCACCGTGGTGTTCGCGCTGGCCATCGGTCCCCTCGCCCAGCTCTTCCTGCCGGTATTTGCACGAAATCGGTTGCCTCCCCCCGGCGTGGGCGACGAAATCCGCGCTGTGACGGCCATGACGTAAGGCGAACTAGCAGTTACCGGCGGTACTAGTTACTGTGGGTTCTGGCAATACAGTCGCAGGGAAGGAGAACCGCGATGCTTGCTGGAACCGGCGTCGGAGCAGTGATGCTCCTCGTCGCCATTGCGGCTTGCCTGGCAATCTCGATCGTCCAGGGAAGCAAGAACTAGATAACCCAGTCCCACCAGCCGGTTTGGGGAGACTTGCCGTCGCTAGACGACGCGAACTCTCCCCAAACCGGTTTTTTTTGTCAGTCGGGATCGTCGTCGCGCGCCAGCCAGGTCGCGAGCCGGTCCACCGCAACCTCGAAGTCCGGATTGGCGTCGACGAACTGCTGCAGCCGCGCGGCGAGCCATTCGATGCTCACCTGCTCCTCGCCTCGTCGCTCGGCGAGTTCCTCGATGCCCCGGTCGGTGAAGTACATCGATTAGCTCCCGTCCGCCGGGTACCGCACGCCGATCCGTTTCCGGACGTCGTCGATCATCTCGAGGATCGCGACGGTCTCGTCGAGCGGAACGACCGGGCTCTCCAGCTCGCCCTGCCGCAGGCATCGCGCCACCTCGGCCACCTGCAAGCCGTACCCGTTGCCGGTGATCGGAGTGGTGGTGAACTCCTCGCCGGGCTCGGTGGTCACGGTGAGCGATGTCGCGCGCTGGATGCGCGGGCCGATCTCGACGGTGCCTTTGGTGCCGCAGATCATTCCGGCGGCTGGGCTGTGCGTCACCGCGCTGGTGAAGATCTGCCCGAGCGCGCCGTCTCGGTACCCGCACTGGATCGACACCGAGGCGTCCGAGCCCGTGGGCGAGAGGGTCCCGATCGCGTCGACGTGCTCGGGTGCGCCGAGGATCAACCACGCGAACGTGATCGGGTAGACACCGAGGTCGAGAAGAGCGCCACCGCCGGCGGCCAGGTCGAAGAGTCGGTGCCGGGCGTCGAATTCGAAGCGGCTGCACAGCTCGGCGCGCAGACCGACCACCTCGCCGATCGCCCCGCTCGCCACGACCTGCTGCGCGCGCCTCACGAGTGGGTTGAAGCGCATCCACATGGCTTCCATGCAGAACAGGCGGCGCTCGCGCGCTGTAGCGACGATCTCGCGAGCCTGCCGGGCATTCAGAGCGAACGCCTTCTCGACGAGCACCGGCTTGCCGGCCTCGAGGGCGAGCAGCGCGTGCTCATGGTGCTGCCCGTGCGTCGTCGCGATATAGACGACGTCGACCTCAGGATCTGCGACGAGTTCGGCGTACGAGCCGTAGGCACGAGCGACGCCGTTCGTGGCGGCAAACGCCTCTGCACGGGCGAGGTCGCGGGCACCCACAGCTGCCAATGTGCAGCCGGGCGAGGCCGCGATGTCAGCTCCCACGGTCGCGGCGATGGAGCCCGCACCGAGGATGCCCCAGCGGATCGGATCGCTCAGGATGCCGGACGCGCTGCCCGTCACGCGAACGCTGTCGCCACGATCTCGGCCTGCTGCGCCTCGTGGATAGCGTGCGAGCCGACCGCGGGCGATGCCGAGGCGCGCCGGGACACCCGCATGAGCGGACGCCCGCCGAGGTGCTCGGGCAGGTTCAAGGCCATGAACGGCCACGCGCCCTGGTTGGCCGGCTCCTCCTGCACCCACACGACCTGCGCGTCGGGGTAGCGCGCCAGTTCGGCGGCGAGGGCGTCGGCGGGCAACGGATACAGCTGCTCGACGGTCAGGATCGCCACGTCGTCGTGGCCGTTTTCCTGCCGCGCCGCGGCGAGGTCGTAGTAGACCTTCCCGGTGCAGATCAGCACCCGCCGCACGTTGGCAGGGTCGGCGTGGTCATCGGCGATGACCGGACGGAATGCGCCGGTCGTGAAATCGTCCAGCTCGCTCACGGCGGCCTTGAGGCGCAGCAGCGACTTGGGGGTGAACGCGATGAGCGGCCGACGCACGGGCGACAGGCCCTGCCGGCGCAGCAGATGGAAGTAGTTCGCCGGCGTAGAGCACATCGCCACCGTCATGTTGTTCTCGGCGGCCATCTGCAGGAAGCGTTCGGGACGCCCGGAGGAGTGATCTGGTCCCTGACCTTCGTAGCCGTGGGGCAGTAGCAGCGAGACGGCGGAGCGCTGCCCCCACTTGGCTTCACCGGAGGAGATGAACTCGTCGACGATCGTCTGCGCGCCGTCGGCGAAATCACCGAACTGGGCCTCCCAGCAGACGAGCGCATCCTCACGCACGACCGAGTAGCCGTACTCGAAGCCCATCGCGGCGTACTCGCTCAGGAGCGAGTCGTACGCCCAGAACGGCGCCTGGTCGTCGGAAAGCTCGCGCAGTGGGGTGTATTCCGCGCCGCTGTTGCGGTCGATCAGCGTGACGTGCCGTTGGGTGAACGTGCCGCGCCGCGAGTCCTGCCCGGCCAATCGCACGGGGTGGCCCTGCAGGACGAGAGATCCGAACGCATACAGCTCGGCCGTAGCCCAATCGACGGCGCCGTTGCTTGCCATTGCGATGCGGCGATCGATCTGAGGCTTCAGACGCGGGTGGATCGTGAAGCCCTCCGGTGGGTTCGCGTAGGCGTCCGAGATCCGCTTGATCACGTCGAGACCGACGGCTGACGTGACCTGCTGCGCCGGGCTGACGTGCTCGATCTGCGGTTCGGGCTTCGGCTGCCCGGAGGCATTGCGTGTCTCGACGAAGACCTTTTCCAGCTGGGCCTGGAAGTCCTTCAGCGCGGCCTCGGCGTCCTCGAGCGTGATGTCGCCACGACCCACGAGGTCCGCGGTGTAGAGCTTTCGCACGCTGCGCTTGCCATCGATGATGTCGTACATCTGCGGCTGGGTGAACGACGGATTGTCCGCCTCGTTGTGCCCACGTCGGCGGTAACACACCATGTCGACGACGACGTCCTTCTTGAACTCGCGCCGGTACTCGACCGCCAGCCGTGCGACCCGTACGCATGCCTCCGGATCGTCACCGTTCACGTGGAAGATCGGAGCCGCGATCATGCGTGCGATGTCGGTGCAGTAGAGCGATGATCGTGAGGCCGAGGGCGATGTCGTGAAGCCGACCTGGTTGTTGACGACCACGTGCACCGTGCCGCCCGTCCGGTAGCCGCGCAGTTGCGAGAGGTTCAGCGTCTCGGCCACGACGCCCTGGCCGGCGAAGGCGGCGTCGCCGTGCATCAGCAGGGGGAGGATCGAGAAGCCGGCCTCGCCCTTGTTGAGCACGTCCTGCTTGGCTCGAACGATCCCCTCGAGCACGGGGTCGACCGCTTCGAGGTGCGAGGGGTTCGCCGTCAGGCTCACAGCGATGTCGGCGCCGCTCGGGGCGTGGAAGGTGCCGTCGGCTCCGAGGTGGTACTTCACGTCACCGGAGCCCTGCGCGGTGCCGGGGTCGATGTTGCCTTCGAACTCATTGAAGATTTTCGCGTACGGCTTGCCGACGATATTGGCGAGCACGTTGAGCCGGCCGCGGTGCGGCATGCCGATGACGACCTCGTCCAGGCCTTCCTCGGCAGCCTCGGCGAGTACGGCGTCGAGGAGGGCGATGACCGTCTCGGCGCCCTCGAGGCTGAATCGCTTCTGACCCACGTACTTCGTCTGCAAGAACGTCTCGAACGCCTCGGCAGCGTTCAGCCGGCCGAGGATGTGCAGCTGCTCCTCGCGGGTGGGCTGCGCCTGCTTGACCTCGATGCGCGCCTCGAGCCAGCGGCGCTGGTCGGGATCGGTGATGTGCCGGTACTCGACGCCGACCCGACGGCAATACGCGTCGCGCAGAACGCCGAGGATGTCGCGGAGTTTCATCAGCTTCTCGCCGGCGAAACCGCCCACTGGGAATTCGCGGTCGAGGTCCCACAGCGTCAGGCCGTAACTGGTGATGTCCAGATCAGGGTGCTTGCGCACGGTGTACTCGAGCGGGTCGGTATCGGCCATCAAATGGCCCCGGGTCCGGTACGCATTGATCAGCTCGATGACGTGCGCTTCCTTGCTGATCTGTCCCTCATGCCGGAAGTCCTGGTCGATCCGCCACCGCACGGGCTCGTACGGGATCCGCAGCGCGGCGAAGATCTCGTCGTAGAAGTCGTCGCCGAGAAGCAGTTCGTGCACGCGACGCAGGAATTCGCCGGACTGGGCGCCCTGGATGATGCGATGGTCGTAGGTCGAGGTCAACGTCATGATCTTGCTGACGGCGCGGAACGTGAGCTGCTCCTCGCTCATACCGCTGAACTCGGCGGGGTATTCCATCGCGCCGACACCCACGATGGTGCCCTGACCGGCCATCAGTCGAGGCACCGAGTGGTTGGTGCCGATCGTCCCGGGGTTGGTCAGGCTGATCGTCGTGCCGGCGAAATCGTCCGTGGTCAGCTTGCCCGCGCGTGCGCGCCGAATGATGTCCTCGTAAGCATTCCAGAACGCGGCGAAGTCCATCGCCTCGGCGCCCTTGATGCTGGCGACGACGAGCGAACGTGCGTTGTCCTTGCCGACAAGGTCGATCGCAATGCCCAGGTTGACGTGAGCCGGACGCACCACATTCGGCTTGCCCTCGATCTCGGCGAAGTGGTTGTTCATCTCGGGGTGGTCGTGCAATGCACGGACGACGGCGAAGCCGATGATGTGCGTGAAGCTGATCTTTCCCCCGCGGGAACGGCGCAGATGGTTGTTGATGACGACGCGGTTGTCGGCGAGGAGCTTGGCGGGGACGGCGCGGACGCTCGTGGCGGTGGGCACCGTGAGCGAGGCCTCCATGTTCAGGACGACCCGGGAGGCGGCACCGCGCAAGGGCGTGGTCGTGTCGTGGTCGGCGGCGACCGGAGCCGGTCGAACCTCCGACGCGATCTTCGGCTCGACCTTGGTGGGGCGCGGCTCGGCCTGAGCCGGCGTCGGCACGGCCGCGCGCAGAGCTGCACCGCTCGGGGGCGGCGGCGTGCCGTTGTCGAGAGCGGGCTCGGTGACCGTCGGTGGCGTGTGCGTGGGCGGTGGCGGAAGGGGGGCGGGCGGCGTGCCGTCGGCCTCGGGCGCCGGCGGCGTCGGGCGGTAGTCGGCGAAGAAGTCGTGCCAAGCCGCGTCGACGCTGTTCGGATCTGCCTGGTAACGCTCGTACATGTCTTCGACGAGCCATTCGTTGGCGCCGAAATCGCCCACGGTGCCGACTGCGGGGTTGGGCTCGTTGCTTGTCGACTGGTCAGTCGTCGCCACGGTTTCCGGCCATTCTCGAGTTCGGGGGGCTGCCAGCACCCGAGATTACGCGCTCACGATGCGTGCCCGCATGCCGCACGTGGTGGCGAACACCGCCCTTGTGACTGGTGACGGCGCGGATCAGGTGATGTCGCGGTTCATCGTGATCGACGCACCGAGAACTGCGGGCACAATCGCCCACAGCAGCAGGACGATGACCCCGCCCGCGGTGGAGAGCAACGTGATTCCGTTGAAGTCGGCGGTCGGGTTGGTCGTCAGGATGGCCGATGACGCTCCGGCCGGAGTGAACGGATAGACGTTCTTCACCTTGGGGATGGCGAGCACGATGTTCTCGAGGATAAGCAGGAAAAGCAGGCCGACCGAGACCGCGACGATCTGGTTCTTCACCAGGGATCCGACGCCTAGGCCGATGATCCCGTAGAGGGCGACGACGACGAAGACGCCGATGAGCGAGTGCGGGATGTGGCCGTCGCCGAGCCCGACACTCAGGTGCTTCGACGAGATCCACGGCACCGCGATCGCGACCTCGACCAGCACGCAGATCGCAGAGAATGCGGCACCGACCAGGCCGTAGGTGATCATCTTTGCCGTCACGATCGCCCACCTCGACGGTGTGGCGAGAACGGTCGGCGTGATCGTCTGGTACCGGAACTCAGTCGTCACGCCGAGTATGCCGAGGATGAACACGGCGATGTCGGAGGTGGAGGCTGACCCGAACACGTCCGCAACGTCTTGCGAGTTCTGAACCCCGTGGTGCGATGCATACGCCGCTACGACGATGAGCGCGCTCACCGCGATGCTCGCGAGCAGCAGCCAGAACCACACCTGCGTGGTGCGCAGTTTGAGGAACTCGGCCCGAATCAGGTTGATCACTGCGGATTACCACCCTGGGTGAGGGCGAAGAAGAGCTGCTCGAGATCGAACCGCTGCAGGCTCAGCTCATGCAGCTCGACGCCGGACGTGAAGGCGAGGTGCCCGACCTGCGCCAATGTCAGGTTCCTGACCTGGACGGTGCCTGCGTCGGCCTGGCGATGGTCGGCGCCGGCTTGGTGCAGGGCAGCGACGAGTCCGGTCGCATTCGGGGTGCGCACGAGAACCGTGTCGGCGCCGGCCGTCAGTTCGGCGATCGATCCGGCGCGAACAAGGCGCCCGCGGTTGAGGATGACCACACGGTCGGCGATCTCCTGCACTTCGTTGAGCTGGTGGCTCGAGACCAGGACGGTGCGCCCCTCGCTCGCGAGGTGCCGAAAGAATCCGCGCAGCCATCGGATGCCGTCCGGGTCGAGACCGTTGGCCGGCTCGTCGAGGATGAGTACCCGCGGGTCGCCGAGCAGCGCTGCGGCCAGTCCGAGCCGCTGCCGCATCCCCAGTGAATAGCCGCGCACCTTGCGCCGCCCTGAGTCGGCCAGGCCGACCATTTCCAGAATCTCATCCGCTCGGCGCTCGGGCAGACCCGCCACCGTGCAGAGGATCCGCAGGTGGTTGCGACCCGTGCGAGCGGGGTGGTAGCTCGACGACTCGAGCGAAGCACCGACGACGGTCAGCGGGTTGGCAATGTCGCGGTACCGGCGGCCTCCGACCGTGGCGACACCCGACGTGGCGTTCACGAGACCGAGGATCATCCGCAGCGTCGTCGTCTTCCCTGCGCCGTTCGGTCCGAGGAACCCGGTGACCGAGCCCGGCTCGACCGTGAAGCTCAGCTGTTCGACCGCTCGAATGTTGCCCCGAAAGACCTTCGTGAGGTCTTGGACAACGATGCGGCCGTCGGAGGGAGGTGCAGCGACGGTCACCGCCCTATCTCAGCACAATGCTGCCGAGCTTCGACGCCTGCATCACCGGTCGGCGAGTCGGCGCACGAACTTCAGCCCACTCCAGACGTGGTCGACCGCAGCGATCTTCACGTCGACGAGGCCCGTCTCCAGCCCGTGCTCGCGCACCCCGTTCTCGGTGAGGTCGGTCGCGACTCCGCTGGCCTGCTTCGGCCAACACGCCCACAGCGCCCCGGCGGTCTCGAGAGCTGGGATCAGGTGTGCGAAGTGCCCGACGAGGGTGGCCCGGTCCGGGCAGAAGAGCAGGACGACGTCGAACTGTGCGCCGGCGGGATGCGATCGGACGTTGACTCCGGACGGCAGGGCGCCGAGGTCGAAGCCGGCCGGAGCGCGGACGAGTAGGACTCGTGAGCCGTCCTTGATGCCGAGCTTGGCCGCCAGCGGAGTTCCGGAGTGACCCGCGGCCACGTCATCCTCCGCTGGGCATGAGCAGGCAGGTGCCCGACGCCGTCGCAACGATCTTGCCTTGGGCGTCGTGGACATCAGCCTCTGCAAACGCGACGCGACGGCCCGGTTTCGTGACCCACCCGCGGGCCCGCAACTCTCCGCCGTCACTGCCCACAGGGCGCAGATAGCTCACCTTGAGCTCGATGCTCGTGTACCCGACGCCCGGCGGCAGGGTTGACTGGACGGCGCATCCGAGGACTGAATCGAGCAGCGTGCAGACAAGTCCGCCGTGCACGAGACCGATCGGGTTGTATGCCGACTCATCGGGTTGGCACACGAAGGAGACGTCGCCGTTCGCCACCTCGACAATGCGAAAGCCGAAGTGTGCGGCCATCGGCGGCGGCGCCAGAACTCCATCGCGGATCGCGCGCAGATGTTCGACGCCGGCGAGGGATTTGCCTGCGACGGCCGTGCGCAGCGGGTCGTACCAGGTGATCGTCTTCGTGCGTGGCTCGCCCCAGTCGGCGCCGGCGCCGGTGCCTGCGCCCGTCTCGGTCGCATCCATACCGGCACGCTAACGCGTGTGCGTCAGTCGGCGAGTGCTGGTATGACGTCCGTCATAAACAGATCGACACCGGTCGGGTCGTACGCCGCGTCGACGAAGTAGCCGATCGCATAGGACAGGCCCATTCCTCGAGCGTCGATCAATCGCTCGACGATCTGCTCGGGCGTCCCGACGAGCGGGCCCGAGGCGAACATGGCTTCGTAACGCTCGATCTCGGCCGCGGGAACGAGCGGCGTGTAGTGCGCCCGGATCCAGTCCAGCTTGTCTTGGACGTCCTTCTGGGTCGCGCCGATGACGACGTTGTAGTTGCCCGACCGGACGATGCTGTCGAAATCCCTTCCGATGTCGCGGCAGTGCGCGGCGAGGATCTCAGACTTGTGGCGGAACGTGTCCGGAGTGGCGTCGAAGTTGGTGTAGTCGGCGTACTGCGCCGCGATGCGCAGCGTCTTCTTCTCGCCGCCGCCTGCGATCCAGAGCGGGATGCCACCGTCCTGCAGCGGCATCGGCTGGCAGATCGCGCCGTCGACCTGGTAGTGCTTGCCGTCGAATGTGGCGGTGCCGGTTCGCCAGAGGTCGCGCATGATCTGCACGCCTTCATCCAGCCTTGCGATGCGTTCGCCCGCGCTGGGGAAGCCGTAGCCGTACGCGCGCCACTCGTGCTCGTACCAGCCGGCGCCGATGCCCATCTCGACCCGCCCACCGGAGATCACGTCCACGGTCGCGGCCACCTTGGCGAGGTAGGCGGGGTTCCGGTAGGACATGCAGCTGCACATCTGGCCGAGTCGAAGTCTCGACGTCGTCGCTGCGAACGCCGCCATGAGGCTCCATGCTTCGTGGGTCGCATGGTCCGTCGGTAACGGGACTGTGTGGAAGTGGTCGTAGACCCAGATCGACTCGAACGGGCCGGCCTCGGCACGCCGAGCGATGTCGAGCATCGCCGCCCATTGCCGATCGGGCTCGATACCGACGAGATCCAACCGCCAGCCCTGCGGGATGAACATTCCGAATCGCATCGACCCACCATAGGCAGAATGGGTCAATGGAATCCATCCGGTCGCGGGTCGCGATATCGGCGGCGCTCACCGCTCTGGTGATCTGCGCGGCCGCCTGCACGTCCACACCTCCCGATGCCGCGCGTGCGCCCGCCTCGCACAGCACCGGCCCATCGGCCAGGCCCGCGACGACGGGCGCGGCGTCGTCACCGGACGCGAGGGCCGGCGCGCTGCGCCATCCCGCGCACATCGTGATCGTCGTCGAGGAGAACCACTCGTTCGATGAACTCACCGACGCGCAGGCGGCCCCGTACCTGGCGACCCTCGCGGGGCGGGCCGCAGTGCTCACCGGCTCCTTCGCGGTCACGCACCCCAGCGAGCCGAATTACCTTGCTCTGTTCTCCGGCTCGACGCAGGGGATGAGCGACGATTCGTGCCCTCGATCTTTCGGTGGTCCCAACCTGGGCCGCGCGCTGCTCGATGCCTCGCTGACGTTCGCCGGCTACTCAGAGGATCTGCCGAGCGTCGGCAGCGGCGCCTGCTCGGCCGGCTCATACGCGCGCAAGCACAACCCATGGGCCGATTTCACGAACCTCCCGCCAAGCGTGAACCAGCCGCTGTCTGCACTGCCCAGTGACTACTCCCAACTGCCCGTGGTGTCCTTCGTGATCCCGAACGAGGCCAACGACATGCATAGCGGCAGCGTCTCGGCCGGCGACCGCTGGCTCGCCGATCATCTCGGCGGCTACGCCGCATGGGCGGCCGCGCACGACAGCCTGCTCGTGATCACCTGCGATGAGGACGACCACAGTGCGAGCAACCGCGTTCTCACGATGTTGGTCGGAGCGCACGTCCGCGCCGGGACCTATCCCGAGCGCGTCGATCATTATTCGCTGCTGCGGCTGGTCGAAGACGCGTACGGACTGCCCCGCCTGGGACAAAGCGCCGAGGCGACACCGATCGACGGCATGTGGACGGGCTAGCTGCTCACCCGCGCGCGACGGCCTTCGCGATGCGCTTGGCATCGATGCGCAGCTCGCGAAAGTTTCCGCTGATCGGGTTCGTGAAGCCGGTGAAGTAGAGGCCGGGCGTCGCGGGGTGTGCAGCGCCCGACCGGACGGACGGGCGGCCGCGCTCATCGAGGATTCCGAGGTGGCCTACCAGCTTCTCGAGCCCTTGCCGGTAGCCCGTCGCGGCCACCACGGCGTCGGGTGTGATCGGCTCCGCATCTGCGAGCAGCACCGCCGCCCCGTCGAAACCGACGACGGCCGGCACGATCTCGACCTTGCCGTCGCGGACGGCGTCGATCAGCCCGACGTCGATGATCGGTACTGCGCCGTCGGCGAGCAACCGCGTGTATGCGTCGGCCGGCGGCCGCGGCAACCCGCGCGCCGACAGGTCGGGTGTGTTCAGCCGGCTCGACACCGCGATGATTCGGTCGACCGCCTTCACCGGAAGCCGTCGCAGCACGATCGAGACAGCGCTGTTCGGGAGGCCACCGACCTTGCGGCGGACGAACGTCGGCACGGTGCGGACTGCGAGCCGGACCCGGGCGGCCCCGCCTTCGACGAGGTCGACGGCGATCTCGGCGCCGGTGTTGCCGGTTCCGACCACGAGCACGTCCTTGCCCCGGTAAGGGTCGGCGTTGCGGTAGTCACGGGCGTGGATGAGCCGGCCCTGGTAGCCGTCGCGGCCCGGCCACGTCGGCAGGTCGGGTGTGTGGTTGTAGCCCGTAGCCACGACGACCGTGGGCGCCCGAAGATCACCGTGATCGGTGGTGCTGATCGACCACCCGCCCTCGACGTGATCCAACCGCTCCGCGGACACGCCGAGGATCGTGTGCAGCTGGTGATGGGCTGCGTAGTCCTCGAGGTAGTGCACGACGTCGTCGCGCGCCACCCATTCGCCGTAACGGCGCGGGATCTTGTATCCAGGCAGGTGCGACGTCCATCGCACGGTGTGCAGGTGCAGCCGTTCGTAGTGGGCGCGCCACGCCGACGCGACGGCATCGGCCTTGTCGATGATCGACACCGTCTTGCCGACCCGCTGCAGTTCGGCAGCCGCCGCGAGGCCGCCCGGCCCGGCACCGATCACGATCACGTCGTTGCCTGGCCGGCCGCCCACGGCGCGACAGTACTGGCACGGGCGATTCGTTGTCAGCGCTCGCCGGCGCGCGACACGGCTCGGGCTGCCCTACGCTGACTTCGAACGTGGGACCAATGGGACTGGTGAGAACTGTGATGCGGGTTGTCGCACGGGCGTCTCGGCTGGGAATCGCGTTGTGCGCCGGTGCCGCCGTGTGCGTCAGCGCCGCGGCAGCCCCCGCGCAGGTCACGCTCGCGGCGGCGACAGAATCGTCGACCGTCAAGCCGGTGATCCAAGGCCTCATCGATCGCCATGGGCCGCCGCCCGCAAACATGCTCGGCACCGTCGATGCCTACGTCGTTGCGGTGAACTGGTCAGACATCCAGCCCACCGCGTTCGGGCCGATCGTCGAGGGAAACGCGATCGACGAGGCGATCACCAGGGTCCGCCAGCCCGACTTCGCCGCTGTCGGCATGACGCTCAAGATCAGGGTGTTCGCTGGAATCAATGCGCCCGACTGGGCCAAGAATCTCGGCGGTGCCCCGGTGCCGTTCGAAGACACCCAAGCGGGCGAGGTCACCCCACCAGGAACCACGATCGGCCGGTTCTGGACGCCCGAATTCGGTGCTGCCTACGACGACGTGGAGAACAAGCTCGCCGCCCTGTACGACACCGTTCCCGAGATTCGCGAGGTCACGGTGTCTCGATGCTCGACGATCTACGACGAGCTGTTCGTACGTGAACTCTCCGACAAGAACAACGCTGCCGCACTCAAGGCCGCGGGCTACACGACTGAGGCCGACAAGCAATGCATCGACGATGCGATCTCCGAGCACGACGTGTGGCAGCACACGACTTCTGACATCGACGTCAGTCCGTTCCCGACGCCGAGCGACCCGACCGGCAGCCACGACCTCCCCTTCACCACATCGATGATGAGCTGGTGCCGCGACCAACTCGGGATCCGGTGCGGGCTGGAGAACAATGCCCTGTCGGCCGGCAAGCTCAAGAACGCCCTGTTCCAGCAGCTGTACGCGGCGATGACGGCGCTCGGACCGCCGATCACCTTGCAGACCTCGGTCATCACCCGGATGGGGCGTTCGCAGGTCGTGCTCCCTGCGGGGGTACAGATCGGGGCCAATTCGATCGAGCTGCCGGCGGGCTTCGTCAACTTCCCCAAGACGGTTCTGCAAGCGGCGAATCAGAATCTGATCGCCAACCCCCTCCCGGGAGCCTGACCGCGCGGCGGTTTAGGACGATCTGTCCGGAACAGCCCTCTTCATGGGGTCGTTTGGCGCAAGTTCCTCCCGATCCTTAGGATCAACCGACTCGTGAACGAGGGGCATCCCGCCCCGACTGAGGGGGAACGAGATGCGCGGTCGTCGGCTGTTCGCTGCTATTGCCACAGTGGGCGCTGTGTGCGGCCTGGTCGTGGTCGGTGCTGTCACCGGCACGTCCACGGCAGGTGCTGTGACACCCACCCAGCCAGGGGCACTCGTCGCAGTGACACCCGCAAACCTGCTCGACACCGGCACCGGCGTCGGTGCACCTGCCACCCCGGTCGCCGCGAACAGCTCGGTGACATTCCAGGTGAGCGGCAGAGGCGGCGTCCCCAGCTCGGGTGCGGGATCGGTCGAACTCACCATCGCCGTCGTCGCACCGGCGGCGAGCGGCTTCGCCACGGTGTACCCGGCGGGCGTTCTGCGGCCACTCGCCGCCAGCCTGGACTTCACCGCGAAACAGACCATCGCGAACTCCTCCGTCGTCGGGCTCGGTTCCGGGACGGGCAACGACGGCAAGGTCACGATCTTCAACGGCTCGAATGCCGCGGTCCGTCTCGTTGCGAACGTGTCCGGCTACTACCTCGCAGGCACTGCCGCCACCGGCGGCGCGTTCACCGCGGTGACGCCGGCCAACGTGCTCGACACCGGGACGGGTGTCGGGGCCCCCGTGGGCGCCGTGCCTGCCAACGGATCGGTCACCTTCCACGTCAGCGGTCAAGGCGGCGTCCCCGCGACCGGCGCCGGGGCTGTCGCTCTCGTCGTGGCAGCCGTGGCCCCGGCCGCGGCGGGATTCGCCACCGTCTACCCGGCAGGCACCACCCGTCCGGCAGCTGCCGCACTCGACTTCACCAAGGGTCAGACGATCGCGAACCTCACCGAGGTCGGCTTGGGTGGCGGCGACGTCACGATCTTCAACGGGTCGGCCTCGCCGCTGCGCCTGGTGGCGAACGTTCTCGGCTACTACCAGGCGGGGCCGCCGACTCTGGCCGGGATGTTCTCTTCGGTGCAGCCGGCGAATCTGCTCGATACCGGAACCGGCGTGGGCGCGCCGAAGACTCCGGTGCCCGCCAACGGCTCGGTCACCATCCAGGTCGCCGGGCGCGGCGGCGTGCCGACGGGCGCAGGCGCTGTCGCGCTGACAGTGGCAGCCGTGAGCCCCACCTCCACCGGGTTCGTCACCGTCTACCCGGCAGGCGTGGTCCGTCCGGGCGCGGCAGGGCTGGACTTCACCAGCGGGCAGACGATCGCGGGCCTCGTCGTCGTCGGGATGAGCGCCGACGGGAAGGTGACGTTGTTCAACGGATCCTCCTCACCGTTGCGTCTCGTCGCGAACGTCACCGGTTACTGGCTCAACGGTCCGGACACCGCAGCGCCTAGCCCGGTCAGCGATCTCACCTCGACAGCTCTGTCCGCTACCAGCGTGCAACTGCTCTGGCACAACCCTTCCGACCCGGACTTCGCCGGTGTGAAGGTCTGCACGTCGAACGTGCCGTCGTGCTCGGGCACGACCCTTCCCGCGACGGCCACGTCGTACGTCGCCTCGTCCCTGGCGGCGGGCACTGCTGTCACCTACACCGTCTTCGCGCTCGACGCGGCCGGAAACGTGTCGCCGGGAAGCACCACCACGGTCTCGACGCAGGCAAGCGGCAATACCGCGTCGATCAGCGGGAGCGTCACTGACGTGACGACGCCGAAGCATCCGCTCGGCTCCGTGGTCGTCCGGGTGTACACGACGACTGCCACGCCGGTGGCAGGCGCCGTAACTGCCGCCGACGGCACCTACTCCGTCGGCGGCCTCGCCGCGGGTACGTACAAGGTCTGCTTCGACGGCCGGTTCGCCACCGGCGGCGGCTCGAGCACCGGGCTCTATCAGGACCGCTGCTACAACAACATCGCCTGGCCGACTCCTTCGGCCGGAGCGCCCTCGGGAGCCACAGCAGTCACCCTCGCTGCGGGCGGCTCATCGACGGGTGTCAACGCCGCATTGGCCGCTGCCGGAGCCATCACCGGCACGGTGACCGAAGCGAACTCCCTCACGGCGCTCGGCAACGTGCAGGTGTTCGCCTACGTCGTCGGCGGTACGGCGTCGTCCGCCACGAGCGTCGGGCTGACGGCGGCTGACGGCAGCTACATCGTGCGGCACCTGCCTCCGGCGGCGAATGGCTACATCGTCTGTTTCGGCGCCCGTAACGCGGTCGGACCGCCGTCGCCGCTCGGCTATGCCGACCGCTGCTACAAGGACTTCCAGTGGGATCAGACGGTTGCGTCCCCGTTCGGTAACGCCGTCTTCGTCGGCAGCGGGACCGCGCCCACGGGAGCAACCGACGGATCTGCCGCGATCACGCCGGGCATCGACGCCTCGCTCCCGCGCGCAGCCGTGCTCAGTGGCACCGTGACCGCCGGCGGCAGCGGAGCCGGCAACGTCCCGGTGAGCATCTGGGATCTCAACGGCCGCGTCATCGCGCGTGCCACGACCCAGAGCGATGGCACGTGGCAGGCGTTCCCGGTCAGCCCGGGCACCGTGCTCGTGTGCTTCGACGCCACGAACATCACCTCGTCCCAATTCGGCTACCAGTCACAGTGCTACAACGCCCAGCCTTGGGACGGTGTGAGCAGCCCTCGGGCGACGGGCATCACGCTCAATGCGGGCACCGTGGTGACCGGGATCAACGCGACGCTCGCAACCTTCCCCGCGATCACCGGGACCGTTGTCGACAAGACCAACCCGACGTTCGGGATCTTCAACGTCACGGTGAAGCTGTTCAACTCCTCGGGCGTCGTCATCAAGACCACGACCACCTTCGCCGACGGAACGTATGCCCTGACGCACTTGGCCCAGGGTGCGTACTTCGTCTGCTTCGACGGTTCGACGGCGGCGACGCAGTTCCTCGATCAGTGCTACAACGGCGCGGCGTGGGACGGCGTGGCCAAGCCGTCGGCGGCCACCCACGACACGCTCTTCGGGTTGTCCGGGGTCAAGACGAATGTGAACGGGTCGCTGACTCCGAAGCCCTGATCACCTGACACAGAAACGACTGAGCCGCACCGCCGGGGAATCCCGGCCGGTGCGGCTCAGCTGCACTCGCGCTGTCAGCAGTCGACGATCGTCCCCGAGAACGAGCCGAGGTTCGTCGGGTGGCTCGAACTGCCGGTCTGGTAGCGCACCCGCACCTTGGCCCCGATGAAGCCAGGTCCGGGTGTTCCGGTGTCGGCCGTGCCTGCGCCGTCGGAGAGCGAGATCGTCTGCGTGAAGAGGATGCCGTAGCCGACGACCTGGATCGAGCCGACGACGTCGTGCCGGTTGGGTGCGAAGCCGGAGGCGGCAAGCCAAACGTCCTCGAATGCACAGATGTTGTGCACGGTGACGCCGTCTTGCTGAGCGACAACGCTCGCTCCGTTGCCGGCGGGCGAGGCCTGAGCCGTCGCCGCCGGGATCACCATCGCCGCTACGACGCCTGCCGCCGCTGCTACTGCAAGTGCCTTCATGTCTTGGTCCCATCCCTCGGTCGACCGACGGAACCCACGTTCCGCGGCATCTGCGACGGTCACGATAGAGCCGAGGCTGTTGTCCTGTCGTCAGGTTGCGCCGTGCCCGGTGAAGATTGCATCTCGGTCGCTGTTGCCGCAGTCCCAAACCAGTGCATATCGCCATTCACCGTCCTGCGAGAGCGAGACGGCAGCCGTTGAGATACGACGCCGTGCAACCACATCGCGGCGGGCGGGCGTTTGTTCGGGTGTGGTTCGTCAGGAGGTGATCGACCGTGATCGAGACTGATCTTCGTCGGCTGCTTACGCTGGCTGCTGACGATCGGGACGCCCCGCTGACGACGCCGGCGTGGATACGGGTCGAGCGCGTGCGGGCACGCCGCGCGCGGCAACGCCAGGTGGGCATCGCCGCGGTGCTCGGCGTCGCATCCACCATCGCCGGCGTCACCATCGCGATCTCTGCGTCGCAACCTGACGCGGCACCCGCCTCAGCCGGCGGGCGGCCGCCAACGGCTGCCGCAACGACCCCTGCCTCGTCATCCCCCTCCGCCGGCGGGAGCCTCGCCCCTGTCGTCATCGTCCATACGGCGACGAAGACCGTGGTGGGGGCTAACGCTGTGGTGCAGGTCCCGCGCGTGGAAACGAGAGTCGTCACGACCACGGTGCCCGGGTCCTTGCGCACCGCGCTGTTGCACGACACCGTCACGGCCACCACCACTGAGACAGCCACGGTGACGACGACCGACACCGTGACATCGACCGTGCACGACACCGTTCGGGCGACCACGACGGTGACAACCACGCGGGTGCCACCGCCGAACACGGTCACGGTTACCGTCACCGTCACGGCGCCACCGAGCCAACCGACCGTGCCCTGATCTCGCGACCGGCCGTCCGGGCAGCGCGGAACGAAGGAGCGGCCGCGCGTCTGCCAGAGTGGTGTCATGCGTGCGCGAGTGCGGTGGGCGGTCCTGCATGGTCTCGGCCGCCTGGTCACCCGGCGGTGGGCAGCGCAGGGTGATCCACAGGCCCGTCTGATCGCTGATCCCTCGGTGCGAGCCGACCCGTATCCGGTGTACGAGCAGATTCGAGCCAACGGCGAGCTGAGCATGACCCGGATCGGCTTCGTGACGGCAGCTCATTCAGTCGCGGACACGGTGTTGCGCTCGGATGATTTCCGGACGACGTCGGTGAGCTCGAGCGTCCTTCCCCGGTTGCGCTGGGTAGAGCGCTCAACCCGCAGCGGTGCGCTACACCCGCTCGAGGCGCCGTCGCTCCTGGCCGTCAATCCGCCGACGCACACCCGCTACCGAGCTCTGGTGTCGTCGGTTTTCACCGCCAGGGCGGTGGCGGCGATGCGCGGCGACGTGCAGGGTGTTGCCGACCGGCTGCTGGACGACCTGTCGGCGGAGGACGGTGCGGTCGACATCGTCGAGCGCTATTGCGCGCGGCTGCCTGTTGCCGTCATCAGTGACATCCTGGGTGTGGCCGAAGCTGATCAGGAGCGAGTGCTGCGGTTCGGGGAACTCGCTGCGCCCAGCCTGGACTTCGCGCTGAGCTACGCGCAATTTCGTGACGTCGAACGGGGCTTGTCCGACTTCGATCACTGGCTCGGCCGGCACATGGCCGCGCTGCGCCGTGAGCCGGGCGAGGACCTGATGAGCAAATTGATTCTCGCCACAGTGGATGGGCAACATCTGAACGACGAGGAACTGCGAGCCACGGCAGGGCTGGTGCTGGCGGCCGGATTCGAGACGACGGTGAACCTGCTCGGTAGCGGTGTCCGGCTGTTCGCCGAGCATCCCGATCAGCTCGAGGTGCTGCGTCGCGACCCCACACACTGGCCGAACGCAATCGACGAGATCCTGCGGTTTGAATCGCCGGTGCAGATGACGGCGCGCGTTGCCGATCGTGACCTCGAGATCGCAGGTATCAATGTGCCGAAGGATTCCTTCCTCGCCATGATCCTGGCCGCCGCGAATCGCGACCCGGCCGTGTTCACCGATCCGAATACGTTCGACGTGCGGCGTGACAATGCGAGTCGGCACCTGGCCTTCTCCGGTGGTCGGCATTTCTGCCTCGGAGCCGCGCTTGCCCGGCTCGAGGGTGAGATCGGCCTGCGCAGTCTGTTCGATCGGTTCCCCCAGCTCGCGCCGGCGGGAGCGGGTGTGCGGAGGCCAACGCGCGTGCTGCGCGGCTGGGCGGCATTGCCGGTAACGCTGGGACCGGCAGCAGTCACCGCGGGACGCTGACTCGGCCGATCCTGCTACGCGTTGTTCTGCCTCACGCGGTGCTCGCTGATCAGTTCTCCGAGTAATGCCGCCCCGCACAGCAGCCCGCTGAGCGCTACGAGCCACAGGGACAGAACGAAGGTGGACCCGATGAGTCCGTAGTCGGCGTCTTCGGCCACGATCTCGCTCGACATCGCGTACCCAGACAGGCCGACGAGCGCTGTCATTCCGGCAGCCATGCCGATCGCACCCGGAAGCAGGCGCCGCCAGGCCAGGCGACCGCCGAGCAAGAGGTGCTGACTCCACCAGAAAAACAGCAGAGATACGCCGAATTGCACGAGGGGCCCCGCGGGACGCCCGGCGTGAACGTGCTGACCGACGCCATGCCCGGCCCGTCCCGCGTACAGGACGATCACCAGGTAGGCGCACAGGCCCGCCACCCATGCGACTTGGCGAAGCACCGATCTCAGCATGGGCGCGCGCGACTGCGACCACACGAGCTCGAACCAGCGTTGCTGAGTCGCCGCGATGGCGGTCGCGAACACCAACGCGAGAAGCAGGCCGAGGATCCGGTCGCCGCGGGTCACGGCCTGGGAGTTGTGAAACAGCGACCCGACGTCGCGGGACGCGGCCGGCGTGAGCGCCAGGTAATGCGTGAGCACCTCGCCGATGTTCTGCGTCTCGGCGTTGCGTCGGACCACCGAGAAGGCGACCAGCAGTGGCGCAGTGCACAGAATCTGTTGCGCTGCCAGGGCAAGGCTGTGCGTCGGGAGATTCAGTTCTGCTGCCCGGCGCCAGCTCATGCCGATGAAGCTGGCCTCGAGACGCTGCTGTTGTGCAGCAGCCCAATCGCGCCAGGCCTTGATCCGGGTTCGCCTCGGATCGGTATCGAGATGCTCGCTCACCACGTCAGCATGACCGACCGTGGCAAACGTGACCACGGTGATCGGCGCGCTGGTCGATTTCCCAACGCGAGAGTGTGCTCCTCGTAGCTTGCCGCCGATCGCCAGGTGCCCTCATCGGTCACCTGGCGTGGCGCGGTGGCGTCGGCGGACACGGTTGATCAGTAGCCCGGCGGCCACCAGGCCGATGAAGAGATCGCGACGCTTCTCCGCCCTGCGCTGTGCCGCCCTACGCTGCTCCGCCCGCACGGCCTGCGGCCATGACGCAGGTGCGGGCGGCCGATCGCTGTCGTCAGCAGCAAGCGCGAGCAGGCGACGTAGCTCCGCCTCGTCCATCGTGCACCAATGATGCAGAACCAGTGGCTCGGGCGCACGCTGGTCTGACGGAGCATGGAATCGGTGCAGCGTGGAATCCGTACCGACCGGCTTCTCGTGAGCGACGATCCGACCGGTCGGCACGGCTGGTTGCCACAGTGTCAGCTGCGACGCGGCAACCAGACGATTCGCCATTCCGCGGATGATCAGCAGATGCGCGAAGTCGCATGAATGTAAACGGTCGAACGGGCGCGAGAGGTTGCAGCCGCGGCGTTCGGAATATCGCTGCATTCCGCACCTGAAAATGGGGCAGCGACGGTGCAACCGAGCGGTGCTGTTCCTCGGTTTATCCAGATGCGGTCCTTCGTACCAACCTCGGCCTGCCCCGCGGCACGAGGGACCGTCGCGATGATTCGGCCGTTTGAGTAGGGCGGACCGAATCTCGCACCGTGTCGGCCGGGGTTCAGCGACCGGTACTCGCTGAGAACTCCACCTCGGCCGGCACGGTCGTCAGCTGCGACGCCGCGACGCGGTGAAGAGGTCGTCGTGAAGAGGGTGTACGCGTGTGAAGAGGGTGTACGCGTGAAGAGGTTGTACGCGTGAAGAGGGTGTAGTGCCGCACCGTGGTCGGCGATGCCGGTCGCAGACCGCGGCACTACACCCTCGCGGGCCGGCATCCAGCAGGAGCCGAACCCGAGTGGAGCCCGCCGGCCCGGAAGGGGCATTCGCCGGTACGGCGGGCTCCACTAAGAGAACGTCTCGAGCACCCTCGTGGGATGCATGCCGAGACGCGACAACTGTCAGCTCACAGGTAGGCGAAGACGTCGTCCACGCGCGACGGCTCGCCGAAGTTGCTGCGATCGCAGCGCACCGTTCCGGCGAATGCGCCGTCGACGTAGGTCGCCCCGGCAGACAGTGCCGCCATGAGGTGGTCTCCTGTCGCCACGCCGGACGCGAGTACTGCTGGTCGGCTGGCCGGTGCGGCGAGGGTGACGTTCTCGACGAGCCGCTGGGCAGCGGATGGACTCGTTCCGAACTCGAACCGCGTCTCCTCGAATGCACACTCGTGGAATGCAGCGGCAGCCTTCGCCGGCTCGTAGGACAGGCGCACGCCGATCTCGAATAGACGCCGCAGCGTCGTCGCGACTGCATCGAAACGCTCGGCCGAGCACCCGCCCAGTTCGATCGTCAGGTGCCGACCCGACACGCGTGACGTCGCCATGGTGCGGGACAGGAGCCGGGGGAGCGAACTGTGCTCGCACAGTTCGCTCGCGTCGATCGGAACGGAGATGCGCGGCGCTCGCCAATGACCAGCGTGGCACCAGTAGCTTGCTTTCGACAACGCGGTCATCAAGAGAAATTCCGTGCGCTCGGCGATTGCCCCTGCTGCTCCGCATCGGTGTCGTGACTGCGGTGCAAGACCGAGCCAGTGACGTGAGGTCCAATCCGGAGTCGCGCGGTATCGCGCGACCACCAGCCCCGGCAATGTCGCGATGGGTTCGTATCTCAAGGCCAGCAGGTCGAGAGTTCCCGAGTGGAACCGCGTGGTCATCATCGAGCCCTCGCGGTCTCAACGCGGGCGCCCGACATCACCGCGTGCATTTGCTCAGTCATTGCGTGCATCGATTGATTCCGTTCGGAGGAGATGGCGCTCAGCGCGAGTCGGCCCCGTACCTGTCACCTAGGAAAACTCGCCGACGCGGCAGAACGGTTGCATGGGCCTGTTCGGCGGTGCTGCCCGCACAGCGGCGTGCAACCCCCCAGCGGCAGCGGTCCGTCTCTTACATCGGGGCGTCAGCGACAAGTCGATCCAAGGAATGGCAAAAGTGATGTCGAGTAACAATTCGGATTCTGCGTACGGTCATGTCTTCCTCTGGTGACATCCGTCGGCTACTTCAGGTCGCGGCCGATGCCAGCGATGCGCCAGGCGTCCCCTCGCTCCGCCTGCGGCTCGCGAATGTGCGAGACCAGCGATCGCGCCGGCGACGAGCCACCATCGCCGGCGCGTCCGGGTGCCTGTGCACCGTCGGGGCGTTCATCGCCGGGTCCGAGGTGAGCGGCGGTGCGGCCACGCCGCACGTGGCCCCGTCGCCCAGTGCGTCGACAGACACGGTCATCCGTACCCAGACCGCCGCCATCGAACCCGCCGCGCAACGCCCGACAGTCACCGTCAGTGTGTCTGGGCCCCGGCTGTCGATCGTCCGTCCCGCATCAGGTCGAACGACGAGGACGGTGACACATACCGCGACCACGACCCTCAGCCCGACGGCCACAACCACCATCACGACGACTCAGACGGTCACTGTGCCGCAGCAGCCGGGGACGTCGTCGAGCGGGAACCAGTGAGCGCACGCCTAGCTCTCGCGCGGCGCGCCCGCGAGATCGATCGACGACAGGCCGAGGTGACCTGCAAGGGTCGCGAGGCCGCGGCTGGTCTGGCTCTTGACGTTTCCCTCGGAGCACCCCAACGCGGCCGCGGTATCGGCGACGGACATGTCGGCGAAGAATCGCAAGACCAAGATCTGGCGCTGCGAGTCGGGTACTCGTGCGAGCGCCGCGCGCACCGCCCACTTCTCGTCGTTGGGGTTCTCGGGCGTCGAGACCTCGGGCACGGTGTCGGTGGAAATCTCTACGAGTCGTCGTCGCCGGTATTGATCGATGTGCGTGCGTACCAGGATCCGCTTGAGGTAGAGCGCAGGCACGTCGACTTCGCAGACCCGATCCATGGAGCGGACCGCCTTGAGATAGGCCGATTGCAGAAGATCCTCGGCGTCTGGCCAGTTGCCGACGAGAAGGAAGGCAACCTGCCGGAGGAACGACGAGGTCTCCTGGAGGATCACGCCGAACCGCTCCTCCCGCTCACGTCTGGCGGATCGCACCTCAGACCCACCTTGCGGGCAGGTGGCTAGGACCACCGAACTGCGGCGGGGACAGGAAAGCGGGCGAGCTCAAGACCCGTGCCTCTTCTCCGAGTGATGCATGGGGACGGTGGCGACCGGTGCGCGGTGGTTTCAGCCGCAACGTGTATGCGGATGTCCCACCATGGAATGGAACGGATCTCGGACCTTTTGAGGTTGCATCGACTTCGGGCGCGGTCTCGCCCCGCGGCTGTCCGTGAACGAGTGCTTCACCCGAATTGCCCATGCCGAGCGCCACATCGCAGCCTCGCGAGCGACCTCGGGTGCAACCCGCCGCGCGCGCCGATGCGCTTTTGCGATGCGTGAGGACATCTATGCCACTGAGGAGCAATGGTCACGTGGACATCAATCGATGGATCGTCGCGGCTGTCGCAATCGCCGTGGTCACTGTGACAGCGCCGACACTCGCGGCGGCCAGCCAGCCGCTGCACGCCGCGACGGCGTCCCTCGTCGTTCATGCCGGCGCTGCACGCACCGGGGCTGCCACGACCAGCGCGTCGGCCGGCGCTACCTTCACGGCGCCGGGTGTGGGGCTGGGTGCGATGGACTCGAGTACATCGAGTCGCGACGTGACGGTGACTGTTGTCGGCAAGCCGAGTACGCCTCCGACGTCATTGAGCACGTCGCCGACCGCACCAGGTCAACCCGGCG
>DASYGT010000011.1:0-100112 GCA_035999365.1 Jatrophihabitantaceae bacterium
CCGTCCGGCGCCGCCGGAGTCCACGGACAGGCCGAGCCGCTCGACGAGGAACGGGAACCGGCTCTCGGTGAACTCCGTGGGCAGGTTGCGCGAGTCGGGCACCACGTGGATGGTGTCCTCGCCGTCGGCGTAGTACCGGCCGCCGGAGCCGCCACCGAGCACCTCGCGCATGAGGTAGTCGTTGCCGTCGCGGTCGTGACCGTAGACGCCGGTGTAGCGGATCGTCTCCTGGTCGGCCGGCATCTTGCCGTCGACGGCCTTGGCGACGACGCCGGCGAGGACGCCGAGCAGGCGCAGGATGACGAAGGTGCGGGCGTTCGTCGGCGCCGGGTAGATCGGGGTGAGCAGCGTGCCCTTCTCGGGGAACCTCATCTCGATGAGCGGCACGATGCCCTCGTTGACGTCGAGCTCGGCCATCCGCTCGGGGGTGTCGGCGAGGTTGCGGAGGATCGGCGCGAGCCACTTCTTGAGGAAGTTGCCGCCGACGTAGTCGCCGCAGTGGTTGATCGGGCCCTTGGCCTGCTTGGCGGTGCCGGTGAAGTCGATGATCAGCTTGGGGCCGCCGTCGCCGGGGCCGGGGCCGCCGGTCGACTGCTTCGTCAGCGTGATCCGCTGCGTGTGGAGCATCGGCTCGTCGACGCCGTCGTGCTCGGCGTAGTCCTCCCAGACGTAGGTGCCGTCGGGGATCTTGCTGAGGATCTCGCGGCGGTAGGTCTCCGTCGTCTTGTCGAGGATGGCGTCGAACGCGGCCTCGACCGTGTCGCGGCCGTAGCGCTCGAAGAGCTCACCGAGCCGGCGCGCGCCCATGAGGCAGGCCGAGCACTCGGCGTCGAGGTCGGCGGCCAGGCTGTCGGGCATCCGGCTGTTGCGTGTCATGATGCGCAGCGCCGCCTGGTTGGGAACTCCCTTGTCCCACAGCTTGATCGGCGGGACCGAGAGACCCTCCTCGAAGACCGTCTGCGCGTTGCTCGGCATCGATCCGGGCACGGCGCCACCGATGTCGTCGTGGTGCCCGAACGCCTGGACGAACGCGACGACCTGTCCGTCGTGGAAGACCGGCACCGTCACGCACAGGTCGGGCAGATGCCCGATGCCACCCTCGGAGCGGTAGACGTCGTTGTGGAAGAACACGTCGCCCGGGCGCATCGTGTCGAGCGGGAAGTCGCGCACGACCGGATGCACGAGCGCGCTGTACGAGCGGCCGGTGAGCTTGCGTAGCAGGCGATCGTGGATGCCCGCCCGGAAGTCGTGGGCGTCGCGGATCATCGGCGAGCGCGACGTGCGCCCGATCGCGGTCTCCACCTCCATCTCGATCGAGGCGAGGCTGCCGGCGACTATCTCCAACAGCACCGGGTCGACGGGCTCACGGAGACCGGTGAGCGAGGTCATGACCCACCGCCGTCACGCGTCACCACAAGGTTGTCGAACGCGTCGACCCGCACGCGGTAGCCCGGATGGACGGGAACCGTCGAGCCGTACTCCTCGATGATCGCGGGCCCGGACACGATCGCGTCGGTGCCGAGATCGTCGCGGCGGTAGATGTCGGCGTCCACGTACCCGACAGTCGCGTCGAAGCACACGGGCCTGGTTCCGGTGCGCGACGTCGCGCGGCCGCTGGTGCCCGCACGGCTCAGCACGGGTCTGGTGATCGGACCGATGCCCGACACCCTCAGGTTCACCCATTCGACGTGCTGGGCTGCCTGACCGCGGAAGTCGTAGCCGTACAGGGCGCGGTGAGCGTCGTGGAACGCGTCGGCCACGGCTGTGACGGCGACCCCGCTGAGCGCACCGACGGGCACCGGCACGCGCACCTCGAAGGCCTGCCCGAAGTAGCGCAGGTCTGCGGTACGCACGAACCGGTGCTTGTCCGCGGGAAATCCCTCCGCGCGCAGCGCGGCGGCCGCCTCCTGCTGCAACTCGTCGAACACCGTCGAGGTCGCGGCTACATCGAGCGCGTCGTGGCGGCACACCGCAGTGCGCACGTAGTCGTTCTTGACGTCCACGGTGAGAAGGCCGAACGCAGAAACGTTGCCCGGATCCGGCGGCACCAGCACGGCGCGCAATCCGAGGATGTCGACCAGCCGGCAGAGCAGCAGCGACCCCGAACCGCCGAAGGTCGTCAGCGTGAAGTCGCGCACGTCCAGCCCGCGCTTCACCGTGATCTGGCGCAGCGCGTTGGCCTGGTTCCACGCGGACACCTCGAGGATGCCGGCAGCGCACGTCACGGCGTCCATGCCCAGCCGCCCGGCCAAAGACTGGACGCCGGCTCGCGCAGCATCTACGTCGAGCGGCACCTCGCCGCCGAGCAGGTGCGGCGGGATGCGGCCCAGCACGAGGTGCGCGTCGGTGATCGTCACCTCCGTGCCGCCTCTGGCGTAACAGATCGGGCCGGGGTCGGCGCCCGCTGATTTCGGCCCGACCCTGAGCGCGCCCTCCGCGGACGTCCAGGCGATGGAACCCCCGCCGGCGCCGACGGTCACGACGTCGATCATCGGGATCTTCGACGGATACCCGCCGACCGTGCCCTCGGTGGTGAGCGTCGCCTCGCCGTCGAGGACGACCGAGACGTCCGTCGACGTGCCGCCACCATCGCACGTCAGCACCCGATCGAATCCGGCCGTACGCGCGATCAACGCTGCACCCAGAGCTCCGGCGGCCGGGCCGCTCAGCACCGTCGTGATCGGCTGGTGCACCACCTCGTCGGCCGACAGAACACCTCCGTTGGACTTCATGACGTAGAACGGGACGCCCGGGCGCGTGACCGCCGCAAGCCGTTCGCTGATCGAGCGGACGTACTGCGCCACCTTCGGCTTCACGGCCGCGTCGACGAGCGTCGTCATCGACCGCTCGTACTCGCGGTACTCGCGCAGCACCTGCGAAGAGATGGACACCACCGCCTCGGGATGCTCGCGCGCCAGCACATCGCGCATCCGCTCCTCGTGCGCCGGGTTGGCGTAGGAGTGAAGGAAGCAGACGCCGAGGGTGCCGATGCCGCGGTCGCGGAACCAGCGGGCGACGCGCACGGCCTCCTCCTCGTCGAACGGCCGCAGCTCGGCGCCGGTGTGGTCGAGCCGCCCGCCCACCGTCTTCACCAGGTGAACCGGCACGATGCGGTCGGGCTTCACCCAGAAGTAGGAGTTGCCGTAGCCGTCCGGCACCGACTGTCGAGCGATCTCGAGGACGAAGCCGTAACCCTCCGTGGTGACAAATCCGAGTTCGGCGATCTTGCCTTCGAGCAGTTGGTTGGTGGCCACGGTGGTGCCGTGGCACACCGCGGCAATGTCGCTGCCGGAGGCCCCCACCAGGTCGAGGATCTTGCGGACACCCTCGATGAACCCGACGGCCGGGTCTGCCGGGGTCGAGGGTGTCTTCGTCGTCGTCAGGCGCCCGCTGCGCTCGTCGAAGGCCACGACGTCAGTGAACGTGCCGCCGGTATCGATGCCGATCCGCAGATGACCGCCCTGCCCTGCTGGATTCGCCACGCCGCCGAGTCAACTGGCCGGTCGGAGTGATCTCGTCGGCAGTGTTTGCCGAACTCTGCGCCAAACGGACGGAGAACCTTGTGTCCGCGATCAGCACGCCTAAGATCAGTGCGCTTGTGCCGTGTGGGGCAAATGGGGGATCTGAAGGGAACGTTATGCGTGCAAGAGGATTCATAGCCGCCGCCGGTGCGGCGATCTCGGTGGCCGGCTTCGCGGCGCTCACCCAGGCTCCCCCAGCCGTCGCTGTAGCGCCCACGGTGCCGGGCGCGTTCGTCGCGGTCACCCCGGCGAACCTGCTCGACACGGGTACCGGCGTCGGCGCCCCTGCCAAGCCCCTTGCGGCGCACGGCTCGGTCACCTTCCAGGTCGCAGGCCGGGGCGGCGTGCCGTCCACAGGCGTCGGTTCGGTGTCGCTGACCGTTGCTGTCGTCGCGCCCGCCGCATCGGGCTTCGCGACGGTCTACCCGGCTGACGTTGCCCGGCCGGGCGCGGCCAGCCTCGACTTCACTGCGCAGCAGACCATCGCGAACCTCACGATCGTCGGACTCGGCACGACGGGCACCAACGCCGGGAAGGTCACCATCTACAACGGCTCAGGTGCTGCCGTGCGGATGGTCGCGAACGTCTCTGGTTATTACCTCGCCGGAACGGCGACCGATGCGGGCGCGTTCACGTCGGTCACTCCGGCCAACCTGCTCGACACCGGCGCCGGTATCGGCGCACCCGCGACACCCGTCGCTGCCGGAACCTCCGTGACCTTCCAGGTCGCGGGCCGCGGCGGGGTACCGGCCACCGGTGCCGGCTCGGCAGCGCTCGTCGTCGCCGCTGTCACACCGTCGGCACCCGGCTTCGCGACCGTCTACGCGGCCGACATCGCCCGCCCGCCGGCGGCCGCACTCGACTTCGTCCCGCGGCAGACCATCGCCAACCTCACCGTGTCGGGTCTCAGCGCCGACGGCAAGGTCAGCATCTACAACGGATCAGGCGCTGCACTGCGGCTCGTCGCGAACGTGGTCGGCTACTTCGCTGCAGGCAGCCCCGTCGCCGGCGGCACGTTCTCATCACTCGCGCCGGCGAACCTGCTCGACACGGGCACCGGCGTCGGCGCACCCACGGCACCGGTCGCCGCGCATGGATCCGTCACCGTCCAGGTCGCCGGCCGGGGCGGCGTCCCGTACACCGCGGGGTCGGTGGCTTTGACGGTCGCCGCAGTCGGGCCCGCGAGCAGCGGCTTCGCGACGATCTACCCTGCCGACGTCGCGCGGCCCGGCGCGGCAGCCCTGGACTTCACCGCCAACCAGACGATTGCCAACCTGGCCGTGGTCGGGCTGAGCGCGACGGGCAAGGTCACCCTGTTCAATGGCTCGTCGTCGCCCGTGCGCCTCGTCGTGAACGTCTCCGGCTTCTGGCTGAACGGGCCGGACACCGTTTCGACCGGCTCGGTCAGCGATCTGGTCGCGTCGGGTGACACGTCGACGAGTGTGCGGCTCTTCTGGCACAACCCCACCGACCGCGACTTCGCTGGCGTGAAGATCTGCCACCGCACCGACACGCCGGCCCTCCCGACGTGCACGTCCATCGCGCCGAATCTCGTCCTGGCCGCGACGTACACCGAGACCGGACTGACCCCCTCGACGCAGTACAGCTACGAGGTGTTCGCCGTTGACGCCGCGGGAAACGTCGCACCAGGCGTGAGTACGTCCGGTACGACCCAACCGGCATCGGGCGCAACGACCGGAACGATCTCCGGCACTGTGCGCGACAGCGCCACCCAGACGCAGCACCCGGTGTCGAACGTCCTGGTGCACGTGTACCCGCAGAACAACTCGGCGCTTCCTGCGTTGCAGGCGGTCACGGCGAGCGACGGGACGTACTCGATCAACGTTCCGGGCGGCAACTACCGCATCTGCTTCGACGGTCAGTACGGGACCGGCGGAATCTCGCTCACCGGATACCAGGACCGCTGCTTCGCCAACATCCCATGGCCGCGTCCGGACCTCGGCGCGCCGATCAACGCGACCTCCATCCACGTCGCGACGGGCGGCGCGAACCCGGGGATCGACGGTGTCATGTACCCGGCCGCACAGATCGGCGGAACCGTCACCGAGTTCGCCACCGGTGCTGTGGTCGCAAACGTCCACGTGCTGGCGTTCCCCGTTGACGATCCGTCGTCCGCGACAGCCGAGGCGGTGACCCAGACCGACGGCACCTACCTGCTGCGCAACGTCACGCCGCTGGCCCATGGCTACTACGTGTGCTTCGACGCCAGCGCCGCAGTTGGTGGTTACTCCTCCACCGGCTACGCCGATCAGTGCTACAAGGGCATCGCGTGGGACGGTACGTCGACACCGACCGGCACCGTGGCCACGATCGGCGCACCGGGTCGTCTGCCCGGCATCAACGCGGCCTTGGCGGCAATGGCTCCGTAGTCGCGGGTATGCAACCGACGCGACCCGGCCCGGGCTGGTACCCCGATCCGTGGGTCGCCGGTGGGCTGCGGTTCTGGGACGGGATGGTGTGGACCGCCGGCGTCGCCCTGCCGACGCCGGCGGGTCGGCCGTCCGATGCGCCGCCGCTCGACCGGGCCGTCGCGGCCCAGCACGCGCAGGATCCGCGTCCCTGGGGATGGCGCCCCGTCGTGCTGCCGTGCATCGCGATCGCAGTGGTCGCGGCGGTGGCGACCACGATCACCCACCTCGTCCAGCCACGGACGTTCACCGCCGGCTTCATCGAGACCATCGTGCTCAACGTGCTCGCGTACTCCGCGCTGGGCAGCGTGGTCTGGTTCGCCGGTCGCGACATCGCGGCGCGCTACGGCGGCTGGGGCCCGGCCTTCGGCCTGTACCGCCCGAGCCGCCGCGACATCGGGTACATCGCCTCGGGCATCGGCGTCTCGTTCGTCTGCCGCGTCGTCGTCGCGGTCATCGCCAACGGGCTCACGAACGGGCGCGCCGGCCAGCAGTCGCAGAACCTCCGCCTGCACACCGCCTCGGTGCCCGTCGACATCCTTCTTGTCGTCGTGGTCGTGCTGCTCGCACCCGTGATCGAAGAGATCATCTTTCGCGGACTGCTGCTACGTGCATTCATGCGGCGCCTCAGCTTCTGGCCCGCGGCGCTGGCCTCGACCTTCATCTTCGCGGCGTTCCACACCTACGAGGTGAACACCCTTGCCGGTGCGCTCACGCTCGCCGCGATCGTCGCCACCCTGGGGCTGACGAACTGTGTGCTGGTGCGGCTGACCGGCCGCGTGACGCCCGGCATCGTGGTCCACGCGGCGTTCAACGCGCTGGCCGCGGTCGTGATCATCTACCTCGCCACGCACTGAGGGGCGCTATTCGTGCCGGCGGCCGACCGGCACTACCGCCCGGCGCCGGACGGTGGCCTAATGGAGGCAGGCACGCTCAGCTCACGGGCGAGCCGCAGGGGGTCGGCATGACTGTCCACCAGTGCCCGAAGTGTGAACTCCGGTTCTCATGGAAGACCGAACTCGACGACCACTGTCGGGAGGAGCATCCGAAGTTCCGGCATGATTATCCGGTCGGTCACCCGCTGCATCCCGAGACCCCCGTCCAACCCGCAGACTTTGGGGAGACTTCCCACCGCTGAGCGGGCACACCCTCCCCCAAAGCGTGGCGAGGACGGCCCCTATTCGTGCAGGACGATGCGGCAGGCCTGCGCGACGTCCAGGACGCGCATCAGCCGCCCGGATCCGAGCCAGAGGGCGCAGCAGATTCCGAGATCGAGCAACTCGCCGTCGTCGAAGTGTTCGCGGCACCGCGTCCAGAACTCCTCGTCCTCACGCAGGCCCAGGTGGTCTGTCGCGAACCGCTCGGCGTACTCCGCTGCGATCTTCTCCTTCGCGCTGAAGCCGCCCCAGGTCCGCCACTGCGGCACGTGATCGTAGAAGTCGTCGTCGATGCCCGCGTCCGGGCCATCCGCATCCCGCATCGTGCGGCAGACCTCGCACTCGTTGTCGAGCGCGATCCGCATGCGGGCGATCTCACGAATGCGCAGTGGCAGTTCGCTGTGGTTGTAGACGGCCTCGCTCAGCGCGCCCAATCCGGCCGCGAGCTTCGGACGGGGTGCGAGCCAACCGACAAGATCGTCTTCGGCGATGTCTGCGATGCGCGGCATGTGGCCGATCCTAGAACCACACTAGAACACGTTCCAGTGGGGTGGCGCGGTCGGGTACGGCGGTCAGTCGACGATCGCGTCGCGCTTGCGGTGGTACGGGAACGACGTCGCGGCCTCACCCAGCAGTGCATCGGCGTTGTTACGGATCACCGCGAGGTTGCGTTCGGCGAGATGATCGAAGGTCTGCGGCACCGACGAGCCGGGCGTCAACGCCGCCATCGCGGTGGCGGGGTCGAGGCGAGCCGACACCCAGCACTCGTGCGACGCAGCGCGGGCCACAACCTCGGCAATCGGCGTGACGATCATGGAATTGCCGAAGTAGATGACGCCTGCGGGATCGACCCCGGTGGCGTTCGCGCCGATCACGTAGACATGGTTGTCGTAGGCACGAGCACGGTTGGTGAGCTCCCAGAGATCGGCCGAGCGCAGCAGCGCCGAGGGCCGGCACAGGATCTCGGCACCACGGATCGCAGTAATCCGCGAGAGCTCCGGGTAGTCGCCGTCGAAGCAGATGATCACGCCGATACGGCCCAGCGGGGTCTCGACGACGCAGACGTCCTCGCCGGGCGTCACCCAGCCGCCGCGGTCAGCGCGCTCGCCGCCGAACGGATGGGTCTTGCGGTACACGCCGAGCAGCCCACCGGACGGCCCGAGCACCGCGGCGGCGTTGTGCACGACGCCCCGTGAGGTGCCCCGCTCGTACGTCCCGACCACCAGGTGCACGCCGAGGTCGGCCGCGGCCACCATGAACGGTTCGATCACGGGGCCGGGCAGCGCCGACACTAGATCCCAGAGTTCGTCGGCACCTACGCCGGGCGTGAAGCCTGTCGTCACCGATTCGGGCAGCACGACGAGCTCAGCACCGGTGGCCGCGACGCACTCCCGCGCGCGCTCGACCGCTCGCTCGATGTTGCCCGCGATGCTCGCCGCGCTCAGCGGCTCCGACGACGGCGCCACCTGGACGGCGGCCACGGTGCAGGCGCGCATCAGCTGCGCCTGCGCGCAAGTACGCCGCCGACAACGACACCGGCCAGCGCGATCGCGGCCCCGACGAGCACCCCGCGCAGGAAGCCCTCGCCACCGAACCCTGGCCGGCGCGACGCGGTGGACACGTAAGCCGGCGCACCGCCCTCGCCGACCTGCTGCGGCACGGATGCGACCGAGCGGCCGGTCAACACGTCATCGACGGCACTGAAGAACTCCCCTGCCATCCTCTTGGCGACGCCGACGAGCATCCGCTGACCAACACCGGCAACCACACCGCCGATGACGGCGTCGGCGTCGTAACTCAGCCGGGTCGAACCATCGCCTGCGTCTGCGAGGCGGACACGCACCTCGGTACTCACCGTTCCGGGTCCGCCGGCACCCGACGCGATCATCAGGAAGGAGTTCGGCTCCTGCTGCTCGGCGAGCTCGACCTGCCCGGAGTACGTGCCCTTGATCGACGCGACCCCGGCGGTGACGACCATCCGATAGGAATCCGGACCCGTCGGCTCGAGGCGCTCGCAGCCCGGGATCGTCTGCACCAACACGGCTGGGTCGTTCAGCGCCGACCACACCCTTTCGACGGGCGCGTGCAGCACCGCGTCGCCACTGATCTTCATCCGGCGGTCCTTTCGTCATTGCGGCGGCGCAGCTCGAACAGCTCGCTCGGTGAGATGGGCATCGCGGTGATCACGAAACCCTCGGCGTCCTCGATCGCCGACGCGAATGCGGCCGACCCTGGAATGACGCCGGCTTCTCCTGCGCCCTTGATGCCCAGCGGATTCAACGGTGACGGTGTCTCGAGGTGATCGATCTCGATGTGCTCGGGCACCTCGCTCACGTACGGCATCAGGAAGTCCATGAAGGACGCATTCTGCAACTGGCCCGCCGAGTCGTAGGCCATTCGCTCATACAGCGCTCCGCCGACGCCTTGTGCAACACCACCGTGGATCTGCCCTTCGACGATCCGCGGGTTGATGAGCAAGCCGCAGTCGTGCACGACGCAGTACCTCAGGATCGTGATCTCGGCCGTGTCCGGATCGGTCTCCACAACCACGGCATGCATGCCGCTGGCGAAGGTCGAACCGACCGGTGAGAAGAAGTCGCGCCCCTCGACGCCCGGTTCGTCCCCCTCGGCGACGGGGGGCTTGCTGGCGTCGCCCATCGCGAACTGGGTCGCAGCCTTGGCACCCTCGTCGAAGGCGTACCGCAGCGGATTGGAGAGCACGGCGACAGTAGCGAGGGCGATCTCCGAGCCCGGCGAACCGACGACGCGAACCATGCCGTCGACGATCTCGAGATCGCCGGGGTCGGCCTCGAGAGCCTCGGCGGCAACGCGCAACGCCTTCGCCTTCGCCTTTCGCGCGGCCAGCGCGATGGCCGAGCCGCTCATCACCGCGGCGCGCGAGGCGAAAGTCCCGACGGCGTAACCGAAGCGACGGGTGTCTCCGGTGACGACCTCGACATCAGCGATCGGCACCCCCAGCTCATCGGCGACGATCTGCGCGAAGACGGTCTGGTGCCCCTGTCCCTGGCTGGTCAGACCCGTCGCGACCTTCACCTTGCCGGACGTCTCGACAACGACGTGCGCGCCTTCGTACGGTCCGACGCCGGTGCCCTCGACGTAACACGCCAGCCCGATGCCCACTCGGCGTCCCTGCGCCCGCGCCGCCGCCCGCACGTTCTCGAACTCGTCCCATCCGATCAGCGCCTTGAGCTTCTCGAGCGACTGCGGGTAGTCACCCGAGTCGTAGATCAGCGGACGTCCGTCCTGGAATATCAGCCCGTGGTCGTAGGGCATCTCGTCCGGCTGGATGAAGTTGCGCTCGCGCACGACGGTGCGGTCGAGGCCGAGTTCACGCGCGATGGCGTCCATCGTGCGTTCCATCACGAAGACACCCTGCGGGCGTCCGGCGCCGCGGTAGGGCGTGACGATCACCGTGTTCGTGTACAGCGAGTCGAACTCGACGCGGTATGCGCCGGGCTTGTACGGGCCGAGCAGCTGCGTCGACGTCACGATAGGAACGATCAGCCCGTACGGCGTGTACGCACCGTGGTCGTGCCAGAAGCGAACGTCGAGCCCGAGAATGCGGCCCTCGTCGTCGAACCCAACGCGCACGTGATGCTGCTGCGCCCGCTCGTGGGCACTCGCGATGAAGTGTTCGCGGCGGTCCTCGACGAACTTCACCGGCTGCTGCAGCAGCATCGCGGCCCACGGCACGAGCACCTCTTCCGGCCATGGATGCATGATCTTGACGCCGAAACCGCCACCGACATCCGGCGTGATGACATCGACGTCGACGAGTGCGAGGTCGAGCTTGGCCGCGACCGCGGCACGCAGTCCGGTCGAGGTCTGCGTGGAACTCCAGATGCGCAGCCGTCCCGATTCGGTGTCCCAGCGAGCCAGGACGCCTCGGCATTCCATCGGCGTGGAGGCAGAGCGCTCGATGAAGAGGTCGAGTTCGAGGACGTGCGGCGACGCGGCAAGCGCTGCGTCGACATCGCCCGAGCTCTGCGTGGAGTTCGCCGCAACGTTTCCCGGCACGTCCGGATGCACGAGGTGCTCGGCAACACGCGCGGCGTCGATACCGACCACGGGCGGCAGCGGTCGGTAGTCGACGACGATGCGCTCGGCGGCGTCCTCGGCAAGGTAGCGATCACGTGCGACGACCATGACGACCGGCTCGCCGACGTGGTTGACCTCGTCGCGCGCGAGCGCGAACTGGGTGCGGCCGTGCGTGAGATCCGGATGCGGGATCAGCAGCGGCAACGGCTCGGCGATCCGCCCCGGAAGGTCGTCATAGGTATAGATGGCCACCAGGCCCTCGACATCCAGGGCTGCCGAGACGTCGATGTCCACGATCTCGGCGTGCGCATGCGGACTGCGCACCAACGCACACGCGAGCGCATCGTGACCGAGGTCGTCGAGGTAGGCGCCATGACCGCGCACGAGCCGGTCGTCCTCGACCCGCGCGATCGGCTGCCCGAAGAGTCGCGTCACTGCTCGCCACCCGATTGTGCAACGTTTGGCTCGCTGGGGGCGCCGGGAATTGCACGATCGGCGGCGATCTCGGCTGCACGAAGTACGGCCTTGAGGATGTTCTGGTACCCGGTGCAACGGCAGAGGTTGCCGCCGATCATCTCGCGGGCTTCGTCCTCGGTGGGATCGGGATTGTCGCGCAGACCCGCCGTGATCGTGGTCAGGAAGCCGGGCGTGCAGAACCCGCACTGCAGCCCATGGCAATCGACGAAGGCCTGCTGCACCGGTGACAACGTTCCGTCGTCGTTCGTGAGCCCCTCGACGCTCGTGATCGCGCACCCGTCTGCCGACACGGCGAGCATCAGGCACGAGCGGATGGCCCGGCCGTCGACGAGCACGGTGCACGCCCCGCAGACCCCGTGCTCACAGCCGACGTGTGTACCGGTCAACCGCAGATCATGGCGCAGGCAATCCGATAGCAACCGTCGCGCCGGCACGCGCACGTCGCACGTCGCCCCGTTGACCTCGAGCCGAACGTCGAACATCTGCTCCTGCGTCATCGCGGCCTCGCTGCGGTGCGGCTGTGCGCGGCCCGGCTCCGGGCCGCGTGATGGGCCAGGCGCAGAGCGCGTTCGGTGAGGACGCCCGCGAGGTGGCGCCGGTACTCGGCGCTCGCGTGGATGTCTGCCTCCGGCTCGACATGGCTGCGCGCGGCGGCCGCTGCCGCCGTGGCATCGCCGTCGGCTCCCATGGAACCGCTCAGATCGAGGACGAGAGGCGTCGCGGCAACCGAGAGGTAGGCGCATCGCGCCCGGACGACCTCGCCGTCGTCACCCAACTCGACGAGCGCTCCCACGCCGCACACCGCATAGTCGCCGTTACGCCGCGCGACCTCGACGAATGCCGTACCCGCACGACTGGGCAGCGTCGGGAAGCTGGCGCGCACCGCCAGCTCACCGGGCTGGACGCTCGATTCGAGAGGGCCGAGGAAGAAGTCACCGGCCGGCACGTCCCGCTCCCCCGCCGCGCCGACGACCCGGACCGTCCCGTCGAGTAGTGCGAGCACCGCCGTCATCTCCCCGGACGGATCGGCATGCACGATGCTGCCGACCGTGGTGCCCCGGTTTCGGATCGTGGCGTGGGCGACCAGCCGCAGCGCCTGGCCGAGAAGCGGCTGGGCCGTGCGGGCAGGCAGGTCGGCGAGGACGTCGGCGTGCCGGGCGAGTGCGCCGACGTGCACGTGACTGTCGTCGACCCGGACGTAACTCAGCTCGCGCAGCCGGTTGATGTCGACGAGATGGTGCGGGGCAGCCAACCGCATCGACAGCAGCGGCAACAGCGACTGGCCGCCCGCGAGCACCTTTCCGTCCGGCCCGAGCGAGGCGAGCGTGCTGACCGCCTCACTCACCGACTCCGGCCTGGAGTATCCGAACGGGGGCGGCTTCACGTCGTCGTATCGTCTCCGAACTCCCCACGGAAGGGAGAGACCTCTCCCTCGGGAGTCTCGACGTTACCGGTCGAGATCATGGTTCCACCCTCGTACGCGCGTCCGTCGACCTGCGGTTCTTCACGCAGGTGGGCAGGCGCCAGCCAGCGCACGAGGTGGTAGCCGACGATCACGATGATCGTTCCGGCAGCGATGCCGGTGATCGAGAAGTTCTTCGTGAACTTCACGGCCAGCCCGCCGACGCCTGCGATGATGCCCGCAGCGGTCGGCACGAGGTTCACCGGATTCGCGAAGTCGACACGGTTCTCGATCCAGATCTTCGCGCCGAGCAGGCCGATCATGCCGTAGAGGACGAGCGTGATGCCACCGAGCACGCCACCGGGCGTCGCCGCCACCACGGCACCGAACTTGGGACAGAACCCGAAGAGGATCGCCACCACTCCGGCGATGTAGTACGCAAGCGTCGAGTAGACCCTGGTCGCGGCCATGACCCCGATGTTTTCGGCGTAGGTCGTCGTCGGGGAACCGCCTACGAACGAGGCGATGGCCGTGCCCACGCCGTCACCGATGAAGGCCCGACCGAGGTACGGGTCGAGGTCCTGACCGGTCATCTCGGAGACGGCCTTGACGTGCCCGGCGTTCTCGGCGAGCAGTGCGATCACCGACGGGATCACGAGCAGGATGAAGGTGAACTTGAACTCGGGCAGGTGCGGACCGGTGAGCGAGCCGAAGGTCGGGCTCGTGATCGTCTTCGGAATGCCGATCCAGTGCGCCGACTTGACTCCGCTCCAGTCCACCCGGTCGGCGAGCTTGCAGTGCGCGATACAGGTGGGATCGGCCTTCACCTGGTTGATCTGATCCGCGATCCAGGACAACAGGTATCCGAAGATCAACGCGAGGAAGATCGCGATGCGACTGATGAATCCGCGGCCGAGCACGGCGACGAGGATGACGAAGAGCGTCGTCAGCAGGCCGATCCACTCCTCGTGCGGGAAGTAGATGGTCGTGGCGACCGTGGCCAGGTTGAAGCCGATGAGCATGACGACGGCGCCCGTGACGACCGGCGGCAGTACCGCACGCACGTAGTGCGCACCGCCGAAGTGCACGAGGATGCCGACGGCGGCGAGGATCAGGCCGGCGATCAGGATCGCGCCGGTGACGTGCGCCGAGTCGCCACCCTGGGCACGGATCGCCGCAACTCCGGCGACGAAGGACGCCGAGGTGCCGAGATAGGACGGGACTCTCCCTTTCACGATCAGCAGGAAGAGGATCGTCGCGACGCCGGACATCATCACGGCGAGGTTGGGGTTGAGCCCCATGATCGCCGGGAAGACGAAGGTCGCCCCGAACATCGCGACGATGTGCTGCGCACCGAGGCCGCCCATGCGCAGGGCCGACAATCGTTCGTCCGGGCGCACCACCATGCCCGTGGGAGGTGTCTTCCCGCCGTAGACCAGCTTCCAGCCCATAGCCATGCCGTCCCCGCCTCTCCCGATGGCGCCGGTCAGCTGAGTGACCACGCTCACGCAGAACGTAGGACCGCCGTCAAGAGCCGATCATTGGCTAAATCTGACGAACACTGCTGCCGCGTCCAGTCACAAAGCCGCCTCAGAGGCCACGCATGTGCAGGACCCGGAGGGCGAGGGCGATGTCGAGCCGGAGATTGGCGTCGGCGGTGAAGGGGCCGACGATCGCTTCCAGCTTGCCGATCCGGTAACGCAGCGTGTTGTAGTGGAAATGCAGTGCGCGAGCGGTCTCGGCCACATTGCAGTTCGTGTCGAGCAGCACCTGCAGGGTCTGGCGGAGGTCGACGGCCTCGGTGGTCTCGCCCGAGAGCGAGCCCAGCACCTCGGTGGCAAAGCTGCGTAGTTCGTCCGGATCACTCACCAGCGAGAGCAGCCGGTGCACGCCGAGGGAATCGAAGTGCGCGACCGACCCCGGCCCGTGCATACGCCGGCCGACCGCGACCGATCGACGGGCCTGCTGGTACGCGCTCGGCAGTTCGGACACCGAATCGATGGTCCTGCTGACGCCTGCGCTGAAGGAACGCCGGCCCCCGCCGCGATCGCCCGTCACCGCAGCGACGATCTCGGCGACGGTCTCGGACACCGGCCGCGTCCCTGCAGGGAGAAGTACGACGACCTCGTGCGCGAAGCCGACCACGGGCGCCGCGCGGTCGCGGCTGCGCACCACCTGCTGCCAGGCGGCGGCCAGCCGGTCCTGGGGCGTTCGCCCGCCGGCCCGCAGCGCCGGATCGCTGACCTGGCCGGCATCGGTGGCCGTCTCGTCGAGCTGCGCAACGACCACGCACATCGGCCGGGCGACGTCCCACCCGAGCTGCGCGCAGTGCTCGACGACCTGCTCGGCAGGTCCGGCGACACCAGCGAGCGCGTCACGCAGGAAGTCGCCACGGAACTTCGACTCGACGGCCGAGACGGCGAGCTGCTTGGTGATCGCGAGCGCTGCGACCGTTGCCGCGCGCTCCAGCGCTTGCACGGTGACGGGTCCGAGCCCGCCCTTCGAGCTGTACGCGACGATGAAGCCGTGGTCAGTTCCACCGGCGATCACGGGCGCCACCGCCAGCTGGCCGGAATGTTCGCGCGGGGCGTCCTGCAGCCCTGCGTGCACGCGCTCGGTGCGGAAGCGCCCCGATTCGTCGAACATCGGCAGTGCGTTCAGAGCCGCGACGTCGGCATCCGAGCCGGCCGTTGTCTGCACCCGCCCGTCGGGCGAGCAGATGAGCACCGCGGACTCGAAGAGGGCGGCGAACTCACCGGCGATCTGCGGCAGGTCACCGCCTTCGAGCACGATCGCCGTCAAGGCTCGATGAAGCCTGTCGGCGACGTCGAGCGCCCAGGACTGACGGTCGACAAGCTGGGTGAAGACCTCCGACATCACCTCGTCGAACGCGACGCCCCGTGGCAGTACCAGGATCGGGAAGTCGAGCGCTCGTGCCGCCTCCAGCATCTCCGGCGGGATCTCGTCGAGGTAGCGGCCGGTCTTGATGCCGAGCGCGGTGACGCCACGTTCGGCCAGCCCCCGCACGAGCCGGACCAGATCGCCTGCGTCGGCGCGGTGGCCGTCTCCCGCGTGACTGAGCGGGAACCCTGTCGTGAGCAGCAGCTCGTTCGGCTTGACCCAGGGCAGGATGTCCGGCACCTCCATGACGTTCACCCACCGCACGGGCTGGTCGAGGCCTGCCGATCCGGCCACGACGTCGGCGCCGGCCAAACTCGGGAGCGAGAGCAGGTCGCGCACGGTCAGCGCGAACCCGGCCACGGCTGGCAGATCACGTGCCTGTGACCGCTCAATGTTGGCAAGACTTTCCATGGGGAGACGGTACGCGCCGCAGCTAGCGTCCACGGATCATGAGGATCCCGGCCGCCTCGTGCACCCGTGTGCACCGGCTGGTGACGGGCCCTCGCCAGCCGGTCGCCTGGCTCGGCACGTGCGGCAGTGCGCTGTACCTGCGCACTCGGTGCGATTCGGTCGTTGCCGTGGTGACGCGTGACGCGCAGTGGCTTCCCTGCGCTCTCGTCGTGCCCCGGCGGGCGAGCGAGCTTCCGCTCGATTCCCTCGTCGACGACTTCTCGACACCTGCAATGCTCGGCGACGGCGAGCTCCGCTGGACCCACGCCGGCGATGGCGGCCGGCACGCCGTCTCGGTGGTGTGCAGCGGGTGGTGGAGTCCGCCCGAGCTCCCGACCGGTTCGCCTGTCCTGGGCGCGCTTGCCCGTGTCACGGCAGCCGCGAGCTCGCGTGACATCGGCGTGCAGGTCGAGCCGGGCACCGTGCCGGTGGTTGCCGAGCTACTCGGCCGCGGCCCGGGACTGACGCCGAGCGGCGACGACGTCCTGGCGGGATACCTGCTCGCCGCCCGGGCATTCGGAACGGCCGACACCCGGCTCGCCATCGAGGTGAGCAACCTGGCCCCCGACCGCACGACGGCGCTGTCGGCACAGCTGCTCCGGCACGCCATCGAAGGCGACTGCGTGCCCGCATTCGGACGGCTCGTCACGGCCTGCATCACCGGCGCCGGCATCGAGAGCGCGATAGGCGACGTGCTGCGGATCGGCGCCACCTCCGGCGCAGCGCTCATGACCGGCGTGCTCATCGCGGCAGGCACACTCCATCACCGGCACGCCGGAGCGGCCGCATGACGGCCGAGCATGCCGAGGTCCGGCCCGGCGCCTACGCCGACTCCGTGACACTCATGCAGGTCAGCCGGTCGGTGGCCGCCCTCCCCGGCGTCGGGGCAGTACTGGTCGCGATGGCGACCGAACTCAACCTCGGCCTGCTGGACGGTATGGGATTGCCGGTCCCCTCCGGTGCGTCGGCCAACGACCTGATCGTCGCCGTCCGTGCCGAAGACGAGACAAGCCTCGCAGCGGCTCTGTCGGCGGTCGACGACGCCTTGTCGGCCCGGCGCGGGGCCACGGGCGGTGGAGCGGGTGGCGCCGTCGCCGACCAGCCGCCGCGCACTGTCGGGTTGGCAGCGCGCGACACCGGACCGGCGTTGGTCCTGGTCTCGGTTCCCGGACAGCACGCGTTCACCGAGGCGATCGACGCGCTCGAATCCGGGTGCGACGTGATGATCTTCTCCGACAACGTCAGCGTCGAGCAGGAAATCGCACTCAAGGAGGCCGCCGACGAACGCGGTCTGCTCGTCATGGGTCCTGATTGCGGCACAGCGGTCGTCGGTGGCGTCGGTCTCGGCTTCTCCCACTCGCTGGCACCGGGTCCGGTAGGCGTCGTCGCCGCGTCGGGCACCGGCGCGCAGCAGGTGCTCTGCCTGCTCGACGCCGCGGGCGTGGGTGTGAGCGCGGCGCTCGGGGTGGGCGGCCGCGATCTGTCCGCCGACGTCGGCGGCCGATCGACCCGGGCGGCATTGCGTGCTCTGGACGCGGACCCGACGACAGATCTGATCATCGTCATCTCCAAGCCACCCGCAGACGCGGTCGCTGCCGAAATCCGGCGCTTCGCCGACACGTTGGGCACGCCCGTCGAGTTTGCCCTGATAGGAGGCGACCGACCCGACCTCACGGCGGCGACCGAACACGCACTCCGCCGGCTGGGTGTCGCCGTGCCTCGGTGGCCGTCGTGGCCCGGTCGGGCCGGTGAGCCGCGCGCTGGCTGGCTTCGCGGTCTGTTCGCCGGCGGCACGCTGTGCGACGAAGCGATGACGATCGCGGCACTGCGCTTCGGCGCCGTCTACTCGAACATCCCCCTGCAACCGGACTGGCTCATCGACCCCCGCGACCGCGTCGACGCGCACCTGATGATCGACTTCGGAGACGACGAGCTGACGCGGGGGCGCCCGCATCCGATGATCGACCAGACACTGCGGCTCGAACGCTTCGCTGCCGAGGCTGCCGACGAGCGCACCGCCGTGCTGCTGCTCGACGTCGTCCTCGGGCACGGCGCGCACCTCAACCCGGCCGCGGAGATCGCGGCCGCGATCCGCGACGCCCCCGCCGAGCTGCCCGTCGTCGTGTCGGTGATCGGTGCCCGCGCCGATCCGCAGGACATCTCGGGCCAGGCCCGGATCCTGCACGACGCAGGTGCACACGTCTTCACGTCGAACGCCGAGGCGGCACGTTTCGCGTGCGATCTCGTGGTGGCGACCGAATGACCGATCTGCTGCGGCGCGACCTCACGCTGATCACCGCGGGCGCCGACCTGTTCGCCGCGGCCGCCGAGTCGCAGGCAACGTCGGTGACGCGCGTCGACTGGGCACCGCCGATGCCCGGCACCGAGGCCGACCTGGCCGCCGTTGCCGGCGATCGACGCCGCGCGGCGGCCAACGCTGAGGCCGTCCGCCGCGTGCAGGCATGCCGGGCGATGCTCGTCGATGTGCTCCCGGCCGGCGAGGCGCTCGGGCTCGAGGCCACCCAGCTGCTGCATGCCGGCCCGCCGATCGACTGGGCCCGCGCATCCGGTCCGTTGCGTGGCGCGGTGATGGGCGCGGCCGTCTTCGAGGGCGTCGTCGATGATCCCGAGCGAGCGTCGGACCTCGTGGTCGACGGAACGCTCACCCTGGATCCGTGCCATCACCACGCTGCGGTGGGTCCGATGGCGGGTGTCGTGTCGCGGTCGATGTGGATGTTCGTGCTCGAGGATCCGCAGACCGGGCGTCGCGCCTACTGCTCCTTGAACGAGGGGTTGGGGAAGGTGTTGCGTTACGGCGCGTACTCCCCCGAGGTCATCGAGCGACTGCGGTGGATGTCGGGCACGCTCGGGCCGGTGTTGCAGGCGGCCGTGCGCTCACACGGCCCAGTGGACATCACCGCGATCCTCGCCCAGATGGTGCAGATGGGCGACGAGGCGCACAACCGCAATCGAGCGGGAACGCTGATGCTCCTGCGCGATCTGCTCCCCGCCATGGTCACCTCTGGCTTCTCGGCGACCGACGTCTCCGCGGCGGCAGCCTTCATCGGAGGCAACGACCACTTCTTCCTCAACCTGGCTATGCCCGCCTGCAAGCTCGCGCTCGACAGTGCCCGCAACATCGCCGGTTCGACGATGGTCGTGGCGATGGCGCGCAACGGCACCGACTTCGGCATCCAGGTGTCCGGCACCGCAGACCTCTGGTTCACCGGCCCCGCGCAGGTTCCCGAGGGTCTCTACCTCGGCTCCTACGGTCCCGAGGATGCCAATCCCGACATCGGCGATTCGGCGATCACTGAGACGATCGGTCTCGGCGGATTCGCCATGGCCGCAGCGCCGGCCATCGTCAAGTTCGTCGGCGGCACCGTTGCGGACGCGCTGGCGAACACGCGCCGGATGTACGAGATCACCCTTGCCGAGCACGCGGTGTTCGCCGTCCCCGTCCTCGATTTCCGCGGCACCCCCCTGGGGATCGACGTCACCAAGGTCGTCCGGACGGGCATCCTGCCCCAGATCAACACCGGGATGGCCGGACGGGTCGCGGGCACCGGCCAGGTCGGTGCAGGTCTGGTCACGCCGCCGGCCGAGATCTTCCCCGCTGCCCTGCATGCCCTCGCTGGCAGGATCTAGCCGAAATCTGGCGCTTGAGCCGCTGCCCGGGCGCACCGCTATTCGGCACGCTGGCGTCATGCAGACCGTGCGTGTGTCGATCCTGTTCTTCGATGAGGTCGAGGTGCTCGACGTCTGCGGGCCGTTCGAGGTCTTCTCGGTCGCCGCGCGCGTCGCCCGCCGTGCCGATCGCGATCGTCCACCGGTGTTCGTGGTGAGCACGGTCGCGGTCGGTGCGACGACGACAGTCCTGGCCCGCGGCGGATTGCCGATCACGACCGCCTACACGCTCGACACCGCACCGGAAGCCGACATCGTGCTCGTACCGGGTGGCGTCACGCGCGCCGTCGAAGCGGATGAGGCTCTCATTGCCTGGCTACGAGCACGGTCCGCGACCACGCCGACAATCGCGTCGGTGTGCACCGGGGCTCTGGTGCTTGCCACCGCGGGGCTGCTCGACGGCCGTACCGCCACCACGCATTGGGAGGACCTCGACGAGCTCCGCACCCGGTTTCCGTCCGTCCAGGTCGACCCGGACGCCCGGTACATCGACCACGGCGACATCGCGACGTCGGCCGGGGTCAGCGCGGGCATCGACCTCGCCCTGCATCTCGTGGCCCGCTTCGCGACGCCGGAGCTCGCATCGTCCACCGCACGCCAGATGGACTACCCGTGGGCGGGCGAGGCGGCCAATGCAGGCAGAACCGACTAGATCAACATTGCGCGATGCAGCAGGATGTGGGGCGTGAACGAGCTGGCCGAATTCCTCCTCGCACGGGTAGCCGAGGACGAAGCGGTGGCGCGAGCCGCGCGCGGCTCGGGAGTGCACGACGACCGGCCGGTCGTGAAGGAATGGATCGGCCTGGCCAATCCGGAGCGGATGCTCGTCTGGTCCGACGCCCGGCGCCGCATCGTCGGCCTGCACCACAACCCCCGCGCCCTCCCCGACGGTCCGGATCTCTGTCTGGGGTGCGGGCACCCGGAGCCATGCCCCACGCTTCGCCTGATGGCGCTGCCGTTCGCCGACCATCCTGACTACCGCGAAGACTGGCGCCCGTGACGCCGGCGCTGTTCGAGCCACCGACCGATCCGCGTCCCGACGACACCCCCTGGCCGGCGATGAACTGGCCGCCACCGTCCGATGTCGCCCTCATCGGCGACACCGTGCTCGTTCGCCCGGCCGTTCCCGCGCTCGACGGTGCGGGCCTGTTTGCTGCGCTGGACGACGAACAGCTGTGGACGCATGTGCGTGGCCGCCCTGCCGACGGCGCGGAATGGAGTGAACTTCTCGCCGCTCGCGCGGGCGCTGGCTGGCTCACGTGGGTGGTGCAGGCGCGTGTCCCGATCGGGCGGTGCCCGGCCGGCTCGCTCGTGGGGACGTCGAGCTATCTCGACGTCGCTGTCGACGATGCCCGCATCGAGATCGGCGCGACGACCTACGTCCGCGAGGCGTGGGCTAGCGCAGTGAACCCGGAAACGAAGCTCCTGCTTCTCGGCTACGCGTTCGACGACCTCGGCGTCGGGCGAGTTCAGCTCAAGACCGACGTTCGCAATCACCGCTCGGCGCGGGCTATCAGCCGGTTGGGTGCGCACTACGAAGGCGCCCTGCGCCGCTATCAACGACGATCTGACGACACGGTGCGCGACACGCTGTTGTTTTCGATCCTGGCCGAAGAATGGCCCGATGTGCGCGCCGGTCTGCGGGCACGGTTGGCGATGACCGCATCGTGAGCGAGCGGGTGAGCCGGACGCCTTCGACGTCGCGGTACGCGCCCGTCATCGGCTTCTGCGCGGCCGTACGAGCCGGCGATCACGTCTACGTCTCCGGGGTGACCGCCGTAGCCCCCGACGGGTCGGTAGTCGGGGAGAGTGACCCGGGGGCGCAGACCGCCGAGTGCCTGCGCAAGATCGAGCAGACGCTCGCCCGAATCGGTGCCGCGCTGCCGCAGATCGTGAGCACGCGCATGTATCTCGTCGATGCGGCCCACTGGCAGGCGGTCGGCGAGGCGCACGGGGCGGCATTTCGCGAGACGCCGCCCGCGGCCACCATGGTCGTGGTGAAGGCGCTCCTCGACGAGCGGATGCTGGTCGAGATCGAGGCCGTCGCCTATCTGGGTTGACCCCGGGTGCGGCGCGCGGCGGTATCGCGGCGGCTAGATGAGGTCGAGGTGACGCGGCGATGTGCGCACGGCCGGGTGCAGACCGGCGGTGCGCAATCGCTGCAACGCAGCCTCACTCAGCCCGCGTAGGGCGAGCACGCCGTGGGCGCTCTTCAGCTCGCCGACCGTGCGGTTGAGTACTCCGACGCAGACGGGTGACACGGCCGCGCATTCGCCCACGTCGACGGTCAGGTGTCGCCGGCCGGCGCGGATCAGCGCCGACAGCTCGGCGCCCAGCGTCCACACCGTGTCGAGATCGAGTCTGCCGCGAAGCCACACGGTGACGCGCGAGCCGTCGTCGTCGACCGAGCACCTCAGCGCACCGTTCGGCAGCGATGCCGCCTCAGTCATGTGCCCTCCCCCGCGTGTTCTCACCACTGTCTTACCCAGCAGCGCAGGGGGCATAACGATCATCGCTACAAGATCAGCTGAGGACGCCCGATCTCGGCCTGCGAGTAGGACACCGGGTTCCGCTGGGCAATCTTGATCGAATAGCCGCTCACCTTCGGAACCGCCGCAGTGAAACCGAAGACGCAGTCGGCGTTCTGGTCGAACACGCCGGCCTTCAAGGCCGTGCGGACCAGCGTCTTGCCGCTGGCATCGGTGATCTGGACGGACGCTCCCGAGGCGATGTCGATGAACCCGGAGATCGTGTGGCAGCCCTGCCCGACGTTGAAGCCACCAGCGCCGAAGCTCGCACCCGGCTGCACCGAAGTGTCGTTCGGCGCCGCGCCGTTTTCCCCATGAGAGATCACGACCGCACCGTCCACCTCGAGGCCGGGCTGCTTGGACGTCCCGCCACCGCCGGTACCGACGATGGCGAAAATGATCAGGCCGATCCCCACAAGAAGCGCGACGATCGGCCAGAACCTCATCAGGCGCGGCATCTGTCGTCTCCCACTGTCGTGACGCTCGCTGTCGTCGGTTTCGTCGTGGGCAGTGATCCGCTCGACCGCGTGGCGATGCTCGTCGTCGGTGAGCAAGCCCTGGTTGTACAGATCGTCGAGCCCCCCGCGCTCCTCGCTGTCGGCCACGAGCCCCCTCACGGTCCACCGGCGCACAGCAGGGCGACGGATCTACAACACAAGTTCACGAGCGACTCTAGATGATGACGCAGCGTTAAGTTTGCGTTAAGCTGCCGGGCAGCGGGGGGCCGAAACAGGGAGCTTCGCCGCCTGAGGGCCGAGGTTGACACCAAACAAACCTGGCCTGGGCAAGCTCCCCCTGGCGGTGCCCCAGCAGCCGATCGGGGGTTGGGGCGCCGTCCAGGAATTGCCCGTCGGCAGCGACCGGGTCAACCGGCCGCGACGACCTCGACCGGGATCGCATTGAGGGCGGCCGTCCCGGTGGGCACATCGAGCAGCATTTCGTCGGCCAGGAAGTTGGAGTTGGCGCCGGCGTGCAGGGCGGCGACGTCGCCACGAGTGCCGTCGACACCGTGACCCCATCCGTGCGGGATGCTGACGACGCCGGGGCGGACCGAATCGGTGATCTCCACCGGCACCGTGATCGAACCGGCACGGGATTTCACCGTCGCCAACTGCCCGTCGACGAGACCGAGTGCGCTCGCGTCGTCAGGGTGCAGGTGCGCCGTGCACCGGTTGGCGCCCCGCACGAGTGGGGCGATGTTGTGCATCCACGAATTGTTCGAGCTCAGCTGCCGCCGCCCGATCAGGACCATGCCCTGAGCCGGACCCTCGGCAAGGGCGGCAACCAGCCGAGGTACGTCGGCCACGATCGGTTCGGGCGCGAGTTCGACCAGGCCGCTGGGCGTGGCCAGTACCTCGGGTATCCGGGGCCGGAGAGCGCCGAGATCGATGCCGTGCGGGGCGGCCTCGAGATCGGCGAGGGTGAGCTCGTACGGACCGCTGCGGAGCATGAGATCGACCAGCCGCGCCGGACCGGTGCGCCCCGCGGCGACGGCCGGATCGAGCCCGGCGCGCTGGGCGACCTCCGCCGCCACCAGCTCGTCCAGTGCGTCGACATCAACGGCCGGGCCCTGCCCCGCCACGACGCCGACCAGGCGCAGCAGCGTTTGCCATTCCTGCAGCAGATCCGTGTCGATCACCCTCGGCGTCCAGTTCGCGACATTGCGCACGGCGAACTGGTAGAGCACAAGGTCGAAGTGCTCGCGCGCCAACGGCGGCGGAGCCGGCAGGATCACGTCGGCATGCCGGGTCGTCTCGTTCAGGTACACATCGATCGAGATCATGAAGTCAAGATCGTCGAGGGCAGCACTGAGACGCTCGGCGTTCGGCGTGCTGACGCACGGATTTCCCGCGATGGTGATGAGCGCACGCACCTGGCCGTCGCCCGGCGTGGAGATCTCGTCGGCCAGCGTGGCGACGGGAAGCTCTCCGAGTACCTCGGGGAGCCCGCGCACCCGGCTGTGCCAGCGCCCGGTGCTGAAGCCGCGCCGCCGCCCGGCCGTGGCGTTCGCCTGGCCCGCCGGCGCAAGCGGGAACATCGCACCGCCGTCGCGGTCGAGGTTTCCGGTGAGCACGTTGATGACGTCGACGAGCCAGCTGGCCAGAGTGCCGAAGGTCTGCGTCGAGGTGCCGATGCGGCCGTACACGGCGGCGCGGTCGGCCGCCGCAAGCTCGTGGGTGAGGCGCCGGATGTCCGCCGCGGCAATTCCCGTCGATTCCGCGACCGCGTCGGGGCTGAACGGCTCGCACAGCGACTGGACGACGTCGACACCGGCCACGTGATCCTGCAACGCGCGTAGCCGGACGAGGCTGTCCTCGAACAGCACGTGCACCATCGCGAACAACAGCAGTGCATCGGTGCCCGGGCGGATCGCGACGTGCTCGTCGGCGATCTCCGCGGTGCGCGAACGCCGAGGGTCCACGACGACGATCCGGCCACCGCGTTCCCGGATCGCTCGTAGCCGGCCGCGCACGTCTGGCGCGGTCATCAGGCTGCCGTTCGACACGAGCGGATTCGCGCCCAGCATGAGCAGGTACTCGGTGCGGTCGATGTCGGGCACCGGAATCGACAGCGGATCGCCGAAGAGATAGCCGGAGGAGAAGTGCTTCGGCATCTGATCGACCGTGCTGGCAGAGAAGATGTTGCGGGTGCCGATCGTCTTGTAGAGCACCCTGCCGTACAACAGCGTGCTCAGATTGTGTGCCGACGGATTGCCGATGTACACGCCGACCGCGTCTTTGCCGTGTTCGGCGATCAGAGCAGGCAGCCGCCTGTCGATCTCGGCGAACGCCTCGTCCCATCCGACCTCGTGCCATGTTCCGTCGCGCTTGAGCATCGGCGTGCGCAACCGGTCCGGATCCTCGTGCAGTGCTTTGAGCGAGGCACCCTTCGGGCAGATGTATCCGGCGGAGAACACGTCCTTGTCGTCGCCCCGGACGGCCGTGATCACCGATCCATCGATGGTGACGTCGAGACCGCAGGTGGCTTCACAGAGCGGGCACGTCACGTGTGCGGTTGTCATGGCTTTCTCCCCACGGGCAGTCGATCCCGTAGTGAACCTAACCCTTCGCCCGGCACGCCGTCAGGCGTGGACATCCACCTCGCCGTGCAGCCACGGGTGGTACGCGTCCATGTAGAACCAGGTGCTCCCTGGGAGTGCGTGGACGCGCACCCATACATCGTCGTTGAGGCGGTCGAGGTAGGCGTCCCCCTCGGCGTCAAGGCCACCGGTGTCGCCGTGCTCCACCCGGGTGACCTGCGGATCGACGGCCAGCGCTGCAGCCATTTCCTGCGCCGCCGTGTCGCAGAGCGGGCACGGCTTGCCGTCGTCGATCGTCCGACCGAGCACCTTCGTCGAGTCCATCGTGAAGACCCACAGATGCGGTTCCTGCAAGGCGTCACGGTCCTTCCACCCGAGCCGATCGAGGGTCTTCAGGCTTACCGTCGCGGGCGTGAGCGCCAGGGTGCTGGTGCGGGAGCCGGTTGGTCCGGTGATCGTCCCAGAAGTGCGGACGAGAATGCTCGCCTGGCCCGGAATGGGACGCGCAGCCGCGCTCTGGGCGAGTCCGGCGATGGTGAGGGCCGCGAGAGCAACACCAATGGCGATGCGACGCACGTCAGCCTCCGTAGTTCATCGGTCCGAGGTGCACCCACGTCGCAACGCTGGGCACGTTCGCTGAGTTCAGGACGAACATCATCCAGTAACCGGGCTGTGCCAGGTTGGCGTTCGCAGGCATCGAGGCGGTCACCGAGCCATCGCTGTTCACCGTCTTGACCAGTTCCACGAATCGACCACTCATGTCGTTCGCGTGCGTGACGGCGGTCGGGTGGATCAAGACGACCCGGCTCACCGGTGAGTCCGTGGTGATGTCGATGTTGCCGGCGTAGTCGAACTGGCTGCCCGACACGCTGGTGACAACCGGCCGCGGTCCCTGGAAGAGATAAGGAGGCGAGAAGATCTCAAGACGAGTACCGCCCCCGCCGGGACCGGTATCGCCGGCCGACAGGATGCGCCCGTCAGGCAGCAGCAACGCCGTCGAGTGATAGGCGCGACGCAACGTCTGCGAGGCCCACGTCGTCCAGCTGTCGAGGGTCGGGTTGTAGTTCAGCGCCGCGTACTGCGGCGTGCCGAACCGGTCGAAGGAGTTGCCGCCGATGCCGGCGATCGTGCCGTCCGGCAGGTAGATGACGTTCATGTGCGTGCGCGGGTTGGGCATCGACGCTGCGGGCTTCCACCCGGCTGTCGGGTTGTCGTCGTCGAAGATCTCCGAGGTGGCGGTGGTATCACCGCGCTGGCTCTGCGCGCCACCGGTGATGAAGACCTTCGTCTCGGGCGCACCGGGCGCGGCCGGAAGGAGCGCCGAACTCGGGTTGTTCTTGCGGGAGATGGAGAGGTTCGGCAGTTTCGTCAGCTTCCACGCCGTGGTGTCCAGCAGGCTGGTGAGGTTGTGCTGAATGATCAAGACCTGGCCGTTGGGCATCACGTACTGCTTGGGGTAGAGATCCAGCACCACGTTGTTCATGACGGTCTGCAATGACCCCTGGGCCGAGCCGACGCCGGGCGTGAACACCTCGACCGTGCGGTTGACCTGTCCCGTCGTCATGTTCCCCGTCGTGATGAGCACGCGGCCGTCGGGCAGTTCGGTCGTCGTCGGGTAGTACCTGCCGAGCGTGGTCTGGGGCTGTTCCTGCCAGGTCTCGCTGACAGGATCGAAGCGCAGCACGTACGGAGTGCCTGGCGTGGGGTGCGTGTTGCCGCCCCGGCCGCCTACGACGAGCAGCGATCCGTCCTGGAGTAGCACTTCGCCGGCGCAGAACGTGTTGTGCGGCGGATCCACCTCCACCGCGCTGCCGTCGACCGGGTTGTACAAGAACGCGTCGGTCGCAAGCGTCTGGTCGTTCGTGTCGAAATAGCCGCCGAACAGCAGCACCTTGCCGGTATTGAAGAGGATCGCGTGCACGCCGATCGCCTGCGCACTCGAATTCGGCGGCGTGAAGGGCGCCGTCCACTGGCCCACCTGGTTGGCCGGTCCGGACGGCGGTGGCGTCGTCCCCTGGATCACGATCTTGCCCTCGGCAACGAGTCGCGCCGCCATGTTGCGCTCACCAAGGTGCTCCAGCGCGTGATCCTTACCGAGTACCTGCACCTCGAGCGCGTACATCGCGTCCGGGTGGGTGTAGTCGGCCGGCGTGATCCAGAGGTCCTGCGCGGTGGCGATCCTGCGCGTATGTGCGGCGTTCGCTCCTGTGGTGAGCGCCGGTGCTGCGATCGCTGTGCAGGCGAGCAGACACACACCGACGGCGCGGGCCCCGCGACTCCGCCGGCCGTGCGCGCTCCCGTGTGAACGCCAGATAGCCATGAGCCCTCCCGAGGACGGGCGAAAGGTATCCGGATTCCGGAATCGGCGACGGCTGGCTGCGCATCCGTGCCACGGTCAAACAGGGACGCCACCGGGCAAAACGTCTCTTGTTACGTGCGCATTCGCGTCGAAGCCGACAATGCGAGCACGAAGTGCGTCCGCTGTCAGGTGATGCAGACGAGCGAATGGACGTCGTCGTCGGGCAGAGTGCCGTCGACGACCGCGACGACCTCGCTCGAGAGCAGGTCGACCGCACCACCGTAGGTGGACAGGAAGGCGGTGTCGGCCGCATCTCGTCCTGTCGCAATGCGGACGAGTGACGTGCGTGGGGCGAGCAACGTCGCGTCAACCACGCGCCACACCCCGTCAACGGCGGCTTCGGCGACAGCGTGGAAGTCCATCGGGTCGAGACCCGGTGCGTAAACCGCAGCCAAGCGCGCAGGAACGTCCAGGCTGCGCAGCAAGGCGATCACCAGATGCGCGTAGTCACGGCACACGCCTTGGCGCAATAACAGGGTGTCGACTGCGCCGTCGGTCGGTCCGCTACTGCCCGGCACGTAACTGAGCTGGGCACCGACCCACGACGACACGGCCGCGAGCAGTGCACCGGCGCCCGCAATTCCGGCGAACTCGGCGTTGGCGACAGCCGCGAGGCGATCTGATTCCGCGTAGCGGCTCGGCCGTAGGTAGGCGACACGATCAGCGTCACTCACCGGCTGCTCGCGAGCTGCGCCGGTAACCGTTGCCCGGTACTCGATCAACGCCCTGCCCACACTCGGCGTGACGCGGTGCACCCGTCCCTCACCTGGCATGGCGAGCTCGACGACGGGCACGGCACGGCCCTCGCACGTCACGGTGAACGACTCGTCGATGGCGGCCGGTTCCATACCGCACACTGCGAGCTGCAGCAGCATCTCGAGCGGTTGATGCACCTGTATCTCGAGCGACGCGCTGACCTCACGGCGGCGACTGTTCACCGCCTCAGTATCCGGTGCGATCATTCCGGCGATATGGCTTAGACGCGTGAGGTGGTGCCGGATGTCACGAGGACGAGCACGCCGCCGACGATGAACGCCAGACCGAGAAGGGCCTGCCAGTTCAGGCTCTCACCGAAGAACAGCAGGCCGGCCGCAGACAGCGCTGCGATGCCGATGGCCGACCAGATCGCGTAGACGACACCCACCTTGAGATCACGCAGCGCGAGCGCAAGGAATCCGAACGAAATCGCATAAAGGACCGCGATCATGATCGCGGCCCACAAGCGCGGCGCGTCGGCGATGCCGCGCAAGGCCAGCGTTCCGCCGACCTCGGCCACGATCGCCACCGCTAGGTAGATCCACGCCATCGCACACCCCTCCGGACGCTCGCCCCGCTCGATGAGATCACGGCCGCACGTCTCTCCGGTACCGGCGCCGACCGATTCGGTTGGTAAGCCCGATGCCGCCTGCCCATTGTGACGACGTTCACCTGCGCGTTAGGTTGCCGACATCGCTCGGCATCCCGCTCGAAGGACTGTCATGGCGAACCACGATCTGACGCGAGGGAGACGCACGTGGCACACGCCGGAATGCGACAACTACGAGCCGTAGTGCTCGTCGCGAGCGCGGCAGCGCTCACTGTCACCGCATGCTCGAGTTCGAAGAGCTCGACGAGCAGCGGAGGCAGCACCACCAAGTCGGGGGGCACCGTCAACTGGGCCACTGCCCAGTCGGCACAGGCCGGCGGCGGTATGGCCGCGCTGGTTGCAGCGGCACAGAAGGAAGGAACGCTCAACCTGATCGCCGTCCCGCGCACGTGGGCCGGTTACGGCCCGATGATCGACGCGTTCACGGCGAAGTACCACCTGAAGATCAATAGCGAGAACCCGGACGGCTCGAGCGGCGACGAGATCAACGCGCTCAAGTCGACGAAGGGGCAGGCTAGTGCCCCCGACGTCCTGGACATCGGCAACTCCTACGCCCTCTCGGGCGCCCAGGAAGGTGACTTCGCGCCGTACCAGGTGGCGACGTGGAGCAGCATTCCCGACGCGCAGAAGGACTCCGGCGGGCTCTGGTACAGCGACTACGGCGGCTACATCGCCATCGGCTGCAATGCAGCCAAGGTCGGCGGCACCTGCCCGAAGACGATCAAGGAGCTGGACAACCCGAAGTACAAGCACGATGTCGCGCTCAACGGTGACCCCACGAGCGCGAATGCCGCATTCGAGGCGGTCTGGGCAGCCGCCCTGGCCAACGGTGGCTCGGCCGACAACATCCAGCCCGGAATCGACTTCTTCCACAAGCTGAACTCGGAAGGGATCTTCAACAAGACGAAGGTCACGCCGGCGACAGTGCAATCCGGCGCGACGCCGATCGTGCTCGACTGGGACTACCTCAACGTAGGCAATGCGGCAGCCCTGAAGAAGGCCAGCATCACGTGGACGACGACAGTCCCGTCCGACGGACTGGTTTCCGGTTACTACGCGCAGGCGATCAGCATCAATGCGGCGCACCCGGCGGCGGCCCGGCTCTGGGAGGAGTTCCTGTACAGCCAGGACCCCACGGGCGGTCAGAACGGCTGGTTGCGCGGCTTCGCCCGTCCGATCGAGCTGACGGCGATGCAACAGGCAAGCACGGCTGACGCGGCGGCGCTGGCTGCTGTTCCGCCGGTGACCGACGCGACCCCGTTCAGCCCGACGCAGGCACAGGTGACGGCAGCGAAGAACGTCGTCACACAGAAGTGGGCAGCTGCGGTCTCGTAGTGGCCATCACCGCTCCACCGACATCCGCCAACGAGGATGTGACGCGCGATGTGAGCGGGGCCGGGAATTCCCGGCCCCGCCGCATCGGGGCAACCTGGCTCGGCCTTGTGCCGTTCTTCGCATACGTATCGCTCGTCTTCCTCGTGCCGATCGGCTTCATCCTGTTCGACGCGTTTCGCAAGACGACCGTCGGCGCGGCGCACCGCGATCCGGTCACGCAGCAGTTCGTGCACACGAGCCAGACGAGCTTCACCGGCTCGAACATCTCCGAGTCACTCAAGGGCGTGTACCGCACATCGCTGATCACCAGCGTGAAGCTCTCCTTCGTGGTGGCGATGATCGGCGCCGTACTCGGCACCTTGCTCGCTTACGCCGTGGTGAACAGCCGGAGCACGCTGCTCCGTCAAGCGGTAACGGCCGCAGCGGCGGTGTTCGCCAACTTCGGCGGTATCCCGCTCGCCTTCCTGTTCATCGCGACGCTCGACGCGAACTCGGGCATTGCGACGAAGTTCCTGCAGGACCATTTCCACTTCTCGCTGAACAACAGCCTGCACCTGCAGCTCGCGCAGCTGTCCGGTCTGTCGCTCGTCTACCTGTACTTCCTGATCCCGCTGATGGTCCTGGTGATGACGCCTGCTCTCGAGGGCCTCAAGCCGCAATGGGGGGAAGCCGCCGAGAATCTCGGTGCGAAGCGTTGGCAGTACTGGCGTTACGTCGCCGGTCCGGTGTTGCTGCCCAACTTCCTCGGTTCAGTGCTCCTGCTGTTCTGTTCCTCCTTCTCGGCATACGCCACGGCGTACGCGATCAACAGCTCATTCCCGCTCGTGACGATTCGCATCTCGTCGGTGCTGTCGGGCAACGTGCTGTCCGGGCAGGAGAATCTCGGCGCCGCGCTGGCACTAGACATGATCGTCATCGTGTTGCCACTCACGATCATTTATCAGCTCCTGCAGCGCCGGACGTCACGGTGGCTGGCGTGAGCGCAGCACCACGAACGGCGGACCACGCATGACGACCACCGGTTACGGGTCGGCGGCGGTGCCCGAACTCGTGCCCTCCGCGCCGGTCGATCAGCACCCGCCGCGCCGCAACCGCGGTCGCGCGTCCGGCGCGATATCACGCCGCCTTGTGCTGCTCGTGGCGGCCATCTATTTCATCGGCCCGTTCATCGCCGGCATCAGCTTCACCCTGCAGAACCCCCGCGGCGGCCTCAGCGTCGAGGCATACAAGCAGATCTTCGCCAAGCCGGCGATCGGGCAGATCGGCTTCACCACCGCACTGGTGTATTCGCTCGAGATCGCGCTCATCACCATCGTGCTCACTCTCGGACTCATGTTGCCGACGCAGTTACTGCTGCACCTGCGCCTTCCCCGCTGGCGCGGCATCGTCGAGATCATGACGTTGCTTCCGCTGGTGTTCCCGCCGGTCGTGCTCGTCGTGGGCGTCGACGACGTCTACAAGTGGGCGCAGCCGAAGCATTCTGGCGTCAAGGGCAGCCAGCTGTTCTCGATCCTCAACTACATCAAGGACGGCACGCACCCGCTGCTGCTGGCGATGCTCTACGTGATCTTGTCGATGCCGTTCGTCTACCGGGCACTGGACGCCGGCATCCGATCCATCGACGCACAGACACTCGTCGAAGCGTCGCGCAACCTCGGCGCGAGCTGGGTCAACGTACTGGTGCGTGTGCTGATGCCGGCTTTGCGCACAGCCATCATCAACGCCGGCTTCCTGTGCTTCGCCTTGGTGATGGGCGAGTACACGATCGCGTCGATCCTGCTGTACACCAAGCCGTTCCCCGTCTGGCTTGCCCAACTGCCGACTACCTCCGGCCAGGTGCAGGCGGCCGTGTCGGTGTTCAGCCTGCTGCTCGTCGAAGTCCTACTGCTGCTGGTAGGCGCGCTCAACTGGCGCCGCGCGACCGAGAAGAAGGGTTGAGGCCATGGAGGCACTAGAGGCATCGACCACTGCCGCGGATGTCGTCGGAGTGCGGTCCGGCACCACCGTCGAGTACCGCGACGTGTGCCGGGTCTTCGGGTCGACGCCCGCGCTGGCCGGGCTCACCCTGCGCATCGAGCCCGGTGAGCTGCTGGCCCTGCTCGGTCCATCCGGATGCGGCAAGACCACGGCGCTGCGACTGCTTGCCGGGTTCGACCAGCCCACTTCGGGATCCGTCCTCGTCGATGGACAGGACGTGTCCCGCATCCCGGCGAACAAGCGCGACATGGGGATGGTGTTTCAGTCCTACAGCCTCTTCCCGACGATGAATGCCACGGACAACGTGGCGTTCGGCCTCCGGATGCGCGGCCAGAGCGCCACCGACCGGCGCAAGCGCGCCGTAGAACTGCTCGAGCTCGTCGGGCTGGCTGAGCACGTCAAGAAGTACCCGCACCAGCTTTCCGGCGGGCAGCAACAGCGCGTGGCGCTCGCGCGGGCACTGGCGATCCAGCCTCGCGTTCTGCTCCTCGACGAGCCACTTTCTGCGCTGGACGCGAAGGTGCGCGAACAGCTGCGTGACGAGATTCGGCGCATCCAGCTCGAACTCGGTGTCACCACCGTGTTCGTGACGCACGACCAGGAGGAGGCGTTGTCGATGGCCGACCGCGTAGGTGTCATGCGCGCCGGTCGGCTCGAGCAGATCGACGCTCCGGCGGTGCTCTACGACCGCCCTGCTACCCCGTTCGTGGCGGAGTTCGTCGGCACGATGAATCGCCTCGCCGCCGCGACGGAGGCCGACGGCCGCGTGCGGGTCGGCTCGCAGGTGCTCGCTGCCGACGGCGAGCTCCCCGCGCCCGGACGTGACGTGACCGTGCTCGTCCGCCCCGAGGCGATGGTCGTCAGCCCGTCGGACACCGGCGATTCGGTCGTGATCGTCGCGACGTTCCGTGGATCGAGCACCCGGTTGCGACTGCTGCGCGAGGACGGCACCGAGGTGCTGGCCGACGTGCCGTCGCACCGGGCTGGTGATTTCGGCGCAGGCCGCCGCGTTGCGATCTCACTGCTCGACCGTCCGGTGTTGCTCGCCAACCAGGCGTGACTACCGAGCGGACGATCCGTGGCGGTGCCGCCGGCGAGGGTGGTTACCGCCCCCTCGTTGCCGGTCCCGGCGAGCCGCACCAGCACCGCACGGAACTCGCTCCCGCACCCGCGCGTCTTGGCACGCCGACGGTGACGATCGCGCACCTGTCCGACCTGCACCTCTGCGACGCCCAATCGCCCGCGCGGGCCGAGTTCCTTGATCGTTGGGTCGATCCGGACTCAGCCTTGCGCGGGCACATCCAAGAGATCGGCACCTATCGGGCGCAGGAGATGATGAGCGCCCATGTTGCCGAGGCGATGACGCGGGCGCTGAACGCGATAGATGAAGGCCCCGTGGGTGGTGCGCCGGTCGATTTCGGTGTTGTCACCGGCGACAACACCGACAACGCGCAGGCGAACGAGCTGGACTGGTACCTGGCCTTGCTTGACGGTGGCACCGTCCGCCCCGACTCGGGCGACCTCACCCGCTACGAAGGAGTCGCCGACGATGTGGTCGACGACGAACGGCACTGGCATCCGAATGCGGTGCATCCCGACCTACCGCGGATGCGCTACGGCCTGCCCGAAGTTCCCGGCCTGCTCGACGCAGTGCGCGCACCGTTCGACGCGACTGGACTCGATGTGCCCTGGCTGGCCGTGCATGGCAACCATGATCAGCTTCTTCAAGGCACGGTGCCGGGTTCGGCCGCGCTCGCTGCCGTAGCGGTGGGAGCCACGAAGGCTGTAGGGCTGCCCGCTCATTGGACGGACGACGCGATCATCGCGCTGGTGGCGGGCCTGGCCCGCTGCGATCCGGCCGCCCTCGAGGCGCTCGGTGCCGCACGAACCAGGCCAGTGACTCCCGACCCGGCACGCCGGATCATCACCCGCGATCAGTTCGTCGAGGCGCACTTCCACGACCGTGCCCGGCCGAAGGGCCATGGCTTCGCCGCTGATGGTCGTGCCTACTACCGCCACGACCACGGCGACTGCACCGTTCTGGTCATGGACACCGTCGACGAGCACGGCGGATGGGACGGATCGCTCGATGCCGAGCAGCTCGAATGGCTCGAGAGCGAGATGGACGCGGCCGACAGGGAGCACCGGTACGTGATCCTCGCCAGCCATCACCCGCTCCGAACGATGGTGAACGACACGTGGGCCGCCGGTACGCCGAGCCGCGTGCTCGGTGCCGAATTCGACGCTGTGCTTGCTCGGCACCCGAGCGTTGTCATGTGGCTGAACGGACACACGCATCACACCGGGATCGTGGCGCACGGCTCGTGGTGGGAGATCACGACGCCGTCACTCATCGACTGGCCGCAACAGTCGCGCATCGTCGAGGTGCTGCGCAGCGACGGCACGCTGACGATCGCCACGACGATGGTCGACCACTGCGGTTCCCCGAGCTGGGATTCCTCGATCGACGCACCGCTGGCGCTTGCGTCGCTGTCTCGTGAGCTCGCGGCCAACGACTGGCAATCACGCTCGTACGCGCTGGAGCAGAGCCCGCGTGCCGGTACGGCTGCCGATCGCAACGTCCTGCTGCACCTGCGTGATCCGTGGCAAATCGGCGCGTAGCGCTCCCACTGACGGCCGGCATTGCATCGATGCAACGCGCCGCGACATTCAGATCGTCTTTATCGGTGTAACCGAGCCTGCCATTCGCTCGACCACCACGCGATTTGGAGAATGCGTTGTCTTCAACAAAAGAATGCTCACGTCGACCGAAGTTCCGGGGCGCGGTCGTTGCGCTCACGCTCCTCAGCGGTGCCATCATGTCCAGCGCGGTCAGTCTGATCGACGCGCCGTCTTCCGCCGCAACGCCACCGTTCCCCTGCAAGCAGAGTCCCGACGGCAAGAGCTGCACGCAGGGGGACGACGGGGCGGGCGGCGGATCGTCGATCTCCATGCAATTCCAGCTGGACAGCAGCATGTATTCGATCGATTACTACGTCCGAATCGACGGAAAAGATACGACAAATGCGCAGGCGACAGCGCTGCAGAACGCTCTGGGTTATCCGGTTTGCTACCGAAAGCTCGACAACAAGAAGGTCGTTGAGTGCGTGGACCTGTAGGGCACGCTGAGGGCGATACGCGTACACGGACTTCCCGACGCGTCGGTCTGTCGGAGCGCGGTCCTAGACTCCGCGCCTATGGCAGTCGTCGACGAGCAGGGCCGTCCCGAACCACCGATCGCGGCCGACGAGGTCGCCACGTTGAAGGGCTTCCTCGACTATCAGCGCGCGACTTTCGCCTGGAAGTGCTGGGGACTCGACGCCGCCGGGCTCAGCGCGAAGGTGGGCGTATCGACGATGACGCTGGGCGGGATGCTCAAGCACCTGGCGCTCGTCGAGGACGTGTGGTTCTCCCGATCATTGAACGCCGCCGAATACCAGCCCCCGTGGGACGCGGTGGACTGGAAGGCCACTCCCGATTGGGACTGGGATTCAGCAGCCGACGACTCCCCCGAACGGCTGCGCTCGCTGTGGGAGCACGCCGTCGAACGGTCGCGCTCACTGGTCGATGACGCCCTGACCAGGGGCGGCCTCGACCAGCTGGCCCGGCGTACCTGGCCCGACGGCGGCGCGCCGAGCCTGCGCTGGATCCTGTGTCACATGATCGAGGAGTACGCGCGGCACAACGGCCACGCCGACCTCATCCGCGAATCGGTCGACGGCGAGACCGGCGAGTAGCCCGTAACAAAGGCTTTCGGAGCCGGTGCAACCCGGCAACGGTGCGGCTCGTCTCTATCGGCGTATGAATCCAGCGCACCGCGCCATCGCCCACGGAGGACGCCTGATGCTTTCCCGCAACCACACCCCACGCCAGGGCAGACGGTCGAAGCTGAGCCGCGCGACGATCGCGTTAGCGCTACTCACCGGCAGCCTGGCGTCCGGTGCCGTCACGATCGTTGACGCTCCCGCATCCTCGGCAAACCCGCCGATACCGTGCAAGCAATCCCCGGACGGCAAGAGCTGCACGCAAGGTGACGACGGCACAGGTGGTGGCGCTCCCCCCTGGGTCGCCGACGACTTCTACCTGCTGGCTCAGGTGGGGCAGTGGGACTACTACGCCAGGGTCGACGGCGCAGCGACCACCCACCTGCAGGGCGCCTATCTTGCCGACAATTTGGCGTATACGTATTGCAGCGTGCCGAACAGGAGCACGAAGCTTCTCGCGTGCATTAAGGAGTAGGAACATTCAGCTCACCTGCCACTGACTCCGCGCGTCATCAGGCCGGGTCAACGTCGGCTCGCGTTGCTCACGCTAGCGACCGCTGCGCGAACCTGAGAAGCGCATGTCCCCGGCGAGCGTCGAGGCACCCGGTCGGCGCATGCTGTCCTCGTCCCTCGGCCGGCGCATCCCTCCCGCACCGGTCGAGGGACCTTCGCACCGGCGGAGCATCCTCAACGAGGGATGGGAACCGGATCGCCGTGAGACCCGCGCGACGCCCCAGTGGTCGAGTTTCAGCCGAGCAGCCAAACGGCAACGCCGCTGCTGCTCAGATCGGGGGCACGGCCGGTCAGACGTTGGGCGAGCGTCGAGAACCAGCGGGAGTTCGGCGCGCTCAGCACGACGATGATCGCCTTCGGGTGGAGGTGGCGCAGAGCGTCACGTCCCTCGGCCAGAGCCGTCGCGGCTTCGCCTCGGGCGTGTGCGCCGGGCGGGCCTGCAACGAGGCGGCGAAGGATGTCGGCATCGCCGTTGTCTTGCCCGGCCGGCAGCAGCGCATAGCCACCGGGTTGCACGAAGTGGAAGTTGTCGAGCTGTTGGTAATACATCGCGCGGGCATCTCCGGGCCACGGCATGGGCAGCAGGAGAACGGGGGCGCTGGCGGGGATCAGCCGGTGCTCCGCCCTCGATCCGAAGAAGGGGACGGATGGTGGCAGAGCTGATGTGCCCAGCGCGCGCGGCGTCAGGGTCAGCAGCGGAATAAGGACAAGGATCAGCGCGGTGATTGCAGCGATCGCCCTGCCGCGTTCGCTGACCTGCGGGTCCGCGACGCGCGGTCTGGCCCTGTCCCAAAGCTGGTCGATCCAGCGACTGAGCAGCCACGCGATCACCAGAAACGTCCCCAGCGCGATTCGCGCCGGGAGCACAGAGCGAAGGTCCGCGACGCGGGTGAGCAGGCGCCACGGCAGCCAGACGTGGGGGATTCCGTCGGTGCCGAAGGTGAGTGCGACAAGGATGACCGCTGCGATAGCGGCGACGCGCACAAGCCGATCTCGTCGCCAGGTGAGCGCGATTGCCAGTAGCAGAGCCACGAGCAGACCCCACCCGACGTACACGCCATCCTCGGCGCCGCCGAGCTTGCTGTAATGACCGCCCGCAGTGCTCCAGATCTGCTGAGTCGTCGAGTACACGTAGTCGTCGACCACTGCGTGAAAGCGCTGCGACTGGAGCACCACATGCCGGGCGAACAAGAGTTGGTTCAGGAGCATCGGTGCCGCGAGGACGCAGAACAGGGCCGCCGCCGCGAATAGCGGGATGATCGCGTGACGGACAGCGGCCGCTGTCCTGCGCGGCATCACTACCGCTGCTGCGATCGCGGCGGCGAGGACGCCGATCGCCAGGATGATCAGGACCTCCTCGCTGATCCCGGCTTGGGCAGCGGCCGCGATCGCCAGGTACACCGCAGTGCGGGAGGACTTTCGCGGGAACCGCCACAACAGGTCCTCGAGCAACATGATCATTAGCGGGACCAACGGCAGGAAGACGAGATTGAGGTGGCCGAGCAGATGGCCCGCCACGAACGGGCTGAAGCTGAAGGTGAACGCGCCGATCGCCGCCGCTCCAGCATGCCGGGTGTATCGACGAAGCCACCAGAATCCGGTAAGCGTGGTCAACGCCGGCCCCAGCGTCATCAGTGCGGCGAACGAATATGCCGCGCCGAGGGTGAACGTGATCGGTGCCGCGAGGATGCCCAGGGTCGGCACGAAGGTGTTCCACGTGAGTGCTACCCCATGGGGATAGAAGATCGCGTCGCTGTTGAACGGGCTCTGTCCATGCACGATGGCCCATGGCACCCACTTGAGGAACCACATCATCTGCATCGGATCATTGCCGTGGTTGCGGCTACCGAGCACCCGTCCAGCCGGATCGGCCCACAACTGGTGATAGATGATCACCATGCCCGTCAAGGCGATGGCAAACACGACGAGGGACCATCGGCTCCGACTGGACAATCGCAACTGCACAGGCAAGCACGTCCCCCAAGCGGTCTAGTTGCCGACGCCGACCGCTGGCACGGAACCCAACCCACCCATCCGGCGACCATATTCTGTCTAATCCCCAGCAGAGACTCAGAACCATCTCATCGTGCTGCCAGCACCGGGCCAGCACGGTGCGAACCCCCCACACGCAGGCGAACCGCACGATCGATTCGGCAAAGCGCTGAGAGCCGGGGGCCACCGTGCCTCATGCTTCCTACGATCGGGATGTGCACGGCGCCGCTGAAATACGGATCCGGTTGACGTGGTTCGCCGAGTCTCTGCAACGCGGATCTCGGATGGCCCTCGGGTTCGCTGCACTGGCAGCGATGTCGCTCGGATACCTGCTGTGGTCGCCGCGCTCCCCCGACCTCGCCGCTCAGCTCGCCCGCGCCGACGTCGTTCGGCAGGCGGGTGACATCAGCTGGTGGACCGGCTGGTTCGGTGGCCTGCGGACGCACGACTACAGCTGGCTCGTACCGACCTGGATTGCCGGGGTCGGCGCACCGGTTCTCGGTGCGGCCGGAGCTTTCTGCGGCGGCGCGGCCGCCTACCGGCTGCTCGCCTCGGCCCAGCGCCGATTCCTGTCCGGCTCGGCTTTCGTCATGATCTGCCTCGCCGACGTCGTCGTGGGGCGGCTCACCTTTGCCGTCGGAGTCGCCGTCGGGCTCTGCTCGCTCGTCGTGCTGCGCCAGAACCGAGCCGTCGTGTCGGCCGGACTGGCCGCCGTCGCGTTCTTGGCGAGCCCGCTCGCCGGGCTGTTCGTCGGCATCGCGATGCTGGCGGTGGCCGTCACTGATCACGGGCTGCGCCGAGCGGCCGTGCTGGGCGCCGGCACGATGCTGCTGATCGCCGCCGGCCAGGTTGTGTTCGTCCCCGGTGCCGGCGAGATGCCGTTCGCGGCAGCCGATGCGGTGCGCGGACTGCTGTGTTGCGCGGCGGTGGCGATCGCCTGCCGCGGCCACCGCACAATCTCTGTCGGAGCGATGATCACCGCAGCCGCAGTACCCCTGTTCCTGCTCGCTCCCGGTGCGGTGGGTGCCAACATCGTGCGCCTGCCGTGGATGTGCTGCGTGCCGCTCATCCTCGGCTACGGACACCTTCCGCGCCGCTGGATGGTGGCTGTACTGGCCGCGTTGTGCGCGGCGTGGCCGATCAGCGACGTCGCCGGCCAGCTCGTCAGTGGCGCCGCCCCATCGGCCCAACGCGCCTTCTACCAGCCGCTTGAACACACGCTCACCACGCTGCGGGCGGCCGCCGGTTCTGCGGCGATCGGTCAGCGACTCGAACTCGTCGACACCGCCAACCATTTCGGTACGACGTACCTCGCCCCCCTCGGTCTCGCTCGCGGATGGGACCGGCAGGCCGACGTCGCCGACAACGGACTGTTCTACCGTCCTGGCGCATTGACGGCCACCTCTTACCACGCCTGGCTTCACGACCTGGCTGTCGCCTGGGTGGCCGTTCCGCACGCGCGGCTCGACCAAGCAGCCCGCGCCGAATCCCTCCTGATCGGCTCCGGGCTGCCCTACCTGAGACCGGTCTGGTCGAACGCGAACTGGCAGCTGTACCGCGTCGTCGATGCTGCGCCACTCGCCTCCGGAGCGACGGTGCTGAACGTGTCCGCATCGGCCGTAACGCTGCGGGTTCCGCATGCGGGCAGGGTGTTGCTGCGGGTGCGTTACACACGCGGACTGATCGCCGCCGACGTCGCGACCGGTCAGCCGGCGGGATGCATCGACAACGAGGGCGGCTGGACCCGCTTGCAGTTGTCGCGGGCGACAACCGTCACCGTGCGACTCGCCGGCGCGATCACCTGGCCCAGGCCGGACAACGACTGTCCGTAGCGTTGGCCTCGAAGTTCTGCGCGACGCCTGAGAGACACCGCCTGTACCTCACGAGCCTGCCCTGCGATTTTCGCTGCGACCGATGGCATGGTCAACGCATGACAACGTCGGACGGTTCGCCGCCGGAGCTTCCGGCCGGATCCCAGCACGGCCTCGGTCGGCTGATCCACGGCGCCGAGCAGGTGGAGCGCCGCGTGTTACCGAGTTGGCTGCAACCCAGCAGCCCGGAAAGTCGCGTGCCGCTGATGATCGCCATCCTCGCGGCGGTCGCGTTCCAGTTGGCGATTCCCGACAAGTACGGCGTGCGCCCGCGATGGTTGATTCCCACCCTGGAACTTGTTCTGTTCGCCGTTCTCACGACGCTGAACCCGATCCGGTTGACGCGTTCCACGAGATGGGGCAAATACGCCAGCTTGGCGCTCGTCGCCGCGATCACCATCGACAACGGCTTCTCGGCAGTGTTCTTGGACCACGCCATCCTCACCGGTAAGGCAGGCGGGGATGCCACCGGCCTGTTGGCGTCGGGAGCGGCGATCTTTCTGACGAACATCGTGGCGTTCGGCATCTGGTACTGGGAATTGGACCGGGGCGGGCCCTTCGCCCGCAGCGCGGCGACGAATCCGTACCCCGACTTTCAGTTTCCACAGATGGACAATCCGAAACTCGCGCCCCCCGATTGGGCTCCGAGGTTCGTCGACTACCTCTACGTCAGCTTCACGAATGCGTTGGCGTTCTCACCGACGGACACGATGCCGCTGTCACGCTGGGCGAAGGCGTTGATGGCGATCCAAAGCGCTGTCGCGGTCTCGACCACCGCACTCGTCATCGCTCGGGCGGTCAACGTCCTCAAATGACCTGCGCTCAGCTGTCGCCAGCGCACGAGGCGTCAGCCGACGCGCCGATAGCGGATGTGGCTGGTCAGCGGTGAGTGAAGCACCTCGACGGGTTCGAAGCCGAAGGATTCAACCCCGTCGAAGATGCGCTCACCCGAACCGAGCAGGACCGGCGCGATGTCGAGGGTGAGCTCGTCGATCACGCCGGCGATGAGCGCCTGCCGGACAGTCGAGGCCCCGCCGGCGATGTCCACGCCATTGTCCCCGGCTGCCTCGCAGGCAGCAGAGTAGGCCGCGTCGAAGCCCTCGGTGACGAAGTGGAAGGTCGTCCCGCCGTTCAGCTGGATCGGGTCATGTGCGTGATGGGTCAGCACGAACACGGGCGCGTGATAGGGCGGTTCGGGGCCCCACCACCCGGTCCATTCCTCATCCCAGTCCCCGCGGATCGGGCCGAACATGTTCCGACCCATCACGTACGCGCCCCGCGGGCGCATGAGCCACTCGGTCGCGACCTTGTCGGCATCATTGGCCCGCGGGTCGCCGATGTGCCAGCCGTGCAGCTCCCGCCCTCGCTTACCCAGGGGCTCCTCGCGGCTCTGGTCCGGCCCGGCGACGAAGCCGTCCAAGGAGATCGACATGTGGCACGTGGTGTCCGGCACCGCGAACCTCCTGAGTGATTGCCGTCCGCCATGCCGGGAGGATGACTGGCTCCCCCATCTGGACTCGAACCAGAAACCCTTCGATTAACAGTCGAATGCTCTGCCAATTGAGCTATGGGGGATCGTGCGATGGCGGCCCATGGGTGCCGCGCAGCCGGGTCAGTTTATCCCACGACGCGGGTCACTCATCGCCGGGTTAGTGTGGACCGCAGAGTCCGAGGGCCGACGACACGACAGCTCTCGGCGCAGGTCGGAGGGACACGGAATGAAGCTGAGCTTGATCATCGGCGGCGCGGTCGGGTACGTCCTGGGGGCGAAGGCGGGCCGCGAGCGCTACGAGGCAATCGTTGCCACTGCGCGCCGAGTCGCGGGCAGCCAGACGGTCCAGACCACGGCGGGCGTCCTCCAGGCGCAGGTCGACAACGTCTCGGCGCGGGCTCGCCAGACGCTTGCCGCACGGCTGCACGGCCCCGCCACCCACTCGGCGCACGCGGCTCAGGGCGTCAACGGCTCCGGGCGGGGCTGACTCAACCGCGCAGCTCCTGCAGTCGCTGCTCGATCGCCGCGCGCACGCTCGGCCCGTCCGATGTCCCGGGTTCGAGCCGGACCCGCCACGTCACACCGTCCTGACCGGGCACCCGCCGCGCCACGAAACGCCCGGCACCCCCGGGCAACGGGTACACCTGCGAGCGCAGGACATTCGCCTCCACCCGCTTGCGGATCGTCGGCGGCAGGTCGCGCGCAACGGTGAGCCGCACCGACACGGTGGGGCGATCGACGAGCAGCACATCATCGACAACCTCGGCCTCATCGACGCTCAGTACGCCGTCGCGCCACACGGCTTTGTCGACGAACTGCCAGCCGATGCACCGCGGGCCGTCCGGGCCCGGCCACCACAGGCCGAGAGTCGACGCCACGACCACCCCGCCACCACCGGCCGGGTCGACGTCGGCCCACGAGAGCACGCGATCCTCACGCGGCAACGCGGCGACGACCTCCTGGGGCGGAGCCTCGCGTCGGCGTAACCAGCCCATCAGCGCACCCTGCACATCAGCCGATCGCCCGTTCACGCAGCGTGCGCCGGTGGCTCTCGAGCGAGATCAGCTCACCGAACAGCCGGGCGTGCTCGTCGGGATTCTCCAGCGGGTTGATCCGTTGCAGTGTCGATTTCAGCGTGCCGATCTGGCGTGCCGTCACCATCTCCTGCAGCCGCGCCAGCATGGCGTCTGCGTAACGATCCTGCGAGAACGCGCCCGCGTGCAGCGGTTCGACGGCCAGCGCGTGCATACCGCTGCGCAAGGCTGAGTCGAGGTGCTGCTCAACCGTGGACGTCCACGCCGGCCCGCTCACCGCAGCCGCAGTGCCGCCTGCCGCGGCGATCGCAGTGCGCAGCTCACGGTGAGCCGGCAACAGGAAGGCATCCGCGGCGAGGGCATCGAACTGCGGCCCGGCGATGGCCGGCATCTGGAGCGCCACCTTGAGCACTTCACGCTCGACCGATGCGACCGCCTCGTCCACCCGCTCTGCGGGGCGCGGCGCGGCAAGTGTCGGCGCCGCGGCGCCTCGGTCGTTAGCCCGGCCGAGGCCCCGCACCCGTGCGATCACCTGCTCCTCGAGGCCGAAACCGATCAAGCCGGCCAGCCGCCTGGCGTACTCGTCGCGCAGTGAACGATCCTTGATGCGGGCCACGTGCGGGATGCCCGCGTCCATCGCGCCGGTGCGACCCTCCGCCGTGTCGAGGTCGAAGCGCGCCACCGTCGATCGGAGCACGAATTCGACGAGCGGGATGCGACGCGCAACGAGGTCCATGACTGCCGTGTCGCCGGACTTCAGGCGCAGGTCGCACGGATCCATACCGCTGGCCTCGATCGCAACGAACGTCTGCGACATGAACTTCTGATCGTCGCCGAACGCCCGCTCTGCCGCACGCATACCGGCCGCGTCGCCGTCGAAGGTGAAGATCACTTCGCCGGTGAAGGCATCGGAGTCCATGAGCAGGCGCCGCACCACGGAGACGTGCTCGGATCCGAAGGCGGTGCCGCAGGTGGCGATGGCCGTCGTCACGCCCGCAAGGTGACAGGCCATCACGTCGGTATAGCCCTCGACGATCACCGCCCGGTGCTGGCGGGCGATCTCCTTCTTGGCCAGATCGACGCCGTAGAGCAGATGACTCTTCTTGTAGATCGGCGACTCGGGGGTGTTGAGGTACTTGGCTTCGACCTTGTCGTCGTCGAACAGTCTCCGCGCCCCGAAACCAACGGTGTCGCCGCCCACCTCCCGGATCGGCCAGAGCAGGCGGCGGTGGAACCGGTCGATCAACGAACCGCGGCCCGATTCCCGGGCGAGACCGCCGCTGGTCAGCTCGGCCGACGTGAACCCGGTGGCGAGCAGGTGTTTGGTCAGCGCGTCCCAGCCGGACGGCGCGTAACCGCATCCAAATGTCGTGGCCGCCGTCTCGTCGAAGCCGCGCTCGGCAAGGAAATCACGGGCTGGACGGGCCTCGGGCGTGCGCAACTGCTCGGCGTAGAACTCGGCGGCCGCCGCATGCGCCGCGATCAGCCGCGCTCGATGGCCATGCTGGCGACTGGGCGCCGCGCCACCGTCGACGTAGCGCAGCTGGACACCCGAACGCGAGGCCAGCCGCTCGACCGCCTCGGCGAAGTCGAGGTTCTCGACCTGCTGGACGAAGCGAATCACGTCGCCACCGGCCCCGCAGCCGAAGCAGTAGAACAGGCCTCGTCCCGGAGATACGGAGAACGACGGCGACTTCTCCTCATGGAACGGGCACAGTCCCTTGAGGTTCCCCCCACCCGCGTTGCGGAGCTGGACCTGCTCGCCGATCACGTCGGCGATGGGTGCCTTTTCGCGGACGAGAGCGATGTCCTCGTCGCGAATTCGGCCTGCCACGGCGTCAGTCTAGGCATCGCGACGGGGCGGCGCCGCAGCTCAGTCGACAGCGTGGACGGCGGGCGTGCGATCGGCCCGCAGGCGCTCGTGCCACGCCCGCGCGGAGGTGTCGGTGAGCTGGGAAACCTGGTCGATCACCACCCGCAGCCGCTCGGCGTCCGTGCCGGCCTGCTGCCAGGCGGGGGCCACTGCGCGATCGAGCGTGCCCGGTGCGCCTGCGGCTACCAGCTCGACCAGCTCCACCAGCAGCACCCGCTCGGCGGCCTGCCTCTCGCCGGACCCTGGGCGCCGCATGACGAAGTGTGCAGCCAACGCTTTGAGCAGCGCGCATTCGGCCGCGATGGCCGCTGGGACGACGAGGTCGGCCCGGTAACGGGTCAGGGGTTCGTCCCCGTAGCGCGACCGGGTCGCATGGACGGCGGCACCCGCGAAGCGACCGGTGAGCTCGCTGGTAGCCCTTTTGGCGGCGGATTGGGCCAGGAATGAGCCGTCGTAGCCCGCCAGATCACGCAGCGTCGGCAGGTCGAGCAGCTCGTCGAGGACGCCGGCCAGCTCGTCGGCCGATCGCTTCGAGTATTGCGCAGCCGCCACCTCGCACACCTGCTCCCGATCACGTGGGCCGACGGCGTCCAGGCGCAGCAGGCCGGCATGGATGCCGTCCTCGACGTCGTGTACCGAGTAGGCGACATCGTCGGCCCAATCCATGACCTGAGCCTCCATACACCGCCTGTCAGCGGGCGCGCCCTCGCGCAACCAGGCGAAGGCCTCCTGATCCGCTGCGAAGTAGCCGTACTTCGCCGGCTGCTCGTCGCGCGACCACGGGTACTTGCAGGTTGCGTCGAGCACGGCGCGAGTCAGGTTCAGGCCGGCCGGTGCGCCCGACGGATCGGCGATCTTCGCCTCCAGCCGGGTCAGGATGCGCAGCGTCTGCGCGTTGCCCTCGAAGCCGCCGCACGGGCCCGCCACCGAATCGAGCGCCTCCTCACCGTTGTGCCCGAACGGCGGGTGCCCGATGTCGTGCGCCAGACCGGCCGCATCGACGATGTCTGGGTCGCAGCCCAGCGCGGCTCCGATCTCCCGGCCGATCTGCGCCACTTCCAGCGAATGCGTCAGGCGGGTGCGAGGAAAGTCGTCCTCACCGGGAACGACGACCTGCGTCTTGTCGGCCAGCCGCCGAAACGCGTAGGAGTGCAACACCCGGGCACGGTCGCGTTGGAACTCGCCACGCAACGCAGCGCCATGATCGGCCCCTGCCCGCTTCGGCGGCTCGACGACCCGGCGAGCGTAGGCGGCCGCCTCGTACGGCGACACGTCAGACCTGCTCGTCGACCCAGTCGGTGAAGCGCAGCAGTGTGTCGATCCACATCCCGATCGCGTACTTCAGCTGGGCACGCGTGACGCCGGCCTCGAAGTCGTAGCACTGCTCTGCGCAGATCCCGACCATGCCGTCGTCGGGCAGCACCGTGTAGGCCTTGGGAAAGAGCTTCGTGCGGTTCCACTCGTCGAGCAGCAAGGCGATCGCTCCGCGGTTGTCGACGGAAAAGCGGCGGTTCAGGTACAGCCTCGCCTGCATCACCTCGTGCCGCTCACCGTAGAAGAAGAAGAACACGCTGCACTTCTCCCACCGCACGGTGAGATCGCCGTCGTCGTCCACCGAGTGCTTGAGCCCGAATTCGTCGAGGATCTGCTGCACGAGCGGCACTGCCGGCAGCACGTTGGTGCCACCGTCGGGCTCGCGGCGCCGCGACTCGAGAGAGGGTGGCGCCTCGGGGCGCGAACGGCGTCGGAACACGCCTCGACGGTACCCGGCCGCCCGGGGCTGTCGCCGCAACCATTCCCGTGATCGGGGTCAGTCCTCCCGGACCGAGCGACCCGCCTCCAGGCGCGCCACCGGCACGCGGAAGGGCGAACACGACACGTAGTCGAGCCCGACCTCCTCGAAGAAGTGGACGCTGTCCGGATCGCCGCCGTGCTCGCCGCAGACCCCGAGCTTGAGCCCGGGCCGATGCGCCCGGCCCTTCTCGGCGGCGATCCTGACGAGCGCACCCACGCCGTCGCGATCGATCGACTCGAACGGGCTGACGCCGAAGATCCCCTTCTCCAGATAGGCGGTGAAGAACGAGGCCTCGACGTCGTCGCGGGAGAATCCCCAGGTCGTCTGGGTCAGGTCGTTCGTGCCGAAGGAGAAGAACTCCGCAGCCTCGGCGATCTGGTCGGCGGTGAGCGCTGCGCGAGGCAACTCGATCATCGTCCCGACCAGGAAATCGAGATGGACGCCCGTCTCGCCACGGACCTCTCGGGCGACCTGGATGATGGCGTGCTTGACCGTCTCGAACTCCTGGACGTTCGCGACCAACGGCACCATGATCTCGATCCGGGGCACACCGCCGACGTTGATGCGCGCGGCAGCCGCCTCGAGGATCGCGCGGGCCTGCATCTCGAACAGGCCGGGGATCACGACACCGAGCCGCACGCCGCGCAGGCCGAGCATCGGGTTCTGCTCGTGCAGCTTGTGTACTGCCTGGAGCATCCGTAGATCGCCCTCGCGCTTCTCGCCGCGCGCCTCGGCGACGGCCACCCGGACCGACAGCTCGGTGATGTCAGGCAGGAACTCGTGCAGCGGCGGATCCAGCAGGCGGATTGTGACAGGAAGGCCGTCCATCGCCTCGAGGATGCCGATGAAGTCCTCGCGCTGCAGCGGCAGCAGCGCGCGCAGCTCCTCTTCCTGCTCCTCGTCGGTGTCGGCGAGGATGAGCTTCTCGACCAGGTGCCGCCGCTCCCCCAAGAACATGTGCTCGGTACGGCACAGGCCGATGCCCTGAGCACCGAAGCGGCGCGCACGGGCGGCGTCCTCGGCGGTGTCGGCGTTGGCTCGTACCGACATGCGCCGAGCCCCGTCGGCGTGCCGCATGATCCGGTCGACGGCCTTGACGAGATCGTCGGCCTGCTCCGAGTCGGGATCGATCTCGCCTTCGAAGTATTGGACGATCGGCGACGAGACGACCGGCACCTCACCGAGGAAGACATCGCCCGTCGTGCCGTCGATCGAGATGACGTCACCCTCGTGAACCTCGACCCCGTGCGGAGCGCGCATGATGCGCTGCTTGGTGTTGACGTCCAGCTTCTCGGCGCCGCAGACGCAGGTCTTACCCATCCCCCGCGCCACGACCGCGGCGTGCGAGGTCTTCCCACCGCGCGAGGTCAGGATGCCCGCGGCCGCGATCATGCCATTCAGGTCGTCGGGGTTCGTCTCGCGCCGGACGAGGATGACCGATTCACCGGATCGCGACCACTTCACGGCGGTGTAGGAGTCGAAAACGACCTTGCCGACGGCCGCACCGGGCGAGGCGTTCATGCCGTGGGCGATGCGCTTGCGGCCGCCGACCTTCTCGTCGAACCGCGGGAACATCAACTGCGCGAGCTGGGCTCCGGTGACTCGCGAGACCGCCTCATCCATGTCGATGAGTCCCTGATCGACGAGCTGCAATGCGATGCGGAACGCCGCCGCCGCCGTGCGCTTGCCGACGCGTGTCTGCAGCATCCAGAGCTTGCCGCGCTCGATCGTGAACTCGATGTCGCAGAGGTCGAGGTAGTGCTCCTCCAGCGTCTGCATGATCTGCATCAGTTCGTCGTAGGAGCGCTTGTCGAGCGTCTCCAGATCCGCGAGAGGCACGGTATTGCGGATACCTGCCACGACGTCCTCACCCTGCGCGTTCTGCAGGTAGTCGCCGTACACGCCCTGCCCACCACTCGCGGGGTCGCGGGTGAACGCGACGCCGGTGCCTGAGTCCATGCCCAGGTTGCCGAAGACCATCGCACAGATGTTGACCGCGGTGCCCAGCTCGCTGGGGATTCTCTCCTGCCGGCGGTAGATGACGGCCCGGTCGGTGTTCCACGACTCGAAGACGGCACGCACGGCAAGATCCATCTGCTCGCGCGGCTCCTGCGGGAACGGTCGACCGGCGTACTTGACGACGATCTCCTTGAACGTCTCGACGAGCTGACGCATGTCGTCGGCGTCGAGATCGAGGTCGTCGGTGGTGTCGCGAGCGTGCTTGGCAGCGTCGAGCGCCTCCTCGAAGTGCTCGCCGTCGATGCCGAGAACGGTCTTGCCGAACATCTGGATCAGCCTGCGATAGGAGTCGAACGCAAACCGCTCGTTGTCGGCCTGCGCAGCAAGCCCCCGAACGGACTGGTCGTTCAGTCCGATGTTCAGGACCGTTTCCATCATCCCGGGCATGGAGAACTTCGCGCCCGAGCGCACCGACACGAGCAGCGGGTCGTCGGACTGCCCGAGCTGCTTGCCCATCGCGTGTTCAAGGGCCGCGAGGTGGGTGCTGACCTCGTCCGAGAGTTCGGGCGGCTCGTGCCCGCTCTTGAGGTACTCGCGGCACGCCTCGGTAGTGATCGTGAAGCCCGGCGGGACGGGCAGGCCGAGATTCGTCATCTCGGCCAGGTTGGCGCCTTTGCCCCCGAGCAGGTCCTTGAGGTTCTTGTTTCCCTCAGCGAAGTCGTAGACGTACTTCGACATGCCCGCTCCATCCCGCACCGTGACGTGTGTCCAGCCTAGTGGCGGGACCCAAGCCGCTCAGCCGCCGCCATCGCCGAGCTCGGCGCCGGAGGGAACTACCCGGGAATCCCGGTCGGCAAGCCAGTTGTGCGGCAGCGCGACCGTCCGCGCACCCGTGGTGCGCCCTCGGGGCCGGCCGAGCACCGCGTCAGGGAACGGCTGGTGGCTGTCGAGTTCGGCGAGCAGGTCGTCGAGTTCGGTGAGCGTCGATGCGCTCGCCAGCGCCCGGCGCAGGTCGCTCCCTACCGCGAATCCCTTGAGGTACCACGCGACGTGCTTGCGAAAGTCGGTGACCCCGCGGTTCTCCCCGATCCAGTCCGCGAGCAGGCCCGCGTGACGACGCATCGTGGCTGCCACCTCCGCCAGCCCAGGACGGGCGCGCTCGGACGATCCTGAGAAGGCCGCGGCGAGGTCCGTGAACAGCCATGGCCGGCCGAGGCAGCCGCGCCCCACCACAACCCCCGCGCACCCCGTCTCACGCATCATCCGGAGCGCATCGTCTGCTTCCCAAATGTCGCCGTTACCGAGGACTGGGATGTCCAACAGCTCGACCAGCTCCGCGATCGGAGCCCAGTCGGCTGTCCCGCCGTAGAAGTCCGCGGCCGTGCGGCCGTGCAGTGCCACGTGTGCCACACCGGCTTCGGCGGCACGCAGTCCGGCCTCGCGGTAGGTGTGGTGGCGTTCGTCTATCCCCACGCGCATCTTGATCGTGACGGGGAACGCGCCGCCGGCTGCGCGCACGGCGCCGCGCACGATGTCGTCGAACAGGTCGATATGCCACGGCAATGCCGAGCCGCCTCCCTTGCGGGTGACCTTCGGCACCGGGCAGCCGAAGTTGAGGTCGACGTGATCGGCAAGATCCTCCTCGGCGATCATGCGCACTGCGGCCGCCACCACGGCCGGATCGACGCCGTAGAGCTGAATGCTGCGCGGCTGTTCGTCGGACTCGAAGCGGATCAGCCGGAGCGTCTTCGGGTTCCGTTCCACGAGCGCGCGCGAGGTGATCATTTCGCTGACGAACAGGCCACCAGCTGCGCCGGACGGCAACGCAGGTCGCATTGCCTCGCGGCAGAGCCGTCGGAACGCGGTGTTGGTGATTCCCGCCATCGGCGCGAGGACCACCGGCGGGTCGGCGACGACGCGCTCGCCCAGGCGCAACGGAGGCGCGAGGACGGCCGTGGTCGACATACCTCCAGGGTACGTGCGCGCCCCGCCTCTATCCGCGACGATCGGTCAGGTCTCGCCGCAGATACGCAGCCCGGCGACGTCGCTGATCACCGTGAAGGTGACATTGCTGGTCCGGCTCTGGGACGTGTCGACGGACTTCACGTCGAGGGCGTAGTCCAGATTGAGGCCGTCCGACGTCGCCTGGTAGTCCTTGAACGTCGCCTTGGTGATGGTGACCGTGAAATCGCCACCCGGCTTGTCGATCGTCGCCTGCCAGTCGCTGACCCGGTTGGCGCAGATCAACGTCGTCGCGTCCGCGCGGTTGTGCGCGTTGATGTCATCGAGGTACTGCACGATCAGGGCCCGCGCGTCGGCGAGCGCGATGGCGCTGGCAGTGAGGGTAGGGCTGGATGTTGTCTTCGATGTCGCCGGCAGACCGCCCTTGACCGTCGTGTCGTTGTTGAACGCGAGTACAAGACCGATGCCGACAGCAGCGACCACAGCGATGACGGCCACCGCGATCAACGCAGCGCGGTTACCGTGCCGCGGCGGCGGCGGCGACTGCTGCGGTGGCGGGGCCGGTGCCGTCATCGTTCCTCCCTGCGACGAGTGAGGTCACGCACCGACGAGCTGTACCGCCAGATAGCTCTCGACACGGTCTAGGGCGATTCTCTCCTGCCGCATCGAATCCCGCTCCCGCACGGTGACGGCGCGATCATCGATCGTGTCGAAATCGACCGTGATGCAGAACGGGGTACCGATCTCATCCTGACGCCGGTAGCGACGTCCGATGGCTTGCGCGTCGTCGAAGTCGACGTTCCAGTTCTGTCGCAACGCGGCAGCGAGGTCGCGCGCTATCGGTGACAGGTCGGCGTTGCGCGACAGCGGCAGGACTGCCGCCTTCACCGGCGCCAGCCGACGGTCGAGACGGAGCACGGTGCGCTTCTCGAGCACGCCCTTTGCATTCGGTGCCTCGTCCTCGGAGTAGGCGTCGAGCAGGAAGGCGAGCACGTTGCGCGTCAGGCCCGCTGCCGGCTCGATCACGTATGGGGTCCAGCGCTCGTTCTTCTCCTGATCGAAGTACGACAGGTCGACGCCGGAGTGCTTGGTGTGGGTCGTGAGGTCGAAGTCCGTGCGGTTGGCAATGCCCTCGAGTTCCGCGAACTCCGTACCGCCGAAGCGGAACCGGTATTCGATGTCGATCGTGCGCTTGGAGTAGTGGCTGAGCTTCTCTTTCGGATGCTCGAAGTAGCGCAGGTTGTCGGCGTTGATACCGAGGCCGACGTACCAGTCCCACCGCTGCTTGATCCAGTAGTCGAACCACTGCTCGTCGCTGCCAGGCTCGACGAAGTACTCCATCTCCATCTGCTCGAACTCGCGGGTTCGGAAGATGAAATTGCCGGGCGTGATCTCGTTGCGGAAGCTCTTGCCCGTCTGTGCGATACCGAACGGCGGTTTGCGCCGCGACGTCGTCATCACATTGAGGAAGTTGACGAAGATGCCCTGCGCTGTCTCGGGTCGCAGGTAGTGCAGTGCCGACTCGTCCTCGGTCGGGCCGAGATAGGTGCGCAACATCCCGGAGAACTGCTTCGGCTCGGTCCACTGACCCCGCGTGCCACAGTTCGGGCATGGCACGTCGGCCAGACCGTTTTCCGGAGCCCGGCCCTTGCGAGCCTCGTACTCCTCCTCGAGGTGGTCGGCACGATACCGGCGGTGGCAGTTCAAACACTCGACCAGCGGGTCGGAGAACGTGGCGACGTGGCCGGATGCCTCCCACACCTGCGGGGCGAGGATCACTGCCGAATCGAGACCGACGATGTCGTCGCGACTGGTGACCATCGCCTTCCACCACTGGCGCCGAACGTTCTCCTTCAGCTCGACACCGAGCGGGCCGTAGTCCCATGCCGAACGCGAACCGCCGTAGATGTCGCTGGACGGGTACACGAACCCCCGCCGCTTGCTGAGGTTCACCACGGCGTCGTTGCGGTCGGTCGGCACTAGCTCTCCATCATGGCGTCGGCCGGCTCAGTCGTGCGTGCTGCGGCCGGAGTCGGAGCGTCCAGAGTATCGACCCCGGGCGAACCTCCACGCCGCCAGACCTGCCATCGGCCCCGGGCACGCTGACGCTCCACGTAGTCGAACACGAGAGAGACGAGGGCAGCGCACAGCCAGCCGGCCAGGATGTCGGACACGTAATGCTCGGCGGCGTACACCAGCGAGAAGGCCATCGCGAGGTTGTACGCGACCAATGCGAGCTTCCACCCCTTGCGAATCCGGCGCCAGAGGAAGATCGCCAGCAGCATCGCGCCGCCCGCATGCAACGACGGAACGGCTGCCACCAGGTTCGATGTGGCCTGGCCTTTGGCGAGCAAGGCCTGCGCTGCGGTGAGGTGCAACTCCGACCAGCCACGTCCGGACAGTCTTTCGATGTAGGGCAGCGCTCCCTGCTGGTGGTGCGTCATCCTGCCGAGCAGACCGCCGCTGGGCACGCTGGCCGGCGACACCCCCATGCACGCCGGACTCGACGGGTGCGCGGCCACGTCCGGCCCTGTGCAGCGCGCCGCGGCCCACGGCGGGGCGGTGGGAAGCAGCGCGAACAGCACGAAGCCGAACAGCGAGAGCGAGACAAATCGTCCTGTCCAACGGTGGAAGTCGGTCCTGCTGCGCACCCAGAGCACGGCCGCCACTACGTAGGGCAGGAGGAAGAACGAGATATAGGTGGCCGTGACGACGACATCCCACCACTGCGCATGGGCGTATTTGACGTGCTCCTGCAACCAGACGGTGGGCTCAGTGCCACCGAAGAGGAACTTGTCGACGTTCAGCTGTGGCGTCCACCAGGTCGGCATGCCGAGCGTGTCGGACGCACCGCGGGCGAAGTCGTAAGCCAGAAGGACGAGCGCGAAAGGCAGCCAGTCGACGAGCACGGTCCACGCCGCGCGCCGGCCGATCGTCAGGGCAAAGGCCCCACCCATCAGCCAGAGGATGACCGATTCGCGGTCGAACGGGATGCCACTCAGGCGGATCTGCACGCCGAGTGCGCACACCCAGACGAAGACGGCGGACCACCTGATGGCCTCGACGACCTCGGGAGTCAGACGCTGCGCGAGCCGTGTTCGCATTTACGGTGCACCCGGGCAGCGGCTCATGCGCGGTCGCTGTCACGCATGAGCGCGGCACCCCCCGGGGCTACCTCGACAAGCGGCTCGAAGGCGGTAGGAACATCGACGGATTCGGCGAGCAGTGGGGTCGCGTGCACCTTGACCTCGTAGGCGCCGAGCGCGCGCCGGTAGGAGCCGATGTTCTGCCATTCGGTGATCATGACCCAGGCGTCGTCGGCATCGGCCGAACGAGCAAGGGTGCCGCGCAGGTATCCCGGTCGCCGCGCGAGCGCCTGCAGCGCGGTCTGCGCACGGGCGGAGAAGTCCGCTGCACCCGAGGCGAAGTGCGTCACCGAGATCATGCGTCCGGTGCCTCGACCGGGCCGGCCGCACCGAAGCGGCGGTCGCGGCGCGCGTAGGCGAGGCACGCTGCCCACAGGTCACGCCGGTCGAAGTCCGGCCACGGAGTGTCGACGAACACCAACTCGGCATATGCCGATTGCCACAGCAGGAAGTTGGAGGTGCGCTGCTCGCCGGAGGTGCGGATGAAGAGGTCGACGTCGGGCAGCCCCGGTTCGTCGAGGTGGGCGGCGATCGTCCGCTCGTCGATCTTCGCCGGGTTGATCTCCCCGGACGCCACGGCGCGGGCGATCGCACGGGTCGCGTCGACGATCTCCGCTCGGCCTCCGTAGTTGACGCAGAACTGCAGGGTGAGGCGATCGTTGTCGCGCGTGTACTCCTCGGCGTCTTCGAGCTGGTCGATCACGCTGCGCCACAACCGTGGACGGCGGCCCGCCCAACGGATGCGCACCCCCAGCTGGGCGAGCTCGTCGCGTCGCCTGCGTATGACGTCCTTGTTGAACCCCATGAGGAACCGGACCTCGTCCGGCGAGCGCCGCCAGTTCTCCGTCGAGAACGCATAGGCCGACACGGTCGAGACGCCGATCTCGATCGCACCGTGCAGCACGTCCATGAGCGCCGCCTCGCCGGCGCGATGCCCGTCGGTGCGCGGCAGCCCGTGCGCGTGCGCCCACCGGCCGTTGCCGTCCATGACGATCGCGACATGCTTCGGGACGATGTTCAGCGGGATGTCCGGGGGCGCGGCGCCCGACGGGTGCGGCGGCGGGTCCGGCCATCGCGATGCCGGGGCGGCGCGTCGACGGCCACGCGGAGCAGCGGTCGAAGACGTCACGGCAACAGGCTAACCCGGCCGGACCGGCCGATCCGGCAGCTCAGCGGTCGACGAAGGGCAGCGACCGCAGCCCGCGCTCGAGGTGCCATTGCAGGTGCGCAGCCACGAGGCCGCTCGCCTCGCGTCGGGCCTGATCAGCGCTGCTGTCGGCCAGCGGCCAGTCGGCGCGCAGGAGCGCGATCATCAGCGCGACCGTTTCGGGCTGGGGACGGGCCGAGCCCACGGGACGGCAGTCTTCGCACACCACGCCCCCGGCTGCCACGTTGAAGGCGGCATGCGGGCCGGGTGTCGAGCACTTGGCGCAGTCGGCCAGCGCGGGCTCCCATCCGGCGTTCGACATGGCGCGCAGGAAGAACGCGTCGAGGATCAGGCCCGGCTCGTGCACTCGCTCGACCAGTGCGCGCAGCGCACCGACGACGAGGAGGTAGAGCCGCAACGACGGCTCGCCCTCGTCGGCGATGCGCTCAGCCGTTTCGCAGATGGCCGACACCGCCGTCCACCGCGGGTAGTCGCCTGAGAGTTGTGCACCGTAGGCGCCGAGGGAGTCGGTCTGCGTGACGATGTCGAGGCCACGCTGCCCACCGGGCAGATGCTGGCCCTCGGGCAGTCGACTGTGCAGCTGAACGTCGATATGGCTGCCGGGTTCGAGACGGGCGCCGAATTTCGACGTCGTGCGCCGGACGCCCTTACCGACCGCCCGGACCCGGCCGTGGCGGCGGGTGAGCAGGGTGATGATCCGGTCGGCCTCGCCGAGCTTGTGCACCCGGAGGACGACCGCCTCGTCACGGTAGAGCGGCACCAGTCCATGGTCGCACCAACCGGGGACAGTGCGGTGTCAGACCACCGGCGCGCGCGCGGTTTCGGCGGCCCGCACCCGGGCGTGCAGTACGGCGCCGGAGGCCGCAACGAGCAGTCCTGCGGCGATCGCCACCAGGAAGGCGGGGCGGGCGCCGTGCGCGTCAGCGATCCGACCGACGATCGACGCCGCGATTCCGTAGCCGATGCTGAGCCCGGTGGTCAGCCAACTCATCCCCTCGACGAGCGCGCCGGTCGGCACGACAGCTTCGATCAGGCCGAAGGAGGTGATCAGCGCGGGCGCAATGCCGGTGCCGACGACGAAGGCCACCGCGGCCAGGGCCGGGATGTTCACGCCGGCCAGGAAGAGCAACGGCAGCAGTCCGAACACGACGCACTGTCGGCGGAATCGGTCGAGCACCGGCTCCGAACGGTGCCGCGCCCCATAGACGAAGCCGGCCACCGCGCTCCCGCCGGCAAAGGCTGCGAGCAGCACACCGGCAAGCCCGGTGTGTCCTTGCTGACCGCAGAACGCGACCATCGTGACTTCGGCGCTCGCGAAGAATGCACCCATCCCGCCGGTTGCGACCAGTAGGAGCAGCATCCCGCGGTTGCGCAGGGCAGATTCATGGGGCGCGGCACCGGGCTCCTGTGCAGGCGGCTCGGTTGCGCGCTGGCTCACCAGCCACAGCGATCCGGTGCCGACGAGAATCGCGGCCATCACGAACACATATGACGGATCGACCTGGGTGGCAATGACCGTGGCCAGCAGCGGCGCGGCTGTGAACATCACCTCGTCGAGCGTCGACTCGAGTGAATATGCGGTCGTCAGTTCTGGACGCCCGGCGAGCACATAGGACCAACGCGCCCGTACCAGCGAACCCATCGCCAGGTAGCTGAATCCGACGACCGCGACGGGCGCGATGAACGCGAGGTCGGGTTGGTTGGTGCGCGCCAGCGCGATGGTCACGATCGCCGCCGCGACATGTACGACCGTGGCCGGGAGGACGACCCGACGCTCACCGAAGCGATCCACCAACCGCCCGAGTACCGGATTGCCGATCCCGTTGGCGAAGACGTACACGCCGCTGAGGAAGCCGGCGAACCCGTAGTGCCCGGTGCGCAGCGAAATCAGCAGTACGCATCCGATCGGGTACACCGCGATCGAGAACCGTGCGACAAAGGCTGCGGCACAGAATGCTGCCGCGCCCGGCGTCCGGAATGCCGCGCGATACGTCTGCAGCATCGTCAGAAACCCAGCCGATCCAACTTCTTGGGGTCGCGCTGCCAGTCCGCTTCGACTGCGACGTGCAGGTCCAGATACACCCGCGTTCCCAGCAAATGCTCAATGCCGCTGCGCGCGGAGGTGCCGATCGCCTTCAGCCGTGCACCCTTCGCGCCGATCACGATGCCCTTCTGGCTGCTGCGCTCAAGATGGATCGTCGCGTAGATAGCGGTCACGTCCGGCCGATCGGCCTTCGCACCCATCTCCTCAACCGTGACGGCGATGGAGTGCGGAAGCTCGTCGCGGACGCCGTCGAGGGCGGCTTCCCGGATGAGTTCGGCGATGCGCGTCTCGACGTCGTTGTCGGTGGTCACGTCGTTCGGATAGAGGTCCCGACCGTGGGGCAGGTGGCTGACAAGCACGTCAGCGAGGAGGTCGACCTGGTCCCCGCGCACTGCAGAGACGGGCACCACGTCAACGAATTCGCCGAGGTTGCTGACGGCCATGAGCTGGGCCGCGACGCGATCACGCGATACGGCGTCGGTCTTGGTGACGATCGCCACGACGGGCGCACGCAGCGCCGCGAGCTCCGCGGCGATGAAGCGGTCGCCCGGGCCGACCTTCTCATCTGCCGGGACGCAGAAACCGACGACGTCCACGTCGGCGAGAGTCGACCGCACGATGTCGTTGAGCCGCTCGCCGAGCAGGGTGCGCGGACGGTGCAGTCCGGGCGTGTCGACCAGAACGAGCTGGGCGTCAGGCCGCGTCACGATGCCACGCACCGCGTGTCGGGTCGTCTGCGGCTTGGCACTCGTGATCACGATCTTGTCGCCGACAAGCGCGTTGGTGAGCGTCGACTTACCTGCGTTCGGGCGGCCGACGAAGCAGCAGAATCCCGAGCGGTGCTCCGGCGTTGCCGCCTGGAGTGCGCCGCTATCGGTCATGCACGCATCCTTTCATCCCCGCCCGCGTGTCCCTCCCGTCATTGACACCGGTGCGATTCAGGGGGACTCTGCCTAACTATGAGCGCTTTACCTAATCGCGATAGGCTTGCCGAACGTCGTGAGGCAACCCGGCGCGAGATCGTCGATGCCGCATGGGCGATCGCCCGCGAACACGGTCTGGCCGCTGTCACGCTTCGCGAGGTCGCAGCCCGGGTCGGTATGCGGTCACCGTCGCTGTACTCGCACTACGCATCGAAGAACGCCATTTTCGACGCAATGTTCGGCGACGCTTGGGCCGGCTACCTGGAGATCTGCGCCGACCTCGATTCCCAACTGCCCAAGGCGCCGCGCAAGGCGGTGCTGTTCATGCTGCAGACGTTCGTCGATTACGCGATGGCCGACCATCCGCGCTTCCAGCTGATGAATCAGCGCATGGTCGTCGGCTTCGAGCCCAGTGCCGGGTCCTACGCACCGTCGATCGCCGTCATGGTGCTGTTCCGCGATCGGCTGAGGAATATCGGTGTTCGCTCGGACACCGACGCGGACCTGTGTATCGCGATCGTCGGTGGCCTCATCGACGCCCAGTTCGCCAACGATTCCGGCGGCGATCGCTACATCACCCAACTGCCACGAGCCGTGGACATGCTTGCCGACGACATCGGGCTGCCCGGCCCGCGACTGAGGAGATCACGATGAGCCTGACTGATTCCGACATCGCCCGTCCACGTAGGACGCAGCTCGACCACGGCACGGCGATGCAACGTGCAGCTACCGAATACCAGCGGGTCGCCGAACTGCTCCGGTCCCTGGCGTCGGACGACTGGACCACGCCGACCAACTGCCCGCCGTGGGACGTGCGCGCAATGGCGGCGCACCTGCTCGGGATGGCCGAGATGGCCGCATCGCTGCGCGAGCAGCGCAGGCAGGTCAAGGCAGCAACCAACGCTCACGGAGTCTTCATCGACGCCCTGACCGCGCTGCAGGTCGACGAGCGCACCGCCATGGCGCCTGGGGACATCGTTACGCGGTACGAAGCCGTCGCCCCGAAGGCGGTTCGTGGACGCCGGCGGGCACCAGGATTCATCCGCGGGCGAGCGATGCCGCAGACCCAGCGGGTCGGCGGCCGCGATGAAACGTGGACGATCGGCTATCTGCTCGACACCATCCTGACCCGCGATCCGTGGATGCATCGCATCGACATCTGCGACGCCACCGGTGCGCCCCTCGTGCTGACTGCTGAACACGACGGCGTGATCGTCGACGACATCGTGCGGGAATGGGCTGGACGTCACGGGCAGCCGTTCGTGCTGCGACTTACCGGGCCCGCCGGCGGATCCTGGGCCAACGGGAGCGGACCGGAACTGGAGTGCGACGTGGCAAGCTTCTGCCGAGCGCTCGCCCGACGCGCTCCGGCCAGTGGCCTGCTCGCCACGGAGGTGCCGTTCTGATCGCACCCATCCGGTCCACGTACGGACCGGACCCTTCCCAATTCGGCGAGCTGTACCTGCCGCGCCAAGAGGCAACCGGCACGGTCGTGCTCCTGCATGGCGGCTTCTGGCGGGCGCAGTACGACCTGTCGTTGGGCGCACCGCTCGCCCGGGACCTGGCCGGGCGCGGCTACGCCGTCTGGAACCTCGAATACCGCCGGGTCGGGAACGGCGGTGGCTGGCCCGGCACGTTCATCGATGTGGCCGCGGGCATCGACCACCTCGCGGCACTGCGCGTCGACACCTCCCGCCTGGTGGCCATCGGCCACTCGGCAGGCGGGCATCTCGCGGTCTGGGCGGCGGGCAGGCAGCGTCTTCAGCCGGGCGAACCCGGTGCAGCGCCGGTCGTCCACGTCGCGGGTGTCGTCTCGCAGGCGGGGGTCCTGGATCTGGTCACGGCGGCCCGCACGGGCGTCGGCCGAACTGCGGTGGTGGACCTGCTCGGCGCCGCCGCTTCGGCCGAGCCACAGCGCTGGCGGGTTGCCGATCCCATGGCACACCTGCCGATCCCGGCACCGGTCGTGTGCGTGCATGCGCCGGACGACCAGGACGTGCCGATCGCCCAGAGCCGCGCCTACGTGGCGGCAGCAACGGCCGCCGGTGGCACGAGCCGCCTCATCGTTGCCAGCGGCGACCACTACACGCTCATCGATCCACGCTCCCCCGACTGGTTGATCGTGGTGGATGTGCTTGCCGAACTCGCCGGCGGCTGAGCGCTGCCTACCGACGGTCGGTGATCGTGCCGCGCACATCGGCGAGCAACACTGCAGCATCAGCGGCAACGTCATGCAGCGCCGCGATGCCGTCGGGGTCATCGGCATCCTCGCCGAGCACGACCGCCGCCTCGAGGCCGAGGGCACCGGACGACACGGCCATCGCCACCGCGACCTGAAGGGCGGTGAGCGAGAGACTTGGCAGCGCAACGTTCGCCGCGACATAGGTGCGGCCGTCGGTGTCTCGCACAGCGGCACCCTGCACCGCATGCGTGCGGGCCCGGGCCGAACGGGCGAGGGTCACCAGCTTCGCGTCCTCCGGATCTAGTTCGCTCACGATGTTGCCTCGCTGTCGTCCCCGTCGTCGTCCTGCATGCGCCGAATGAGTACGGTGTCGATGCGATTGCGCCGGCCGCCGGCGCTCTCGGCCACCAGTTCCAACCCGTGCACCTGCGCACGCGCGCCAGGAATGGGTACCCGGCCGAGGGATTCGGCGAGCAGGCCGCCGACCGTCTCGACATCGTCACGATCGGGCAGCGTCACGTTGAACAGCTCGGCGAGATCCTCGACCGCGAGCCTCGACGTCACGCGCACGGTGTCCGCATCGATGCGCTCGACCGGTGGTCGCTCGACGTCGTACTCGTCGGTGATCTCACCGACGATCTCCTCCAAGATGTCCTCGATGGTGACCAGCCCGGCCGTGCCGCCGTACTCGTCGATCACGATCACGATGTGTGTGCGATGGCTCTGCATCTCGCGTAGCAGCTCATCGACCGGCTTGGATTCCGGGACGCAGACCGGCGGACGCGCGACCTCCTCGACTCTCGTGCTCCGGGCAGTCTCCGAGTCCTGAGCCCGTCGAGCGAGATCCTTGAGGTAGACGACGCCGATGATGTCGTCGAGATTCTCACCGACGACCGGAATGCGCGAGAAGCCGCTGCGCAGGGCAAGAGCGAGCGCCTGCGGAACAGATTTCGTGCGTTCGATCCAGACGACCTCCGTACGCGGGACCATCACCTCGCGGGCGATCGTGTCGCCGAGTTCGAACACGGACTGGATCATCTGGCGTTCTCCGTGCTCGACGACACCGCTCTCCTCGGCCATGTCGACTAGCTCGCGCAGCTCGACCTCGGAGGAGAACGGACCGTCGCGGAATCCGCGGCCCGGGGTGATGGCGTTGCCGAAGAGGGTGAGCAGGCTCGCGAGCGGACCGAACAGCCGCCCCAGCACGCGTACCGCGCCCGAGCCGGCCAACGCGACGCGGTTCGGATGCTGCCGACCGAGGGTGCGCGGCCCAACTCCGACGATCGCGTAGGAGATGACGACCATGATCACGATCGTGGACGCCGGAACGGGCCATCGCGTGCCGAAGCGCGAGCGGGCGACAATCGTGGCGAGCACGGTGGCGGTGAGTTCGCAGGAAACTCGCAGCAGGAGCAGCAGGTTCGTGTACCGGGCACGGTCAGCAACGATCTCGCGCAATGCCCTCGCACCACGGCGGTCTTCACGCAGAAACTCCTCGACCCGCGCCACGGACACTCGTGCCAGCGCAGAGTCGACGCACGCGAGCGCGCCGCCGAGCGGAATCAGGCATATCGCGATGACGAGCGCGATGACATCGCCGGTCGTCACCGCGTGCCGCACCGATTCGGCGGGTCAGCCACGACGGCCACCCGCGATATCGCGGGTCTCGCCGCCGGTGCCCGCCACCGGGGTGCGGATGGGCGCCCGACCGGTCGCCTGCACCCAGTTGCCCAGCAGCTGCGCCTGCAGCTCGAACATGATCCGCTCCTGCTCCGCGTCGCCGTGGTCATAGCCCAGCAGGTGCAGGATGCCGTGCGTGCACAGCAGATGCAGCTCCGACTCGACGCCGTGCCCGACCGACGCAGCCTGATCGGCGGCTACGACCGGGCACAGCACGACGTCGCCGAGCATTGCGTCCACACGGCGCTCATCGACGCCCGGCGGCGCGGTCGGGTCGAAGCGGTCCATCGGACCATCCGAGCCATCCATCGGAAAGGCCATCACGTCCGTCGGTCCCGGCAGATCCATCCACTGCGTATGCAGGGCAGCCATGGCATCCGTCCCGACCAGCAGGATCGAGAGCTCCGCCAACGGGTCGATGCTCAGGGCGTCGAGCACGAAGCGACCGAGTTGAGTCAATGCGAACTCGTCGACCTCGACACCGGACTCGTTGTTGACCTCGATGCTCATATGTTCGTGTTTCCGTGCCTGTGGGTGCTCATTGCTCGAGCGCTCATCGCGTCCGGGTCACCGCCTGGGTGCGGCTTGGCGCGCTGAGGGAGCGTCCGCGGTACGCGAGTCGTAACGCTCGTAGGCGTCGACGATCTCGCCCACGAGCCGGTGCCGCACGACGTCGGTGCTCGTCAGGTTCGCGAAGTGCACGTCATCGAGATCGGTGAGGATGTCACGCACCACGCGCAGGCCGCTCTTCGTGCCACCCGGCAGGTCGACCTGCGTGATGTCGCCCGTCACGACCATCTTCGAGTTGAAGCCGAGCCTCGTCAGGAACATCTTCATCTGTTCGGGCGTCGTGTTCTGCGCCTCGTCCAGGATGATGAAAGCGTCGTTCAGGGTGCGCCCGCGCATGTACGCGAGCGGTGCCACCTCGATCGTTCCGGCGGCAGTGAGTCGCGGAATCGAGTCGGGGTCGACCATGTCGTGCAGCGCGTCGAGCAGCGGGCGCAGGTAGGGGTCGATCTTGTCGTACAGCGTGCCGGGCAGGAACCCGAGCCGCTCGCCCGCTTCGACCGCCGGCCGCGTCAGGATGATGCGGGTCACCTGCTTCGCCTGCAGCGCCTGTACCGCCTTGGCAACCGCGAGATAGGTCTTGCCGGTGCCGGCAGGTCCGATGCCGAAGACCACCGTGTGCTTGTCGATGGCGTCGACGTAGTGCTTCTGGTTCAGCGTCTTCGGCCGGATGTTCTTGCCCCGCCGCGACAGGATGTTCAGGCTCAGGACCTCGGCCGGACGCGCCTGGGAATCATTCGTGAGGATGCCGAGGGTGCGACTCACCGAGTCGGGGGTGAGGTTCTGCCCGGCCTTGATCAGCTCGAGAAGTTCCTCGAAGAGGCGGACCGCAACCGCGTTGTCGGCCGCCGCGCCGGAGATGGTGATCTCGTTGCCCCGGACGTGGATATCGCTGTCAAGGCTGCGCTCGACGACGCGCAGGAGTTCATCGCGCGAGCCGAGCAGCGACACCATGGCCTGCTCACCAGGGACGACGACCACGGTGGAGACGCGATCCGGGCTGCTGTGTGGATCGGACAAGTTGGGCTTTCTGCTCGGCTGTGCGGACCCCTCCACTGTACCGGCGTGGGCCCGGATGTCGCCTGGAATCAGCCCGGGGGCCAGCCCATGGGGCGGCCGGCCAGCAGGTGGGCATGAACGTGGAACACGCTCTGACCGACGCCGGCACCGGTGTTGAACACGGTTCGGAAGTCCGACAGCCCGAGCTGTTCGGCCACGGCACGGATGCCGCCGAGCAGTGCGGCGGAGGCCGCGGGATCCCCGGCCAGCTCGACGATGTCGACCAGATGCACGCGCGGCACCACAAGGATGTGCGTCGGTGCCTGCGGGTTCACGTCGACGAACGCCACCGCGCCATCGTCTTCGTACACCGTGGTCGCCGGCACCGTCCCTGCCACGATCTGGCAGAACAGGCAGTCGGTCATGCGATCGACCTTAGTCATCGACGGCGAGCAGCGAAGCCGAGTCCCGCGCCTCAGCCCCAGCGCCCCAGCCGCAACGACACCGCAGCCAATGCTGCGGCTCCCGCGGTGGACGTGCGCAGGACTTGATCGCCGAGCCGGACCGCGACCGCGCCCCCAGCCGTGAACTGCGCCAGCTCGGCGTCACTGACACCGCCCTCCGGACCGACTACCAGCACGAGCGCACCATGCTGCGGCAGCGGGGTCGCGGCGAGCCGATCGTCCCCCTGCTCGTGCAGCACGAGGATCCGGTCGGTCGCGAACCGCTCTACGAGCTGCCCAGTGGTCATCGGATCGGCGACGATCGGCACCCGCGGGCGCCTGCTCTGCTTGGCCGCCTCGCGCGCCGAACGTCGCCACCGCTCCAACGCCCGGACGTCGCGCCCGTCGCGCCACTTGACCACGGCACGCTCGGCGGTCCAGGGGACGACCTCGTCGACACCGAGTTCGGTCATCAGCTCGACAGCGAGTTCAGCTCGGTCGCCCTTTGCCGGCGCCTGGGCCACGACCAGGAGCGGGTCGGGCAGTGGCACAGTGCGCCAGTCGCGCACGGCCAGCTCGACGGTCGAGTCCGCTATAGCCAGGACGTCACAGTCGGCGACGGCACCGAGGCCGTCCGCAACGAGCACCGCCTCACCCACAGCCACACGGCGGACCCGCGCCGCGTGGCGGGCCTCCTCTCCGGTGAGCTGCACGCGTTCGCCGCGCGGCAGGTGATCGACGAAGAACAGCGGCGGCGTGCTCACGGCGCGGTGCTCACGGCGCGGTGCTCACGTCGGCTCACGTCGAGGATCAGCGCCCGCCAAAAGCGTCGCGCACCTTGCCGAGCAGACCGCCGTTCTTCAGGCTCACGGCGACGTCCTCGTTGCGCATTGCGGCGAGATCGCGCAGCAACTTCTCCTGCGCGTCGTCGAGCTTCGTCGGCGTGCGGACCTCCACGTGGACGTACAGGTCGCCACGCGCAGAGCTGCGCAGCTTCGGAACGCCACGTCCGCGCAGCGTCAGCGTCTGGCCGTTCTGCGTCCCGGCGCGGATGTCGAGCTTCTCGTCGCCGTCCAGGGTGCTCAGCACCAGATCGGTGCCGAGGGCGGCAGCTGTCATCGGAACGGCGATCGTGCAGTGCAGATCGGCGCCGTCGCGGCTGAATGTGTCGTGCGGCTGCTCGGATATCTCGACATACAGATCACCTGCCGGGCCGCCGCCGGGCCCGACCTCACCCTGTCCGGACAGCCGGATCCGCATGCCGTGCTCGATGCCGGCCGGTACGTCGACGGTGATCGTGCGCCGAGCGCGCACCCGCCCTTCTGTGCCACAGGCCGGGCACGGCGAGGTGATCTGCTCCCCCGTCCCCGAGCACGCCGAACACGAGCGGGAGGTCATCACCTGGCCGAGGAAGGACCGCTGGACGGACTGGATCTCGCCCGAGCCGCCGCAGGTCTGGCAGGTGCGCGGCGACTTGCCCGGAGCGCAGCCGTTGCCATGGCAGACCTCGCAGATCACGGCCGTCTCGACGGCCAGTTCGCGACGCACGCCGAAAGCTGCCTCCTCGAGCGTCAGCGACATCTGTACGAGCGCGTCAGACCCGGGGCGAACCCGGCTGCGCCGCCCACGGCCGCCGCCCGTCGTGGCGCCACCGAAGAAGGCTTCGAAGACGTCGCCGAAGCCGCCGAAGCCGGAGAACGGACTCCCAGCCGATCCGGCGCCCTGGGCGAGCGGGTCGCCGCCGAGGTCGACGATGCGGCGCTTCTCGGGGTCGGTGAGCACTTCGTAGGCAGTCGTGACCGCCTTGAAGCGGTCCTGCGCCTCCGGGTCCGGGTTCACGTCCGGATGCAGCTCACGGGCCAGCTTGCGGTAGGCACGCTTGAGCTCCTCCGGCGTCGCATCCCGGCGAACGCCGAGCATGCCGTAGTAGTCCCGCGGGCTCTCAGCCACGATCCGTCCGATCTGTCCCTGGCACTCGACGGACGCGAGTGCGAAACGCCAGTTTACGAAATCCCGGTGACCTACCCGGTCACCGCTCGCCGAGTAGCTCCCCGACGTAGCGCGCGACGGCAGAGACGCGGGCGATCGTGTGGGCGTAGTCCATCCGGCGCGGCCCCAGCACCCCCACCGCGCCGAGTGATGCGCCCTTCGCGCCGTACCCGGTCGTGACCACGGACGTGGACATCAGGCCGACATGCTCGTTCTCGTTGCCGATGCGCACCACGATCTGGCTTGTCGATACCGACTGGTCGAGCAGGCGCAGGAGTACGACCTGCTCCTCGAGCGCCTCGAGCACGGGCCGGATCGCCGGGAAGTCCAGGGCGTGTTCGGTCAGGTTCGCGGTGCCACCGAGCACGATGCGGTCGCTGTGCTGCTCGACAAGCGTCTCGAGCAGCACCGATGTGAGGGTCGCGAGCAGCCCGCGCAGCTGCGGCGGCGCCTCGACGGGCAGGTCGGAAACGATCTCCGGCGCCTCGGACAGGTACCGCTCCCGGAGCTTCGCGTTGAGCGTCATGCGGAGGTCGGCCACCGCGTCGCTGGTGACCGGCGCAGGCAGTTCGACCACGCGCTGTTCGACGCGACCGGTGTCGGTGATGAGCACAAGCATGAGCCGCGAGGGCGTGAGCTCGACGAGCTCGACATGCCGCACCCGACTGCGTGAGAGCGACGGGTACTGCACGACGGCGACGTTGCGGGTCAGCTGGGCCAACGTCTTCACGGCGCGATAGAGCACGTCGTCGAGGTCGACGGCGTCCTCGAGAAAGGTCTTGATGGCCCGCTTCTCGGCAGCCGACAGCGGCTTGAGTTCGGTGAGGCGATCGACGAACATCCGGTAGCCCGCATCCGTCGGAACTCGGCCGGCACTCGTGTGCGGCTGGGCGATAAGGCCCTCTTCCTCGAGAACGGCCATGTCGTTGCGGATCGTGGCCGGTGAGACACCCAGGTTGTGCCGATCGGCGAGTGCCTTGCTGCCGACAGGCTCGTTCGTCACGATGAAGTCCTCGACGATCGCGCGCAGGACCTCGATCTTGCGCTGCTCGAGGCTCACCGCTGCTCCTCTGAAGATCTCGTCGGGCTAGGGCACCAGTTTAGGCCGCGTCACACCTTCCGAAGCACGGCGCAGGCGTGTCTGCACGCTAGGGTCGACTCCAGTCGGCTCTTGGGGCGCAGGGAACGACGGGGGAAGTTCGTGATCTTCAAGGCGGTGCAGGACGGTCGTCCGTACCCCGATCACGGCCTGTCCCCACGCGACTGGGCCAACGTGGCTCCGCGAACGCTGCGCCTCGACGTTCTGACCACCACCAAGCGCGAACTGGCCCTCGATCACCTGCTGGACGAGGACTCCACGTTCTACGGCGACCTCTTCCCGCACGCGGTGCAGTGGCGCGGCGAGATCTACTTGGAGGACGGCGTCCATCGCGCCCTGCGGGCGGCGCTGCAGAATCGGCACACCATGCACGTGCGGGTGCTCGATCTGGACGCGCTGCGGCCTGACTCAGCCGAGTAGCTCGCGCACCACAGAATCGGCGAGCAGTCGGCCGCGCTGGGTCAGCGCCACCCGGCCCGCGACCATGGCTTCATGATCGGTCAGGCCCCACGAGGTGAGCTGCGGGAGCAGCTGCGCGGCCGAGTCCGGCAGTTCGGCGAGCGCCATCCCCTCGCGCAGCCGGATGCCGAGCATGACCCGCTCGGTCAGCCGCGCCTGCTCGTCCAGGAACTCGCGACCCGCTGCGGGGCTCTCGCCCGCGTCGAGCATCGCGGCGTAGCGGGCCGGGTGCTTCACATTCCACCAGCGCACGCCGGACACGTGGCTGTGCGCGCCGGGGCCCAGGCCCCACCAGTTCGCATCGGTCCAGTACAGCTCGTTGTGGCGGCAGCGCGCGGCATCCGATCGTGCCCAGTTGGACACCTCGTACCACTCGAAGCCCGCCGCCGACAGCGTGTCGTCGGCCATCACATAGCGATCGGCGAGGACGTCGTCGTCAGGGGGTGGGACCACTCCCTGCGCAACCTGCCGCGCCAGCGGCGTCCCCTCCTCCACGACAAGGGCGTACGCACTGACGTGATCGACCCGGGCGGCTACGGCCGCGTCCAGCGATGTCTGCCAGTCTTCGTCGCTCTCGTACGGCGCCCCGTAGATCAGGTCGAGGTTGATGTGTTCGAACCCGGCCGCCCGAGCCTCGGCGACAGCCTGCTCGGGTCGCCCCGGCGCGTGCTGCCGATCGAGCACCTCGAGCACGCGCGGCACCGCCGACTGCATGCCTATCGATACGCGGGTGAAGCCGGCATCCAGCAATTTCGTGAAGTAGGCGAGTGTCACCGTCTCCGGGTTCGCCTCGGTCGTGATCTCGATGTCGTCGGCGAGGCCGAACCGGTCCGCTATCTCGCGGATGATCAACCCGAGGTGCTCGGCAGGCAACAGTGTGGGTGTTCCGCCACCGAAGAAGATCGTCGACACCGGCGGTATCCGGTCGCCGAGCGTACCGCCGGCACCGAGAACGGATGCCGCCAGCGCGACTTCCCGCAGCACCGTGTCGGCGTAGGAGCCGTGGCTGGCGCCAGGTCCCAGTTCGCTCGCCGTGTAGGTATTGAAATCGCAGTACCCGCAGCGCGTCTGGCAGAACGGAATGTGAACGTAGACGCCGAAGGGGACGCCGCTGGCCGCACCGAGCGTCTCGGCGGGCAACCGGCCGTCGCGCGGCGCCGGTTCACCGTGGGGCAACGCGGCAGGCACGGCTCAAGTGTGCGTCATGGTGGTCGCGGAGCGGTGTCGGCTCGCAGTGGGTGCGGTGAGACGGCACTTTCGGCCACCGCGCGGCGCAGCACGCCGAGCAGGGCCACGCGGTCGCGATGCGGGAGCCCGTCCAGATCCGGCACGGCGATGTCGACCGGGCCTTCGGGTAACCACGACAGGTCGCGCAGCACATCGGCGAGGCCGTCCAGGTTGGGGGCCGCCCACGACGGTGCAGCCACCTGGCGGTAGATGTCGCTGATCACCGCGCGCGCCGCCGCGCCGCTCACCGAGTCACGTCCACTCGCACGAACGACGAATAGTGATCGGCCGTGTAGTAGAACTCGCCGTCGCGGCCGGTGATGATCCGACGGGCTCCGCGGGTGGCCGATCCGGGCGTCACCACCGTGTATTCGTGGTAGTAGCCGTGGGCTTCGGCGGGCAGCAGGTGTTCGTTGTTGTCGAACACCACGCCGTCGCTACGCGGATAGGGGAACGGACCGCCGCGCTCGATCAACCGCACGGTGTCGGCAGCCTGTGGCGGCAAGGACGACAGAGCCGCAGCGCTGCGGGTCGACACGGCCGGCGGCCGGGAGTGATGCGTGGAGTCAGCAGCGCGGACGCCGTAACCGATGCCGAGGGCGGCGACCAGGACGCCCAGCGCCAGCAGCGGGCGGCGGATGCGTCGGCGGGGCACGACCAGGGACTCTATGCGGGCTCATGAGGGTGCGTGCTTCGATCATCGGATGAGCGAATCGATGACGGCCTCTACCGTCCACCTCCCCGGTTACGCCGGCGACGATGTCGAGGCCTACCTCGCGCGGCCCGAGGGCGTCCAACGGCGCGGCGGCGTCGTGGTGATTCACCACATGCCGGGCTATGACCGCGGAACGAAGGAGATGGTGCGGCGTTTCGCCGTGCTCGGCTACGACGCGATCTGCCCCAACCTGTACTGGCGAGAGGCCCCGGGCGCTGCTCCCGACGATGCGGCCGCGGTGGCGCGCGCAAACGGCGGCGTTCCGGACGAGCAGCTGGTCGCAGACGTGGGTGGAGCCGCGGCCTACCTGCGGTCGCTTCCGACGTCCAACGGCAAGGTCGGCGTGATCGGGCACTGTTCCGGTGGGCGCCAGGCTGTACTGGCCGCCTGCCAGCTCGATCTCGATGCCGCCGTCGACTGCTACGGCGCGTACGTCACGGGCACCCCGCCCGCCGATTGGCCGCTCAAGATCACGAACGTTGTCGACCATCTTCCGGCACTCGGGTGCCCGCTGCTCGGACTGTTCGGCAAGCAAGACAGCTATCCCAGCCCGGAGCAGGTCGACGAGCTCGAACGGATCCTCCTCGACAGCGGCAAGAGCTTCGAGCGGCACGACTACGACGACGCGGCGCACGCGTTCTTCGCGGTGGACCGACCGTCCTATCGCCCCGTCGCAGCGATCGACGGCTGGGAGCGCATCGCGGCGTTCTACGCAGCACACCTCGGAGGCTGACATGTGCACCTACGCGACCATGCACGCCGACATCGACGGCAGCGCCAAGGGTCCCGGCGGCACGTGGCAGCACGTCACCGACGCGACGGTGTACTTCGACCACCCGGTGCACGCACTCCACGAGCACACACTGAACATCGACCTGGCCGACCCGTCCCGCGGACCGTCGAACCGAATAGCGCTCGAGTTGAGCGCGACCTCGGCACGCCAGCTCGTCGCGGCTATCAATGACGCGCTGGCGGCAGTGCCCACCGCGTTGCGCGAGGATGCCTCCGCCTAAGGTCGCACCATGCGCGCCGTCTACGCCGAGTCCATCAATCCGCACGATCCCCTGGCCGGCCTGCGGATCGGCGAACGGCCGGATCCCGAGCCGCCACCAGGGTGGACGCGGGTCAAGGTGACGGCAGCCAGCCTGAACCACCACGACCTGTGGACGCTGCGCGGTGTCGGCATCACAGCCGAACAGCTGCCGATGATCCTCGGCTGCGACGCCGCGGGGATCGACGAGTCGACCGGCGCCGAGGTCGTCGTCCACTCGGTGATCAACGCGCCGGGCTGGACGGGCGACGACACGCTCGATCCACGCCGCACCTTGCTGTCGGAGAAGTATCAAGGCTCACTCGCCGAATACGTGGTCGTACCGTCGGGCAACGTCGTGCCGAAGCCGGCCGAGCTGTCCTTCGCCGAGGCGGCCTGCCTGTCCACCGCGTGGCTGACGGCCTATCGCATGCTGTTCGTCAACGCCGAGCTACGGCCTGGACAGACCGTGCTCGTGCAAGGGGCGACTGGTGGTGTGGCATCGGCCTGCATCACCCTGGCAAGGGCGGCCGGCCTTCGCGTGTTCGCGACCGCGCGCACAGCGGACAAGCAGCAGACGGCACTCGATCTCGGAGCGCACGAGGCGTTCGAATCAGGCGCCCGCCTCCCCGAGCGCGTCGATGCCGTGATGGAGACGATCGGTGACGCGACGTGGGGGCATTCGCTGCGATCGCTGCGTCCGGGCGGGAGGGTGGTCATCTCCGGGGCAACGTCCGGCCCGAATCCACCCGCAGACCTGAGCCGAATCTTCTTCTTGCAACTGCAGGTCGTCGGTTCGACGATGGGGACGAAAGCCGAACTGGGCGAACTGATCGCGTTCATGCACGCCACCGGGGTCCGGCCGCACATCGATCGAGTCCTGCCCCTGGAGGCTGCTGCCGACGGGCTCGCGGCGATGGCTGCCGGCGATCTCGTCGGCAAGATCGTTCTGGAGGTATGACGCAGCTCGCTACTTCTTGGCGGCGTCGGCCGAGTCGCCCGTCGACAGCGCGGCGATGAAAGCCTCCTGCGGAACTTCCACGCGGCCGACCATCTTCATCCGCTTCTTGCCTTCCTTCTGCTTCTCGAGCAACTTGCGCTTTCGTGTGATGTCGCCGCCGTAGCACTTCGCGAGGACGTCCTTGCGGATCGCCCGGATGCTCTCGCGGGCGATCACGCGGGCGCCGATCGCGGCCTGGATGGGCACCTCGAACTGTTGTCGCGGGATCAGCTTGCGCAGCTTGGCAGTCATCGACGTGCCGTATGCATAGGCCTTGTCCTTGTGGACGATCGCCGAGAATGCATCAACGGGCTCGCCCTGCAGCAGGATGTCGACCTTGACGAGGTCGGCGGGCTGCTCGCCCGACATCTCGTAGTCCAGGCTGGCGTAGCCGCGCGTGCGTGACTTCAGCTGATCGAAGAAATCGAAGATGATCTCGCCGAGCGGCAGCGTGTAACGCAGCTCCACGCGGGTCTCGGAGAGGTAGTCGATTCCGCCGAGGGTGCCGCGCCGCTCCTGGCACAGCTCCATGATCGCGCCGATGTACTCACTCGGCGTGATGATCATCGCCTTTGCGACGGGCTCGAACACCGACGAGATCTTCTTGCCCGTCGGCCAGTCGGAGGGGTTTGTCACGACGAGTTCGGTGCCGTCGTCGAGTTCGACACGGTAGACGACGTTGGGCGCGGTCGAGATGAGCGCGAGGTCGAATTCGCGTTCCAGCCGGTCGCGGGTGATTTCCAGATGCAGCAGTCCGAGGAAACCGCAACGGAAACCGAAGCCGAGGGCCGCGGACGATTCCGGCTCGTACACGAGCGCCGCATCGTTCAGCCGTAGCCGATCGAGGGCGTCGCGCAGGATCGGGAAGTCCGAGCCGTCGATCGGATACAGGCCGGAGTACACCATCGGCCGGGGATCGCGGTATCCGCCGAGGGATTGCGTCGCAGGCTTCGCGGCGTCGGTGACCGTGTCGCCGACACGCGATTGACGCACGTCCTTGACGCCGGTGATCAGGTAACCGACCTCGCCGACTCCGAGCCCGTCGGTCGGCCTCGGCTCGGGTGAGATGACGCCGATCTCGAGGAGTTCGTGGGTGGCGCCCGTCGACATCATCTTGATCCGTTCACGGGGGGTGAACTGGCCGTCGATCACCCGGATGTAGGTGATGACGCCGCGGTAGATGTCGTACACCGAGTCGAAGATCATCGCCCGTGGCGCAGCGTCGGCCTCTCCGACGGGCGCAGGCACCGTGCGGCAGATCTCGTCGAGCAGGGCGCCGACGCCGATGCCGGTCTTCGCGCTGACCCGCAGTACGTCCCCCGGTTCGCACCCGATGATGTGGGCGATCTCTGCGGCGTAGAGATCGGGCTGGGCGGCCGGCAGGTCGATCTTGTTCAGCACCGGGATGACGTGCAGGTCGTTCTCCAGTGCCAGGTAGAGGTTGGCGAGGGTCTGCGCTTCGATCCCTTGCGCGGCGTCGACGAGCAGCACTGCCCCCTCGCAGGCGGCCAGGCTCCGGCTGACCTCGTAGGTGAAGTCGACGTGGCCAGGCGTGTCGATCATGTTCACGGTGTAGTCGGTGCCGTCGGCAGTCCACGGCATCCGCACGTTCTGGGCTTTGATCGTGATGCCACGCTCGCGCTCGATGTCCATGCGGTCGAGGTACTGCGCGCGCATCAGCCGCGGATCGACGACGCCAGTCAACTGCAGCATCCGGTCGGCCAGCGTCGACTTGCCGTGGTCGATGTGGGCGATGATGCAGAAGTTGCGGATGAAGGCGGGGTCGGTGCGGCCGGCTGCAGTGAGCGGAGCGGTCACGATCTCTCTCATGGTCGGGGTTGCCGGACTCCATGGTCGCACGCGGCCGCCAACCCCCCTGCCGAGCCGCGCTGCCGCTCCGGAAGGATGAGGCCCATGACCGACCCGCGCACCGCTGCCGAGTACCGCGTCCCGGCCACCTCCTTGAAGCCGGGAGACCTCGTCAACACCTCGCCGGGCGAGGACGACTGGCAGGAGGTCGTGGCGGTGCATCGCTCCGGCGCGTCCGGCGGCGACGCTGCCCTGCAGGGATTGGTCGATTCGCTCGGCGGCCGCTATGTCGTGGTCGCCCTCACCGATCTGATGCCCGTCGATTCGGGTGTCTACTTCGGCGACGACGGAGCGGCGATGATCGCCGGCGACGACGGTGACCAGGCGGTGACCGACGCCGTGAGCCAGGAAGATGGCCAGCGGATCTACCTCTACACCCGCTACGAGCTGGTGACGGTCCGGGCCGCAACCGCCTGATTCCGCAGCGGCTGCCCTGGCTGTGGCCGCTACCCTGCCGAATTTGGGGCACTTCGGCCCCCGCTGGTAACCTTGCGGGGTTGTCCGCCCGGCATTTCAGGGTCGCGGTGCGGGCCCGTCCAGACCAACCAACCGAACGTCGAGGCTGTTTCGTGGCGAACATCAAGTCCCAGATCAAGCGCATCCGCACCAATGAGGCAGCTCGGGTGCGCAACAAGAGCGTGCGCTCATCGCTGAAGACGGCGGTCCGCTCGTTCCGCGAGCTCGCCGAATCCGGCGACCGTGCCGCCGCCCTGGCCGCGATGGCCGCGGCCTCGCGCCAGCTCGACAAGGCCGCGAGCAAGGGTGTCATCCACCCGAATCAGGCGGCGAACAAGAAGTCGGCGATGGCGCAGCGCGCCAACGCGCTGTAAGTCACCGGGCGGCGCGCAGCGCGGACAGCCGGCGGATCGCCCGCTCCAGCGCGTAGGGCCCGCTGGCCGCAGCTCCCTTCACGTCGGCGTTCAGTTCGGCCACGACACCGAGGGCCCGCCGTACCGCGGGTTCGGTCCAACCGCGTGCTTGGGCCGCGGCCTTCTTCACCTTCCACGGCGGCATGCCCAGCGTTCGCGCCAACGCGTACGGGTCCATCCGACCGGCGGACGCGACGCGGGCGATCGAGCGGATTCCGTCGGCGAGCGCGTCGGCGATGAGCACCTCGGCAACGCCGATCGACAGTGCGTGGCGCAAGGTTTCCAGCGCCTCAGCTCCACGGCCGTTGACGGCGAGGTCGGCGACAGCGAAGCCGGTGACCTCCGCGCGGCCTCGGTGGTACGCACGCACGATGTCGACGTCGACCCGCCCACCTGAGTCGCTGACCAGCTGCGCTGACACAGCGGCGAGCTCGCGCAGGTCGCTGCCCACCGCGTCGACGAGAACGGCGGTCGCGTCGGGCGTGATCGCACCACCTGCTCGGCGCACCTCGGCACGGACGAAATCGTGGCGCTCCTCGGGTCGGGTGAGCTTGGCGCACAGCACCTCGACCGCTCCTGCCGCGCGCACTGCCTCCAGCAGCACCTTTCCCTTGCCGCCGCCTGCGTGGTGGACCACGATCGTGGTGCCCTCGCCGGGCTCGCCGAGGTACGGGCGCAGGGCTTCGACGGCGGCGGACCGCACGTCTTGTCCACTACGCAGGACGAGCAGGCGTGAGTCACCGAACAGCGACGGGCCGAGCAGCTCGTGTAGCTCGGGGCCCTCGATGTCGGCTCCGGAACGCTCCGTCTCGACGGCATCGGCATCGCGCTTGAGGACGGCGGCGGAGATCGCGGCAATGGCGCGGCCGATGAGCAGTTCCTCGTCGCCCACCAGGAGCAGCAACGCGGGCGGCTCAGCCGGAATGTCGTGAATGGCAATCGGGCGTTGCGGCACGACCCCATCCTGACAGGTCTGACCGACACAGCAGCGAGCAGCTGTGTGCCGGAGCGGCTGTCTCGCCGGATGCCGGAATTGCGCGCTGCCTCCTCGTGGCCGCGGCGGCTCACGACGTTCACGGCGGCGCCGCCGAGGACGACTGCGATGTCGCCGTCGTGATCGGTACGGCGCACCGTGGCGCCGGAACGGGCCAGCTCGTCGAGCAGCGAGGGGGCGGGCAGGCCGTAGGAGTTCCCCGCTCCCACACTGATCACGTCCAGGCTGGCGTGCACGGCGTCGAGGAACGCGTTGGCTGAGTGGGCCGAGCCATGATGAGGCACCTTGAGCACGTCGGCGCGGAGGTCAGCACGCTCCGCCAGCAGCGCTTGCTGTGCCTCGACCTCGGCGTCTGCGGTCAACAGCACCCGCCTGCCACCGACCTCGACACGGATCACCAGCGACGAGTTGTTCGGATCTGAGCGGGTGTGGTGAAAGGCGACCGCGGGGCTCAGCACATCCAGGTGAACCGCTCCGACGTCCAGTTGGGTGCCGGCCGTGACCTGTCTCGGCCTGATCCGCAGAGGTTGAAGCGCATCAGCGACGATGCGGACGCCGGACGCGGGCTCGGCGAGCGGGCTCGTCCACACGGCATCCACGCGACGACCGCGGAGTGCACCGCTGATTCCCCCGACGTGATCGAGGTGGAAGTGGGTGAGGACGAGCAGCGCGATCCTGGTCGTGCCGAGGTCATGCAGACAGCGGTCGACCGCGATGGGCTCTGGACCGGTGTCGACCACGACCGCAGAGTGATCCCCGGTCCGGACGACCACAGCGTCGCCCTGACCGACATCACATGCGACGAAAGCCCACCCGGTGGCCGGCCACACCCCGGTGATTCCGCGCACCGGAATCTGCACGAGGACGCCGACCAGAGCGGCCGCGGCCATTACCCGTCGCGCCGCGATGTGCCGCGCCAGCACGAGCACCCCCGCGACGACCGCGACCAGCGCCGCGGCGCCGGAAGTTCCGGAGGGCCACGGCACTGTCGCGCCGGGCAGCTGACCGAAGTAGTTAGCCACCCACGCCAGCCACCGGCACGGCACTGCTGCCAGCTGGGCGGCGACCCCGGCGGGCGCTGCAGCGATCGGCGACAGAGCTGCGGAGACGAAACCGATCACCGTCGCAATGGCGACGACGGGCTCAGCAAGCACGTTCGCCGGAACGGCGACGAGGCTGATCTGGCCGGATATCGCCGCGATCACCGGCGCCGTGATGACATGGGCCGCCGCGGCGGTGGCGAGCAACTCCGCAACGCCGGCCGGCCAGTGCCGTCGCCGCAGCCCTTCGGCCCACCGTGGGGCAAGGAGCAACAATGCTGCAGTCGCCAGTACCGACATGGTGAAACCGGCGCTGATCGCGAGCTGCGGTTGCCACAGGATGAGCGCGATCACGGTCACGCCCAGCGCCGACACGGCTTGCCGCGGCCGTCCGACCGCAAGCCCGCTCATGGCCAACGCAGCCATGAATGCGGCGCGCAGCACGCTGGGCGACGGCCGAGCCACAACTACGAAGGCGACCAGAATGAGCATCCCCACGCCCGCGATGACCCAGGGCCGGGCACCGAATCGCCGCATGCAGAGCAGCACCGCCCCGATGAGGATCGAACAGTTCATTCCGCTGACGGCAACCAGATGGGTCAGCCCAGCCGTGCGGAAGTGCTCCCGTAGGACAGGATCCAGGCGGCTGGTGTCGCCGTCGACCAAGCCGGGCAGCAGCCCTGCGAGGTCGCCCGGCAGCCGCGAGCACACGACGCGGAAGGATGAGCGCACGCGCCCCGCTCCCCGCTGCCACCATGGCGGCCGCCCGATCAGACTCGGCGCCTGCTCGGTGATGAGGACGACAGACAGCTGATCCGGATCCAGCGACGGTTCGAGGGTGCCGGTGACGCGCACGGGCTGCCCCGGGAGGACGGTTCGCCAGCCGGCCGCCGGGGCGATGAGCACCACCGCGCCACCTACGGGACGAGCCCGATCCCCCACGAGTATCGCGTCGGCGGATGCCGGAATGCCCACCCGGGGCGATCCCGAAACCCCGCGCGCAGCGATCACTTCGGGATCGCCCGTCACGGTGACGTCGACAGTGGCTGCCGAGCGAGCCGTCGCGAGCCGTGACAGCGGCGACTCGCCGAATCGGGCGATGCGCCCGGCCAGCGGGAGCAGCACCAACGCGCAAGTCAAGGCGACGAATGCCGCGCTGGCGGCGATCTGGCCACCCCGACGGCGCAACAGCATGAACGACGCGCCTGCTCCGCCGGCGACAACGGCACATGTCGCCCCGACGGCAGGGGCACGACCCAGGCAGAGCGCGACCGCCATCCATGCTGCCCCGGCGGCGACAGCCGTCAACAGCGCCGGCCGCGGCCTGCGGCGCGGGGAGTTCACACGACGACCATCGGCCGGATGGCGGCGAACTTGGCCGGACCGATACCTGACACCGACCGCAACTGCTCAACGCTGGCGAATGAGCCGTGCGCCACCCGCCAGTCGACGATGTGCTGGGCAAGGACGGGCCCGACGCCCGGAAGCTCCTGAAGTTGCCCCACGGATGCGGCGTTGAGGTCGATCGGTGCTGCCGCGGACGAGGTCGCTGTTCCCGCGCCTGCGACCGGTGCACCGGCGGGGGCACCGACGACGATCTGCTCGCCGTCGGTGATCCGGGCCGCAAGGTTGACGGATACCGCATTGACACCGGACGTCATCCCGCCGGCCGCCCGAACGGCGTCGTCGACCCGCGCCCCTGGGGCCAGGCGGTAGAGGCCCGGGCGTCGCACCTTGCCCGCGACGTCGACGACGATGACCGCGGCGCTCGCTCCGCCGGCCGGCACAGACACCGACGCCGTGCCGTCCGACGAGGGCGGCGCCGGCCCGGGGCTGGCGCGTCCGGTGCTCCGCCCGGATCCGCCCGACGGGACAACGGCCGCCTGGGGCCTGCTGGACATCACCCACGCGCCGGTGAGGAGGGCTGCCAGCACCACAGCCGCCGCGACGGCAAGTGCGCTCCGCCGCGCATGCTCCACGTGCGCCTGCTCCGCGGGATCCGGAAGAGAGTCGGCGCCAACGCCTCGCAGCAGGTCCCGAACCCGCTCAGCGACCTGCTGCCGGCGGCCGCCGGGCCCGTGAGGATGTCGCATGCCCGCGACGTTAGGGAAACCGCCTGGGCGCTTGCGGCGAGCGCGGGTAGCTGTGGAGGGGGTACCGGGATGTGGATCGCCCGACGAGCGTTGTCGGCAGGTCCTGCTACCGGCGTACGACGACCGTCCCGATGACGCCCGGACCGAGATGTGCTCCGATGACCGGTCCGATCTCGGCGACGTACAGCTCACCGATCTGCGGAACGGCGGCACGGAGTTGAGCAGCCACCTGCTGCGCACGGTCGCGCGCAGCGAGATGATGGACCGCCAGATCCACACGACCCTCGCCGGCCGATTCCACGGTCAGCTGCACGAGGCGGGCGATCGCCTTCGTCGAGGTCCGCACCTTCTCGAGAGCAACGATCCGACCTTCGACCATCTGCAGAATGGGTTTGATCGACAACGATGTCGCGAGGAGGCCGGCGGCCGTGCCGATGCGGCCGCCGCGGCGCAAGTACTCGATCGTGTCGACGCAGAACAGCGTGCGCGTTCGGTCGACGACCTCTGTTGCCGCGCCCTGCACCTGCGCGGCCGAGGAGCCGTCCCGGGCGGCCTGTGCCGCGGCGAGGACCGCGAACCCCAGCGCCGCCGCAGTCGAGCGCGAATCCACCACGCGAACGACGCCATGGTCGAAGTCCTGCGCCGCGAGAGCCGCGGACTCCCATGTCCCCGACAACGCCGCGGCGAGGTGGATCGACACGACACGCGTCGCTCCCGCGTCGAGGCATTCCTTGAACACCGCTGCGAATTCAGCCGGAGCCGGACGCGATGTCGTCACCGTCACGCGCTCGCGCAGCGCCGCCGCGACATCGTCCGGTGCGACGTCCACCCCGTCGATTCGCTCCTGCGATCCGAGCGACACCCGCAGCGGCACGATGCGGATGTCGTAATCGTCCACGACACCCGGGGCCAGGAACGCGGTCGAGTCAGTGACGACCGCGACCCTCTCGCTACCCACAGCTACCCCTATCGGCTAGATGACGAAGTTGACCAGGCGACCCGGGACCGTGACAACCCGCCGGGGATCACGACCCTCGAGTGCCGCGGATACCCGCTCGTCCGACCGCGCCGCGGCTTCCAACGTCGCCGGGTCGGCGTCAGCCGCAACACTGATCACCGCACGCACCTTGCCATTGACTTGTACCGGCACCTCGACAGTCGCATCGACGAGCAACGCCTCATCGGCCGCAGGGAATGGCTCCCATGCCAGTGACTCCTGATGTCCGAGGCGAGCCCACAACTCTTCAGCCAGATGCGGTGCCAGCGGAGACAGCAGTAACACGAGCGGCTCTGCCAGCGCGCGCGGAGTACCTCCGTGCGGGTACGCGTGAGTGATCGCATTGTTCAATTCGGTGATCCTCGCGATCGATGTGTTGAACCGCAGCGTCTCGTAGCCTTCACGAGTGGAAGCGATCGCCTTGTGCAGCAGGCGATTCAGCTCCTCAGGCACGGGGCCGTCGGAGACATGCGCAGCGCCGGACTCTTCATCGACGATCACGCGCCAGACTCGTTGCAGCAGCCGGTAGGGCCCGACGATCGCTTTCGCGTCCCATGGTCGTGACTGCTCCAGCGGCCCGCTGAACATCTCGAAGAGGCGGAACGTGTCGGCGCCGAACTGCGAGATGAACTCATCCGGTGTGACGACGTTCTTCAGACTCTTGCCGATCTTGCCGAACTCCTGTGTCACCTCGTCGCCGTTGTAGAAGAAGCGACCCCCGCGCTCCTCGACCTCGGCCGCCTCGACGTAGAAGCCATCGCTGTTCGTATAGGCGGGCAGCTGCAACATGCCCTGATTGATCAGGCGATGGAAGGGCTCAGAGCTGGAGAGGTAGCCCAAGTCGAACAGCACCTTGTGCCAGAACCGTGCGTAGAGCAGATGCAGCACCGCATGCTCGACGCCGCCCACGTACAACTCGACGCCGCCCAGCGGACGATCGGCGTCCGGGCCCATCCAGTAGCGCTCGACGTCCGGATCGACGAACTCGCTGTCGTTGTTCGGATCCAGGTAACGCAGCTCGTACCAGCACGAGCCGGCCCAGTTGGGCATCGTGTTGGTGTCGCGGCGATACCGTTTCGGACCCTCGCCCAGGTCGAGCTGTACGTCGACCCAGTCGCCCAGCCGCCCGAGCGGCGGCTCCGGCGTCGAGTCGGCGTCGTCCGGGGGGAACGACTTGGGTGAGAAGTCGTCGGTGTCCGGAAGCAGTACGGGCAGCATCGATTCCGGCAGAGCGACAGGCAGATCGTGCTCGTCGTACACGATCGGGAATGGTTCACCCCAATAGCGTTGACGGCTGAACAGCCAGTCACGCAGCCGGTAGGTCGTCGCCGCTCGTCCGGCACCCGCATGCTCCAGCCAGTCGATGATCGCGGCCTTCGCTTCGCCGATGTCGAGGCCGTCCAGGCTCAGACCCGCGATGGCAGAGTTGATCGTCGGCCCGTCACCCGTATACGCCTTGCCGCCCGCCTCTTCGAATCCCTCCGGTGGGGCGACGGTACGAACGATCGGCAGTTGGAAGACCTCGGCGAACTCCCAGTCCCGCTCGTCTTGACCGGGCACGGCCATGATGGCCCCGGTGCCGTACCCCATCAGGACGTAGTCCGCGATGAAGATCGGCAGTGCATCGCCGGTGACCGGGTTGCGCGCATACGTACCGATGAAGACGCCTGTCTTGGTGCGACTGTCGGACTGCCGGTCAAAGTCTGACTTGGACGCCGTGGCAACCCGGTACGCGCTCACAGCCTGGGCGGGTGTCTCGTGCCCACCCGTCCACGACGCGTTGACGTCCGCCGGCCAAGCCTGCGCCGTCAGCTGATCGACCATCGGGTGCTCAGGCGACAGCACCACGTAGGTCGCACCGAAGATCGTGTCCGGCCGTGTCGTGAACACCTCGACGGGCGTGGCCGATTCGTCGACGGCGAACGACAGGTACGCACCGTTGGACCTGCCGATCCAGTTGCGCTGCATGGTGCGCACCTTGTCGGGCCAATCGATGAAGTCCAGATCACGCACCAGGCGGTCGGCGTAGGCGGTGATACGCATGTTCCATTGCGCCAGTGGCCGTCGGAAAACCGGGAAGTTGCCGCGTTCGCTGCGCCCGTCAGCGGTCACCTCTTCGTTCGCCAGCACTGTGCCCAGTCCGGGCGCCCAGTTCACGAGCGACTCGGACCGGTAGGCGAGCCGGTGGTTGTCGACAACCTGCCGCCTTTCGAGCTCGGAGAGCTCGGCCCACGCCTTGCCGAAGGGGTTCGTCTCGTCCTTCGGCGTGCGGGTACCCGCGTCGAGCTCGGCGATCAGTTCCTCGATCGGACGTGCTCGGTCGGCGTCACCGTCGTACCACGCATTGAAGATCTTCAGGAAGATCCACTGAGTCCAGCGGTAGAACTGGGGATCGGTGGTCGCGACCGAGCGACGGTTGTCGTACCCCATCCCCAGCCGGCGCAACTGCGCACGGAAAGCATCGATGTTCGCGTAGGTCGTCGCGGCGGGATGCTGCCCGGTCTGCACGGCGTACTGCTCCGCCGGCAAGCCGAAGGCGTCGAACCCCATCGTGTGCAGAACGTTGTCACCACGCATGCGCCGATAGCGTGCATAGACATCCGTGCCGATATAGCCGAGCGGATGTCCGACGTGCAGGCCGGCACCGGACGGATAAGGGAACATGTCCAGGACGTAGGAGTGCGGGCGGATCGCGACCCGGTCGAAGCCCGCGGACAGCGCGCCGACGGGGTTCGGTGCCTCGAAGGTGCCCTCAGCTGCCCACCGGTCCTGCCACGCGAGTTCGATGACGTCCGCGACCGCCGCGTTGTACCTGTGTGGCGGGACATCCTCGGCGGCCCCCGGTTGTCCTGCGTCCTCGGTGGTGCTCATGTGTCGATGCTCCTCAGCGTTCATCAGTCCGGACAAACGAAGAGCCTCTGCGCGATGCAGAGGCTCGGCCGCGCTGACAGCTGGGTCAGCGCGGCGTTCTCAGAAGCACGCGTCCGCGATGCACGACAGTGAGAATACCCGTTCCGGCGCGATCACTTCCGCTGGATACGGGCGAAGATACGGTGCACGCCCCGCGCCCGCCGTCCGTCGCCGCCGGACGCGGGGGCACCACTACGAACTGTAGAAGCATCAACTACCCGCGTGCCGTCTGAGGCCCTGTGTCCTCGCTCACGCCTCCGCGTCAGGTGCGTCGTCCTCGGCGAACAGGCCGGTTCGCACGGGGATGGGCGCCACGACTCCGGGGGCGCCGATGTTGTGGGCGCGCAGTCGCCACAGGCGGGTCGGGCCGCCGGCGCCCTCGTGCACCTGCTCACCCAGCTCGGACCAATGGCAGTTCGCCAATGGCCCCAGTACATGGACGTCCTGCGGTGTGCCGAGCAACGCCGCGCAGAGTGCCATCGCCGTCGCGCTGTGCGTCACCAGAACGGCGGTCGCGACCTCGGGAAGATCCTCGAACGCGGCGAGGGCACGGCCGGCCACCTCGCCACGGTTCTCGCCGCCACGGCGGCTGACATCGCGCCCGGCGACCCAGTCCGCGTACTCGTCCGGGTACTTCTGCTGTACCTCGTCGCGGGTCAGACCTTCCCAATGTCCCAGCGATCGTTCGCGTAACCGGGGCTCGGATCGCACGGGGAGGCCGGCGATCGCACCGATCGGCACCGCGGTCTGCATCGCCCGAGCAGCATCCGAGCTCACCAGCAGGTCCGGATCCAGGGCGGCGATCAACGCCGCCACCTGGTAGGCCTGCGCACGTCCGACATCGTCGAGCGGCGGATCGGCCTGACCCTGGAAGCGCCGTTCGGCGTTCCAGGCGGTGCGACCGTGTCGTAGGAGGATGACGCGGCGCGACGAACCGTCAGGCATCGCGGCTGCGTACTGCGGGTTCCTCTTCGTACGGAATGAACGGGCAGTCCTTCCACAACCGTTCGAGGGAGTAGAAGACCCGTTCCTCGGCATGCTGCACGTGCACGACGATGTCGGCGTAGTCGAGAAGCACCCAGCGCCCATCGCGGCGGCCTTCACGCCGCAGCGGCTTGGCGCCGGCCCGGCGCAGCTGCTCTTCGACCTCCTCGACGATCGCCTCGACCTGCCGTTCGTTATTGCCGGTGGCGATGACGAAGATGTCTGTGATGGCGAGCCGTTCGCTGACATCGATGAGCACGATGTCCGTGGCGAGCTTGTCTGACGCCGCGCTCGCGGCGACGAGCGCCAGCTCGCGGGAATGTTCGGAAGCCGTCACAACAAGCGAGTCTACGTGGCTTGCAGGTACAGGCTGTGCTTGCTGATGTACTGCACGACCCCGTCGGGCACCAGATACCAGACGGGCCGGTGGGCACGGACCCGGTCGCGACAGTCGCTCGACGAGATCGCCATGGCCGGAACGTCGAGCAACGTCACCGAATCAACGGGCAGATGCGCATCGCTGAGCTCGTACCCCGGCCGGGTGACGCCGACGAACCGGGCCAGTCGCAGCGCATCGGCAGCCTCATGCCAGGAAAGGATCTGCGACAGCGCATCGGCACCAGTGATGAAGAACAACTCTGCGCCCGGGCGCTGAGCGCCGATGTCACGGATCGTGTCGATGGTGTACGTGGGACCGGCTCGATCGATGTCGACCCGGCTCACCCAGAATCGAGGGTTGGACGCGGTCGCGATCACCGCCATCAGGTAGCGATGTTCGGCCGGGCTGACGACTCGATGCGACTTCTGGTACGGCTCGCCGGTCGGCACGAAGATCACTTCGTCGAGATCGAAGAGCGCCTGGACCTCCGATGCAGCGACGAGGTGCCCATGGTGGATCGGGTCGAAGGTGCCGCCCATGATCCCGACTCGTCGAACACTCACCCCGATTACCAGTGAACGCCGCGGAGGATGTGAGCAAACGCGACACTCTCGGTCGAGGGTGTCTCGGCCTTGCCGGTGCGCTCGCCGCCACGAGCGGCCTTCGAGTCGGGGAACATCTTGTATCCCGCGTTGAGGATGACGTCCACACCACGGGGCGCGACCTGGTACGCGAGCTCGCCGAAGTTGCCGAGTGCGGTGCCGACCTTCTTCGGCTTGCGGATCATCGCCTTGCAGATCATGTCGGCCGCCTCGGCCGGGGTGATCGTCGGGAAGCGGTCGTACATCGTCGTGGGAGCGATCATCGGAGTGCGCACGAGCGGCATATGGATGGTGGTCAGGTGCACACCGTCGTCGATGACCTCGGACGCGATGCAGCGCGAGAACGCATCGAGCGCGGCCTTCGACGCGACATAGGCCGAGAAGCGCGGGGTGTTGGTCTGCACGCCGATGGAGCTGATGTTGATGATGTGCCCGCCCTTGCGGCCATCCGGGCTCGGCTGTCGCATCACGGGGAGCAACGACAGGATCAGCCGCACCGCACCGAAATAGTTCAGCTGCATCGTTCGCTCGAAGTCGTGGAACCGGTCGTAGGACAGCGTGATCGATCGCCGAATGGAGCGGCCGGCGTTGTTCACGAGGACGTCGACGCGGCCGTGCTCGTCCAGCACTTCCTTGGCCATGCGTTCGATGTCGGTCATGTCCGACAGGTCGCAGCGGTGTACGTAGGCGATACCGCCGAGATCCTCGATCTCCTGCCGCGTCTGCTCGAGCTTCTCGGCGGTGCGCGCGACCAGGATCACCTGCGCTCCGGCGGCGCCGACCCGCAGTGCAGTCGCCCGCCCGATTCCCGAGGAGGCGCCGGTGATCATCACAGTGCGCCCCTTGATCGCGCGGGCAAGGGAGCGGTCCTTCCGGCGGTCCGGGCTGTAGTTGCGCTCCCAGTACTCCCAGAGGTGCTGGGCGTAGGTCGACAGCGGCGGCACCGCGATCCCGGATCCGGCCAGCGCCTGCTGTGTCTTGGTCGAGTCGAAATGGGTGGGGTAGGTCAGGTAGGCGAACATCTCGCGCGGGATGCCCAATTCGGCGAGCACGAGGTCGGTGACCTGCTTGGCGCCCGGCAGATGTGCGACCATCGATCCCACCCGAACCGGCAGCGCGTCGAGCATTCTGGCGTCGAGGTTCATCGCTGGGCCGGGGGCGTGCGCGGCCTTCGTCAGAACCTTGATCAGGCCGGCGACGGTGAGCGGACCCGGATCGGTCAGGTGGAAGGCCTGCCCGTCGAGCCCCGGCTGGTGTGCGAGGTAGTCCATCGCCTTCGCGATGAAGTCCACCGGCACGATGTTGATCTCGCCGCCCTCGATGCCGACACCGCGGAACCACGCCGGGACCGCGCCGCGCAGCCGCTGGATGGCACGGAAGAAGTAGTACGGGCCGTCGATCTTGTCGATCTCGCCGGTCTCGGAATGGCCGACGACGATCGCCGGCCGGTACACCCGCCACGGCACGTGACACTCGTTGCGGACCACGCCTTCGGACTCGTGCTTCGTCGAGTAGTAGGGGTTGTGCTCGACATCCTGCGCCTCGTCGAACATGTCCTCAGTGAAGGTGCCGCGATACAAACCTGCCGCGGCGATCGAACTGGCCAGGTGGAAGTGACCGGCGTGCAGTGCCTCCGCGAGCTGCACCGCATGCCGAGTGCCCTCGACGTTCGCCACCCGCTGGCTGTCGGCGTCGGCGGTGAGGTCGTAGATCGCGGCGAGGTGGAAGAAGTGGTCGATCGTGCCATTCAGCCGCTCGATCTCCTCGCCGTCGACGCCGAGCCGCTCCTTCGACAGGTCCCCGACCACGGCGACGACACGCTTGTCGTCTGTGCCCAGTCGCGCGCGCAGCTCGTCCAATTTGTCCAGCGAACTGGCCCGGCACAGTACGTAGATCGTCCCCTCGCGCTTGAGCAGCTCGGCCATCAGGAATCGCCCGATGAAGCCGGTCGCGCCCGTCACGAAGTAAGCCATGTGGTGCCCCCGCCGAAGATGAGGAGAGTAGGAGTTACCCCGAAGTGTCGTGCACCGGCCCTGGATTCACCAACCGGCCTGCTGCGGGCATGAGAGCCCCTGCCGGTTCCGCCCTCACCCGATCCGGACGGACGGCACCACAGCACCAACGGCCAGGCCCACGATGTACAGCCAGCCGAAGGCACGATTGTGGACGAGGCACACGCGGTGATACCACAGCGGCCACCCGACGTAGCCCGGCGGAGCCTCGGTCGGGGCAGGACGGGCCATCACCCGCAAGGCGCGCAATGCCCGCGGGCCGGCGACCAGGACGACCAGCGCGAACGGCGTCAGCGCGCCGGTGAGCACCGTGATCACGGTGACGACGTACATGCCCGCGACGACGCTCGTATTGAGCAGCCGTGCCCTGCGCTCGCCGAGCAGAACCGGGAGCGTGCGCTGCTGGTGCGATGTGTCGAACGAGCGCTGATCGATGTGCTTGCCGACGAGGATCGAGGCGACGCCGAGACCGACCGGTATCGACACCACGAAGGCCTCGCCCGACCACTGCCCGGTAATGACGTAGTAGCCGCCACCGATCATCAACGGACCCCACACCGCAAAGGCGGCCACCTCGCCCAGCCCGAGCTCCTTGAGCGCTCGCGGCGCAGCGTCATAGGCATACAGCAGGACTGCACCGACGGCGGCAAGCAGGAGTGCGTCCCACCCGCGTAGCGCGACGAAGTACCCCCCGATCGCGACGGCGACTGCGGCAAGCAAGCCCAGACCGACCGCCAGCAGTCGTGGCGTCACGGCACCGCTGGCGATCGGGTGCAATGTGTATCGCCGGCGGGGTGAGTCCTCGGTGTCGTGGCCGCGCCGATAACCGAAGTAGTCGTTGCTCAGATTGCTGATCGCATGCAGAACGACATAGCCGAGCAGGACCAGAGCGAAGGGAACCGTCTCGAAGCGCCGATGCGTGGCCGCGAGCAGGCCGGCGATCACGGCGGACTGAGCGGAGATCACCAGGATCACGCTGCGCGAGGCATACAGGAACCGCGTGACGGGGTCGAGGTGTGCGAACTCCTCGGCCCGCGGCGGGTAGAACCCGGTGAAAGCCCCGACCCAGGCGAACGGCCCGTGCCGCGGTTGGACTCCTGCTGGCGGAGCGGCCTTCGTCATGCTCGTGCTCTCCCGTTCTCTGTGATCGACAGCGGCCGATCAGCGCCGCGGGGTCAGCGGATCTGTCCCGTACCGGTAACTACCCATTGTGTGGACGTCAACTCGGTCAGCCCCATAGGGCCACGAGCGTGCAGCTTCTGGGTCGAGATGCCGATCTCGGCGCCGAACCCGAACTCGCCACCGTCGGTGAAGCGTGTCGACGCGTTCACCATCACAGCCGCGGAGTCCACGCGCGAAACGAAGCGATGAGCCGTCTCGATGTCACGCGTGACGATGGCTTCCGTGTGGCCCGACGACCATGTACGGATGTGATCGATTGCCTCGTCGACGTCAGCGACGACCTTCGCCGCGATGTCGAGCGACAGGTATTCGCTCGCCCAGTCCTCGTCAGTTGCCGGGCGGACGTCGCGCAGTCGAGCGAAGTGCTCGTCACCGTGCACAATGACGCCGCAGGTCTGCAGTGCCGAGGTGATCCGCGGCAGGAACGCGTCGGCAATGGCCGCGTGCACCAGCAGCGTCTCGGCCGAATTACACACACTGACGCGTGACGTCTTCGAATTCACGACAATACGTTCGGCCATGTCGAGGTCGGCGGTTTCGTCGACGTAGACGTGCACGTTGCCGACTCCGGTCTCGATCACGGGAACCGTCGCGTTCGCTACGACATAGTCGATGAGGCCGGCGCCGCCGCGAGGAATGATCAGGTCCACCAGCCCGCGAGCGCGCAGCAGGTGCCCGACACTGGCCCGATCCGTGCCCGGAACGAGCTGAACCGCATCGCGAGGCAGACCCGCCTTCTCTGCGGCTCCCGCCATCACCTCGACCAGGACCTGGTTGGAGTTGTACGCCGAACCGGACCCGCGCAGCAGGGCAGCATTTCCACTCTTCAGGGCCAGACCCGCAGCATCGACCGTGACGTTGGGCCGTGCCTCGTAGATCATCGCGATCACCCCGAACGGCACCCGCAGCTGCCTGATCTCGAGACCGTTCGGCTGCGTGTACCCGCGCAGCACCTCGCCGATCGGATCGGGCAGGGCTGCGACATTGCGCAGCCCCTGCGCCATCGCCTCGACCCGGGCGTCGTCAAGCGTGAGACGGTCGATCAGTCCGTCTGTCAGGCCGTCGGCGTGGCCGGCGTCGACGTCGCGGCGGTTCGCAACAAGCACGGCGTTGGTCGCGTCGAGCAGTGCGTCGGCCATCGCCTCCAGCGCGGCGTCCTTTGCCGAGCGGGTGAGCGGGGCGAGCTCTGCCGCGGCGGCGCGCGCACGCGCTGCCACGGCACGGATGTCGGCCTCGGACGCAGCCGTTTCGGTCATCTTCTTAGCGTACTTAGAGCAGCACGAGGTCGTCGCGATGGACGATTTCGCGACGGAACTCGACCGGCAGGTCGGCACTCTTGTGGCCGAGCAACGCGGGCAGGTCTGCTGCGTCGAAACCGACCAGCCCCCGCGCAATCACGGCATCGTCCGGGCCGACGAGTTCAATGGGGTCACCGGAATCGAAATCACCCTCGACACCGGTGACGCCTGCCGCGAGCAGCGACGCACCGCGTTCGCGCAGCGCCGCGACGGCTCCCGCGTCCAATTTCAGCCGCCCGCGTGGTGTCGTGGCGTGCCGTAGCCAGAACAGCCGCGACGCGGTGCGATCTCCCGATGCGTGGAACAGCGTGCCGCCCCGCCCCGCGAAAGCGTCCGCGATTCGCACACTGTGGGCCAGCAGCACCGGGATGCCTTCACTCGTCGCGACGGCCGCGGCATCGACCTTGGTGACCATCCCACCGGATCCGACATGGCTGCCCTTGCCGCTCACCGTCACGTCGGCCAGTTCGGCGAATGTGTTGATCTCGGTGATCAGCTCGGCACCAGCTGCGCCGGGAGAACCGCTGTACAGGCCGTCGACGTCGGACAGCAGCACCAGCGCGTCGGCATGAACCAGATGGGCGACGAGGGCGGCGAGCCGGTCGTTGTCGCCGAACCTGATCTCGTGAGTAGCCACGGTGTCGTTCTCGTTGACAATGGGGATCACACCGAAGGCGAGCAGCTTCTCCAGAGTCCGATCGGCGTTGCGGTAGTGGCCACGTCGGTGCAGGTCGTCAGCGGTGAGCAGAACCTGTCCAACGCGCAACCCGTAGCGCGCGAACGACGCCGCGTAGCGCTCGACGAGCAGCAACTGCCCGACGCTTGCCGCCGCCTGCTGCGTAGCGAGGTCACGGGGGCGAGCGGCGAGCCCCAACGGCCCGATTCCCGCCGCGATGGCACCGGAGGACACGAGCACGACCTGCTGCCCTGCGGCGTGGCGCCGTGCGATCGCTTCGACGATCGCATCCAGCCGCCCGGGGTCCAACCGGCCATCGGAGGTGAGCGATGACGATCCGACCTTCACGACGGTGCGCCGGGCAACGGCAACCGCGTCGCGACTCATTCGCCCGGCTCCTCGTCGTCCCACTCCCCGTCGTACTTCTCGTGCGCGCGCCGGGCCTTCTTCGCCGCCAGACGCTGGTCGGAACGGGCGCGGACGATCGGGTCGATCCGTTCGTCCGATCCACGGCGCGACGGCGTGTAGTCCGACTCGTCGATGCCAGCAGTCGGTTCGAAGTCGAACGTCACGTCGCCGATCGTCACGGCCGCACCCGGCTCGGCTCCGAGTCGCGCGAGCTCCTTCTCGACGCCGAGTCGCGCCAGCCGGTCGGCGAGATAGCCGACGGCCTCGTCGTTGTCGAATGCGGTCTGGCGCACCCACCGCTCGGGCTTCTCACCGCGAACGACGAACCCACCGGATTCGGCCGGGTCGGTGGCGACGGTGAAGCCCGCCTCGTCCACCGCTCGCGGATGCAGCACGATGCGCGCCGCAGCAGGGTCCGGCCGCGACGCTCGATCGGACTCGACCGCATCGGCCAGAGCGAACGTGAGCGCGCGCAGACCAGCATGGCTGACCGCTGACACCTCGAAGACCCGCAGGCCGCGCGCCTCCAGGTCAGGGCGCACGAGCGCGGCGAGGTCGGCCGCTTCCGGAACGTCGATCTTGTTCAGTGCCACGAGCCGTGGTTTGGCCAACAGCTCACCGAAGGTGCCCTCGTACTGAGCGAGTTCGGATTCGAGGGCGTCCAGATCGCTCAACGGATCACGATCGGGTTCGAGCGTCGCGCAGTCGAGCACGTGCAGGAGAACCGCGCATCGTTCGATGTGGCGCAGGAAGTCCAGTCCCAGTCCCCGGCCCTGCGCCGCGCCCGGGATGAGCCCAGGAACATCCGCGATGGTGAACGTGGTGTCGCCGGAGCTGACGACACCGAGATTCGGGACGAGTGTGGTGAACGGGTAGTCAGCAATCTTGGGGCGAGCAGCCGACAGTGCAGCGATGAGCGATGACTTGCCGGCGCTGGGGAAGCCGACGAGCCCGACGTCGGCCACGCTCTTCAGCTCGAGGACCAGGTCACGTGCCTCTCCCGGCTCGCCGAGCAGGGCGAACCCGGGCGCCTTGCGTCGACGGGTGGCCAGTGCCGCGTTGCCGAGACCGCCGCGACCACCCTGCGCAGCGACGAAGCGGGTGCCCGTGCCGGTGAGGTCGACCAGCACCTCCCCCTGCTCGTCGAGCACGACGGTGCCATCTGGAACCCGCAGCTCGAGATCGCCGCCGGCGGCGCCGTTGCGATGACTTCCCGCGCCCTGCTTGCCGTTGCCTGCGCGCTGGTGCGGATGGTGATGGAAGTCGAGCAGCGTGTGCACATTCGAGTCGACGACCAGCACGACGTCGCCGCCGTTGCCGCCGTTGCCGCCGTCGGGTCCGCCGAGCGGCTTGAACTTCTCCCGATGGATGGACGCGACGCCGTGTCCGCCGTCGCCCGCTGCGAGGTGCAGCGTCACGCGGTCGATGAAACTCGCCATCGCCTGCACCTCCTCTGCGGTGACACGGAGCTTTGCGGTAACACGGAGCTTTGCGGTAACACGGAGCTTTGCCTTAACACGGAGAAAAGGCGGGCCCGGATAGCCCGGACCCGCCTTGTTCTGATGCGGTTGTGAGGGCCTAGACCTCGGCCGGAACGATGTTGACGGTCTTGCGTCCACGCGAGACACCGAACCGCACGCTGCCATGGACGAGAGCGAACAGCGTGTCGTCGTCACCCCGGCCGACGTTCGAGCCCGGGTGGAACTTGGTGCCGCGCTGGCGGACGAGAATCTCGCCCGCATTGACGACCTGGCCGCCGTAACGCTTTACCCCGAGGAACTGCGGATTCGAATCGCGGCCGTTCCGGGAGCTGGACGCACCCTTCTTATGTGCCATCTCTCGTTGCTCCTTACTTGCCGCTCTTGATGCCGGTGACCTTGACCTGGGTCAACTGCTGACGGTGACCCATGCGCTTGTGGTAGCCGGTCTTGTTCTTGTACTTGTGAATGCGGATCTTGGGGCCCTTGGTCTGCGCGAGCACCTCTGCGGTGACGGCGACCTTGGCCAGCTTGCCGGCGTCGTGCGTGACCGCAGCGCCGTCCACGAGCAGGATCGCCGACAGCGCGACCTCTGCTCCGGGCGCCGCGTCGAGCTTCTCGATCTCGATCACATCGCCCTCGGCGACCTTGTACTGCTTGCCGCCGGTCTTGACGATGGCATACATCGCGGAGTGTCTCCTTGGATTTCGACTATCTACAGCGGGCGGGTGGGTGCCGAACCTGGACCCGATCGACGCCGTACGCAACGACGGCCCACCGCACGATGGGCCGTCGTCCAGATTACGGCACAGGCGGCAGCAGAGGCAAAGCGCCCGCTACGGCCCTGTCGCCGCAGCCGGCGGCCCGGCCGGTCGGCTCGCCGCCCGGCGCCGCCGGGGCCCGCCGCGGGCCACGGTCGGAACGTGTTCGGGACGTGGGGCGCGGTCAGGGCTCGGCTCAGGATCGGCAGGCGCCTCGGCGGCCGGTAGCTCCGGAATCTCCTCGCTCGGGATCTCCTCGCTCGGGCCGTCGGCGGTCACATCCTCGTCATCGGGATGCGCGGCACGATGGATCGCGCTCATCGCGGCGAGGGCGAGGCGCCGCTGCTCCTCGGCCGCTTCGAGGTCCTCCGGCGCCGGTTCGGCAGGCTTCTTCGCCGCGCCCGCACCGCCGCGCTTGCGGCGTGACTTGGGCCGGTCGTCATCTTCTGAGCCCTCATCGTGCGCGTGCGGCTTGTCGACCGGCTCGGCGTGCAGGATGACGCCGCGCCCCTTGCACACCTCGCACGATTCGCTGAACGCTTCCAGAAGCCCCTCGCCGACTCGCTTGCGGGTCATCTGCACCAGGCCGAGCGAGGTGACCTCGGCGACCTGATGCTTGGTGCGGTCGCGGCCGAGGCACTCGGTGAGACGGCGCAGCACGAGATCGCGGTTGCTTTCGAGCACCATGTCGATGAAGTCGATGACGACGATGCCACCGACGTCGCGCAGCCGGAGCTGGCGCACGATCTCTTCGGCTGCTTCGAGGTTGTTGCGGGTGACCGTCTGCTCGAGGTTGCCCCCGGTGCCGACGAACTTGCCGGTGTTCACGTCGATGACCGTCATCGCCTCGGTGCGGTCGATCACGAGCGACCCACCGGACGGCAGCCAGACCTTGCGGTCGAGGGCCTTCATCAGCTGCTCGTCGACGCGCAGGTCATGGAACAGATCGGTCTGCCCGGCGTGCTTGGCCACCCGCTCGGCCAGATCCGGTGCGACGCCGGCAACGTAGTCCGACACCGTCTCCCACGCTTGTTCGCCCTGCACCACCAGTTTCTTGAAGTCTTCGTTGAAGACGTCGCGGACGACCCGGATGGCGAGATCCGGCTCGCCGTGCACCAGGGTCGGGGCCGCCGAGGTCTTCGCTGCCTTCTTCGAGATCTGCTCCCACTGGGCCTGCAGCCGCTCGACGTCGCGGGTCAGCTCCTCCTCGCTGGCCCCCTCGGCCGCCGTGCGGACGATCACGCCGGCGTCTTCAGGGACGATCTTCTTGAGGATCGCCTTCAGGCGGTGCCGCTCGGTGTCAGGCAGCTTTCGGCTGATGCCCGTCATGCCGCCGCCGGGCACGTAGACGAGGAAGCGGCCGGGCAGCGAGACCTGGCTCGTCAGCCGGGCTCCCTTGTGGCCGATCGGATCCTTGGTGACCTGGACCAGCACCGTGTCGCCGGACTTCAGTGCATCCTCGATCGCCCGCGATTTACCCTCGAGGCCGGCGGCGTCCCAGTTCACCTCGCCGGCGTAGATCACGCCGTTGCGCCCCTTGCCGATGTCGACGAAGGCCGCCTCCATGCTCGGCAGCACGTTCTGGACCCGGCCGAGGTAGACGTTCCCGACGTAGGACGTGGCGCTGGCTCGCGTGACGTAGTGCTCGACGAGCACCTCGTCCTCGAGGACGGCGATCTGGGTGCGGTCGCCGTTCTGCCGCACCGCCATGATGCGGTCGACCGCCTCGCGGCGGGCGAGGAACTCGGCTTCGGTCAGGATCGGCGGCCGGCGGCGGCTGGTGTCGCGGCCGTCGCGGCGGCGCTGGCGCTTGGCCTCGAGCCGGGTCGAGCCCTTGACGCCCCGCACGCCGTCGTCGTCGGCCGCCTTCTGCTTCGGCTGGCGGACGTGTACGACCGTGTTTGGTGGGTCGTCTGCCGAGGGCTCGGCACCGTCGGCGGTAGTGCGGCGGCGACGACGACGCCGGTTGGTGGCGCCACCGTCGGCGTCGCCCCCTTCGCCGTCGTCAGTGTCGAGTTCATCCCCGGCATCCCGCGCGGCCGCGGGCTCGTCGCCGTCCTCGGATGAGCTCTCCTCGTCGTCGGCGCCGTCCAGGGCGGCAGGCTTGGCGCCGCCTCCGCGGCCTCGACGGCCCCGACGGCGCCTGCGGCGAGCGCCGGTGGCCTCCTCGACCGCAGCCTCACGGACGTCGTCAGGATCGGCGGTGCGGTCCTCGGCATCCTCGACCTGGACGAGGTCGACGCCGGCTGGAGTTGGCTCCGTCCCGCGCGGCGGCCCGGCCGGTGCTTTGGCGGCTCGGCGCGGGCGGGCCGGAGCAGCGACCGCCTCGGGTGCGACGAACAGGACGGTGGGCGGGGCGAGCGCCGGCGGCGTTTCCGCCGAAGGCGCGGATGTCTCGGCAGCGGCCGTGCCAGATCGCTTGGCGGCCGCCTTGCGGGTCGCCTTCTTGGCCGGCTTCGCCGCTTTGGCCGCCTTCACGGGTACGGCGGGTTCAGCCTTGCCGGTCGACTCCCCGGCCGACGCAACGGCTGCCTCGGTATCGGGCGCCGTGATCTTCTTCGCGGCCTTCTTCGCCGGCTTCTTACGCGGCGTGGCGGCCGCGTCGGCCGCTGTGGACGACGGCGCTGAATCACTCGCCGTTGCGGCGGCAGGCGCTTTCTTGGCCGCGCGCTTACGTGGCGCCTTGGCGGGCGGTTCGCCCGTTTCGCCGTTGCTGGTGGTGCTGGTGGGGTCAATGTTGCTGTTGTCGCTATCGAGCATGTGCTCGGTCACTTCCGTCTCTCGGCCTCCGGGCGCGGGCGCCAGGGCTGGCGAACCGCGACCGCACGAAGGCGGTTGGTGCGAACTGCCCGGGATCGGGCGCCCGCGAAGTCTGTTGCTACGGCGATGCCTCGAGCCGGCCGCGGTCTGCGATCAGGGGATCGCCAACCGAACCGGCGTCGTCGATCGGTCCCTGCGCCACCCGGACCGAAACAGGCGCGGCCGTGAGGGCGAGACCGGCGACACCGCGAAGTGCGGCAAGAACGTCGTCGGGTCGAACGGCTGGGGTCACCTGCCGGACAACCATCTCGAGTATGGCACGCGCCGGGCCCAGGGGCTGCGCACCGGCCTGCGACACGGTCGCGGACACCACGGCAGCCCGGGCGTCGACGTTCTTGTGGCCGGTCTTGGTGAGCCGCTCGACCGGGCAACTCGTCTCGGCGAGGAAACGCGCCAGCGCCGCCTCGGCCGTAGGCAGGTCCACTCCGGGAAGCTCGATACGCCACGCCGACGCCTGCATCCGCTCGGCCAGCGAACCACCGCCCGACACGACCGCTTCGACGATGTCGAGCCCCGGCGGCAGCGCCGCGTCCAGCGCCAGCCGGAGCAGTTCGACATCGACCTCTCGGACCAACCCGATCTCGAGGTATTCGGCCTCGCTGGCAACACCCGTCGGCGCCGCTCCGAGGTAGGCGATCTTCGGGTGGGGGGTGAATCCACCGGAATACCCCATCGGCACGTCGGCCCGGCGCAGTGCCCGTTCGAACGCCCTCGCAAAATCACGGTGCGAGCTGAAACGCAACCGGCCGCGCTTGGCATACCGAATCCGGACGCGCTGGACGATGGGCGCCGGTGGCGGCCCCTCCGGAACTCGACGCGCCATCAGCTCTGGGTGCCGCCGTCGACCAGCAAGGTCGTACCCGTGATGTTGCGGGCCGCGTCCGATGCCAGATAAGCGATGGACTCGGCGATCTCGCCCGGCGTCACCCAGCCATCGTTCGGGCTCATCAGCCGAGCCATCAGCTTGGGGTCGAGATCGTGCGGCATCGTCTCGGCAACGCCCTGCACCATGGGTGTCATCACGCTGCTGGGGCAGACAGCGTTCACGCGCACACCGCGCGAGGCGAGCTCGAGCCCCATCGACTTGGTCAAGAGGACGAGGCCACCCTTCGAAGCGCAGTAGGCCGCCGTGTACGCCTGTCCGCGTAGGCCGGCGATGGATGCGACGTTGACGATGCACCCCTTGCGCTCGAGCAGCGAGGGCAGCGCTGTCTGGCTGACGAGGAACGGCCCGGTCAGGTTGACCGCCAGGTGCCGTTGCCAGTCGTCGAACGTCGTCTGTTCGACGTGCGAGAACCGCACCATCCCGGCCACGTTCGCGACGACGTCGATGCCGCCGTATCGCTCGATCGTCGCGTCGACGAACGATCGAACGGACGCGGGGTCGGCGACGTCACCGCGCATCACCGTCGTGCCGTCACCGGTGAGATCGACGCCGACGACGTTCGCGCCCTCGGTACGGAAGAGCTCGGCGGTGGCCGCGCCGATACCGGAGCCGGCTCCGGTGACGAGCACGACCTTGCCCTGGAAGCGGGTCATCGGCGTGGCACCTCGTAGGTCAGATGGTGAGACAGGTCCCCGACATGGTCGATCAGGAATTGCCGTCGAGCGAATCGCCAACCCGACGCGGCCCGCACGAACTCGTCGCGGTACCGCCCGCTGATGATCGGCTGCAGCGCGAATTCGGCTACGCCCTGGAACACGACGTAGGAGGAGCGGGCTGCAGCGGCGTCGCCGTGCACCGTCACCACCGAGTTGGCCGTGATGTGCCGGGTGCGCGGTGAGCCGTCGTACATCCGCGTCCCACGCTCGTACAGCGCCCGTACCGCGTCATGCCCCGCAGCCACCACCGCGCCGTCCTCGGCGGTCAGCTCGGCATCGGCAAAAAGCGAGCCGACCGCTTCCCAGTCGGCGGCATCCATCAGTTCGCAATAGGTGCCGAGCAGATTGCGAATCTCGTCGGCGTCGCTCATCGCTTCGCGGTCAACGGCAACAGCGAACGTCCGGCAACGGGCGCCAGGGACGCGCCTGTCGGCCCGATCTGGATGTCGGTGCCGAGGTTCGAGCAGACGCCACAGTCGAAACAGGGCGTCCATCGGCAGTCGTCCTGCTCGAACTCGCCGAGCGCGTCCTGCCAGTCGTCCCACAACCACTGCTTGTCGAGGCCGGAATCGAGATGGTCCCACGGAAGGACCTCATCGCCGTCGCGCTCACGCGTGGTGAACCAGGCGAGATCGACGCCTCCCCCGGAACCGGCGAACACAGCTTCAGCGGCGCGCGTCCACCGCTCGAACGAGAAGTGCTCGCTCCATCCGTCGAAACGACCGCCCTCGCGCCATACCCTCTCAATGACCGCACCGACGCGCCGATCACCGCGCGAGAGCAGCCCTTCGATCAGCGACGGTTCGCCGTCGTGATACCGCATGCCTACCTGGCGTCCGAGGGAGCGGTCGGCGTTGATGGCGTCACGCAATGCACGCAGTCTGCGGTCGACCGTTGCCGGATCGGTCTGCGCGGCCCATTGGAACGGAGTGTGCGGCTTCGGCACGAACCCGCCGATCGACACCGTGCACCGCACATCGCGGCCGCCCGTGGCAACACGGCCGGCACGAATGACGTCATGGGCCATCTCGGCAATTTCGAGGACGTCTTCGTCGGTCTCGGTGGGCAGCCCGCACATGAAATACAGCTTCACCTGACGCCAGCCCTGCGCGTACGCGGTCGAGACGGTGCGAATCAGGTCGTCCTTGCTGACCATCTTGTTGATCACGCGGCGCAGCCGTTCGCTGCCGCCCTCGGGCGCGAAGGTCAGCCCGGAACGCCGGCCATTACGGCTGAACTCGTTCGCAAGGTCGATGTTGAACGCATCGACTCGGGTGGACGGCAGCGACAGGCTCACCTTGTCGTCCTGGTAACGGTCGGCGAGTTCCTTCGCGATCTGGCCGATCTCGGAGTGATCCGCCGACGACAACGACAGCAGCCCGACCTCTTCGAATCCGGTTGCCGCCAGTCCTTGCTCGACCATGTTGCCGATGCCGGTGATGCTCCGCTCACGTACCGGGCGGGTGATCATGCCGGCCTGGCAGAACCGGCAACCCCGCGTGCAGCCGCGGAAGATCTCCACCGACATCCGCTCGTGCACGGTCTCGGCCAGCGGGACGAGTGGGGTCTTGGGGTACGGCCACTCGTCGAGATCCATGACGGTGTGCTTGGTAACGCGTGCCGGCACCCGCGGCCGGTTCGGCGTGACGGCGGCGATCCGTCCGTCGGCGAGGTAGGTGACGTCGTAGAACCTCGGCACGTAGACGCCGCCGGTCTCGGCCAGCCGAAGCAACAACTCGTCGCGTCCACCCGGGCATCCGGACGTTTTCCAGTCGCGCACGACGTCGGTGATCGCACCGACGATCTGCTCTCCGTCGCCGAGCACTGCCGCATCGACGAAATCGGCGATGGGCTCGGGGTTGAAGGCGGCGTGGCCACCCGCGATCACGACCGGATGCTCATCGGTGCGATCGGCGGCGTGCAGCGGGATGGCGGCGAGATCGAGCGCAGTGAGCAGGTTCGTGTAGCCCAGCTCGGTCGAGAACGAGACGCCGAGCAGGTCGAACGCGGCGACCGGACGGTGGTTGTCGACCGTGAACTGCCCGACGCCGTGCTCACGCATCAGCGCTTCGAGGTCGGGCCAGACGGCGTAGGTGCGCTCAGCCAAGGCGTCGGGACGCTCGTTGAGCACCTCGTACAGGATCTGCACGCCCTGGTTCGGCAGCCCCACCTCGTACGCGTCCGGGTACATCAGCGCCCAGCGCACGTCGACGTCGTCCCAGTTCTTGCTGCGTGCGTTGAGCTCCCCCCCGACGTACTGGATGGGCTTCTGGATCCGCGCGAGCAACGGCTCGAGACGAGGGAACAGCGATTCGACCATGACCCGACCATGCTACGGGCGCCGCGGCCTCCCGCCGGACGCCCTGACAGGATCGGCCGGGTGAGCCGAACACCGTCGCCGCAGGTGCTGCTGCTGGGCAGCATCGCCTCGGTGCAGTTCGGCTCGGCGTTCGCCTCGAAGCTGTTTGCTCAGGCCGGCCCTGGCGGCGTGGTGTTCCTCCGGCTGGCGCTGTCGGGCATCGCGCTGCTCCTGATCACCCGGCCGCGGGTGCGCGGGCGCAGCCGGGCCGACATCGCGACAGCCGTCGCGTTCGGGCTCGTGCTCGGCGGTATGAACTGGAGCTTCTACGAGGCGCTCGACCGGTTGCCCCTCGGCGTGGCCGTGACGATCGAGTTCGTCGGCCCGTTGATGGTTGCGGTGGTCGGCTCGCGGCGTCTGCTCGACCTGCTCTGGGTCGGGCTGGCCGGCGGCGGCGTCGGGCTGCTCGCGCTGCGCGGTACGCACCAGGGGGTGCACGCGCTCGGGGTCGGCCTCGCACTGGTGGCTGCAGCCTGCTGGGCGTTCTACATCCTGCTGTCGAAGCGGGTCGGCGCCGCGTTCCCGCGGCTCGACGGGCTCGCGGTGGCACTCGGCGTCGGGACGTTACTCGTCATTCCCGCGGGTGTGGTGGAGGGCGGTTCGGCGCTGGGACGCCCGTCGGTGCTGTTGGGCGGGGTCGCGGTGGCGTGCTTGTCCTCGCTCATCCCCTATTCGCTCGAGATCGTCGCACTGCGCCGACTGTCGGCCGCCGCGTTCGGATTGCTCATGAGTCTCGAACCCGCGATGGCCGCGCTTGCCGGGGTGCTCGTCCTGAGTGAACACATCACCGGGGTGCTGCTGGCCGCGCTGGTGATGGTGATCGTCGCGAGCGTCGGGACCACGGTCACCGCCCGCCGCGAGGACGATGTGCCGGCCATCCTCGACTGAGCGACCGTCGGTGCCTCGTTGCGCCCTCGGGGGGTAAGGCGCCGAGAGGCGGGATTCGTCCTTGTGGACAAGGCCATTTCGCCGTCACCGGTCCAGTAGATTCGTACGTATGAGCGATGTGTTGGTTGCGGCGGCGCGGCGGTTGGCGCCGGTGGATCGGTTGCGGGCGCTCGGGTTGTTGGAGGCGCGGATCGCCCGGTTGCAGGCTGAGCAGTTGGCTATGTTGGCCGCGATCGAGGCCGATCCGGTGACGGTGAGCGTGCCTGGTGGCGCCGAC
>DASYGT010000045.1:0-1707 GCA_035999365.1 Jatrophihabitantaceae bacterium
ATCCAACGGCGTGTCGACCACAATCTCCGACGACTAGACGTCTTTCATCGTGAAGTGGACCAACGTCGGCGAACCAAGTGTCCCGCCAATCGTGCAAATGGCGACGATGCCGGCGTAGCCATCATGCGGACCGGGCGGCGGCGTGAACGCGACGATCGCCTGGAACGTGCCGTCGGCGTTCTTGGTCGGAGCCTTCGCCGGGTCGTACGGCACCAGTTTTGCTCCGGACGTCTTGGCCAGGTACTCCTGTTCGCCGAGCACGGCACAAGCGTGCCACGCGGCGAGCGCGTCGACCGGATCATCCGGAGATGTGACGGCCGGTGGAGGAGTGGCGGTGGTCGTGATAGTCACGGTCGGTACCGGCGAGGGCGTGTCGGCTTGCGAAGACGTGCAGGCCGACAGGGCCCCCACGAGGAGCACTGTCAACCCGAGTGCTGCAGCTATGCTCGGCTGTCTTACCTTCATTTCCCCATCCCCCAACTCTGCCGCGATCGCCACATCTTATCGGCTGGCACAACGACGTCAACGCGCTGTCGGAGACGTCCGGCGACACGCCGCCCGAACACCCATACCGTCGGAGAATCGCGCGTCATGGTGCGAATTCTCCGACGTTGCGCGCCTCGGGCCGCGCGCATCCGCCACACTGGGTACATGACTGAACCGGGCGATGGCCGCGTCGCCGTCTACATCGACTTCGACAACATCGTGATCTCGCGCTACGACCAAGTGCACGGACGCGGGTCGTTCATGCGCGACCGATCGCGCGGCGGTGTCACCGGCATGACCGCCGACCCGAAGGTCGCGGAGAAGCTCGCCGAGGCGACCGCGGACATCGGTGCAGTGATCGACTTCGCGTCATCCTTCGGCACGCTCGTGCTCACCCGTGCTTACGCCGACTGGTCGGCCACAGTGAACGCCGACTACCGCGGGCAGCTCGTGGGCCGCGCCATCGACCTCGTGCAGCTCTTCCCCGCCGCGGCATACGCGAAGAACGGGGCGGACATCCGCCTTGCGGTCGACGCCGTCGAAGACCTGTTCCGATTGCCCGACCTCACCCACGTCGTGATCGTCGCCGGCGACTCCGACTACATCGCGCTCGCCCAGCGGTGCAAGCGCCTCGGACGCTACGTCGTCGGGATCGGCGTGGCGGGCTCGACGAGCAAATCCCTCGCCGCCGCCTGCGATGAGTTCGTCACCTACGACGATCTGCCGGGCGTCGTCGCCGTGGACGCGCCCCCGCGCCGGCCGCGCCGGCAAGAGGTGCAGCCCGCCTCCGAACCGGAGGTTGTGCCGACCGTCGACACGGATGCGGCACCGTCTACGGGTGGGCCTGAGGATGGATCCGCTGCCGCACCCGTGCGAAGGAGGACAGCGCGCGGCACCAAGAAAACCACCGAACCGGATGCTGCCGTCGAGACCCCAGCTGAGCAGGCTGACCAGGCTGACCAGGCTGACCAGGCTGAGCAGGCGGATGCAGACCAGACCAACGCCGAGTTGACCGATGCCGAACAGACCGACCCGCAGGAGGAGGCGACCCGCCTGCTGCTGCGCGCGATGCAACTCGGGCACGAGAAGGACGACGCCGAATGGCTGCACTCCTCGTCGGTCAAATCGCAGATCAAGCGGATGGACCCGTCCTTCAGCGAGCGGTCGCTCGGTTTCCGGTCCTTCAGTGACTTCATCAAGTCGCGCGACAGCCTCGTCGAC
>DASYGT010000057.1:0-7656 GCA_035999365.1 Jatrophihabitantaceae bacterium
GTTTGGCCGGTCGAGCTGTCTTTGCACGGTACGGGGGCCGAACAGCGCTTCCCGGGTTTGCCGACAACGGAGGTAATCGTGAACGGTGCAACGCTCAAGCCCGCACTGGCCCGCAGGCTCGTGATCGGCCTGCTCGCATTCGGGGCGCTCGGAGTGTCCGGCGCTCAGCTGGCCTCGCATGCAGGGCCGATGCCCACCCGAAACGGCCACGCTGTCGCGATGCCGGAGTGCAGGTACCACTGGTCACCGATGTGCGGGCACCGGTAGCGGCTTATCCAGCTTCTTCCCGGCCGGTCTGACCAGTTTCCGGCCCCGATCATGGTCGGACTGGCCGGGAAGAGTGGCTCTGACCACCCGCCCCTGCGGGCCGCCGGGAAATACGTCATACTGGTGTTGTGAAAATCCCGGTCAGCACCTCGGCACCTGCCGAGGCCGACCGCACCCGCGATGCGGTGGCCCGGCTCATTCTGCAGCGTGGCCCGCAGACGGCTGCCGTGCTGGCCGATCAGCTCGCCTTGTCCGCTGCGGCGATCCGGCGCCACCTCGATGCGCTGGTCGAGGACGGCCTGCTCGTCGAGTGCGAGCCCCGCCCTGCCGCACACCGCGGCCGCGGCCGTCCGGCGCGTGCCTACGCGATCACCGATGCCGGCCGCGCTGCCTTCCCGCACGCCTACGACGACCTGGCCACTACCGCGCTGCGCTACCTGCACCAGACCGGCGGCGAGCGTGCCGTCGTCGCGTTCGCCGAACATCGCGCCGCGTCACTGGCCGAGGTACTCGCGGCCGACATCGGTCCGACGCGCGACATCACGCAGCGCACCGAAGCACTCGCCGAGTCGCTGAGCTCGCACGGATACGCTGCCTCGACCGAACACGCAGGTGCTGGCGTGCAGATCTGCCAGCACCACTGCCCGGTCGCGCACGTCGCCGCCGAGTTCCCGCAGTTGTGCGAGGCCGAGACGCGCGCGTTCGAGCGCGTACTGGGTACCTACGTCCAGCGACTGGCCACCATCGCCCACGGCGATGGCGTTTGCACGACGCACATTCCCAACCCGCCCGACCGCGAAACCACCCTGTCCGGAAGGACGTCACGATGACCACTGCACCTGAGCGAGTCCTGTCGCAGGACGAGCAGATCGACGCGCTCGGCCGGTACAGCTTCGGGTGGGCCGACACCGACGTCGCCGGCGCCGGCGCGAAGCGCGGGTTGTCCGAAGCGGTGGTCAGGGACATCTCGGCCAAGAAGAGCGAGCCGGAGTGGATGCTCGAGCGGCGGCTGCGCGCTCTGTCGATCTTCGACAAGAAGCCGATGCCGAACTGGGGCTCGGACCTGTCGGGCATCGACTTCGACAACATCAAGTACTTCGTTCGGTCGACGGAGAAGCAGGCCGCCACCTGGGACGATCTGCCCGCCGACATCAAGAACACCTACGACAAGCTCGGCATCCCGGAGGCCGAGAAGCAGCGGCTGGTGTCCGGCGTCGCGGCGCAGTACGAGTCCGAGGTGGTCTATCACAAGATCAACGAAGAGCTCGAGAAGCAGGGTGTCATCTTCGTCGACACCGACACGGGCCTGCGCGAGTACCCGGAGCTGTTCCAGGAGTACTTCGGTTCGGTCATCCCGTCCGGCGACAACAAGTTCTCCGCGCTCAACACCGCGGTCTGGTCCGGCGGATCGTTCATCTACGTGCCGAAGGGCGTGCACGTCGAGATCCCGCTGCAGGCCTACTTCCGGATCAACACCGAGAACATGGGGCAGTTCGAGCGGACGCTGATCATCGTCGACGAGGACGCCTACGTCCATTACGTCGAGGGGTGCACCGCGCCGATCTACTCCAGTGACTCGCTGCACTCGGCGGTCGTCGAGATCATCGTCAAGAAGGGCGCCCGCTGCCGCTACACGACGATCCAGAACTGGTCGAACAACGTCTACAACCTCGTCACGAAGCGCGCCAAGGCCGAAGCCGGCGCCACGATGGAGTGGGTCGACGGGAACATCGGCTCGAAGGTCACGATGAAGTACCCGGCCGTGTGGCTGATGGGCGAGCACGCCAAGGGCGAAGTGCTCTCGATCGCGTTCGCTGGGGAAGGGCAGCACCAGGATGCCGGTGCGAAGATGCTGCATCTGGCCCCGTACACATCCTCGACGATCATCTCCAAGTCGGTGGCTCGCGGCGGCGGCCGCACCTCGTACCGGGGCCTCGTGGAAGTGCACAAGGGTGCGCACCACAGCGCCTCCACCGTGAAATGCGACGCGCTCCTCGTCGACGACATCAGCCGCTCCGACACCTACCCCTACGTCGACGTCCGTGAGGACGACGTGTCGATGGGGCACGAGGCGACGGTGTCGAAGGTCAGCGAGAGCCAGCTGTTCTACCTGATGAGTCGCGGCCTGTCCGAGGACGAGGCGATGGCCATGATCGTCCGCGGGTTCGTCGAACCGATCGCCCGCGAACTGCCGATGGAGTACGCGCTCGAGTTGAACCGGCTCATCGAGCTGCAAATGGAAGGCGCGGTGGGATGAGTTCCACCACCACCACCGAACGCGAGGTCGCGTTCGGCCCGACAGGCTCGCCCGCGGAGCGGTTCACCTCGCGTGATCCCGAGGCATTCGATGTACCCCGCGGGCGTGAGGAGCAGTGGCGCTTCACTCCGGTCCGCAAGATCACCGAGCTGTTCCAGGCATTCGAGCCTGACGACACGTTCCGGCTCGAAACCGACCTGCCTGACGGCGTCAGCCTGGAGATCGTCGGGCGCGACCATCCGCTCTTCGGAACCGTCCTCACCCCGGCTGATCGCGTCGCCGCGGTCGCCATGGCCGAGATTGCGCACGTCGTGCTCGTCACGATCGCGAAGGACGCGGTGCTCGATCGGCCCGTGCTGCTGCGCTCGGTCGGCCGGCCGGGACGCAACTACGGCCACTTCGTCATCGACGCGGGCCCGTTCAGCAGCGCCGCTGTCGTCATGGACCACGTCGGTGAGGTCACCGTCGCTGCAAACGTCGAGGTGCGCGTCGGCGACGGTGCCGCGCTGAAGCTCGTGAGCCTGCAGGATTGGGCGGAAGGCACGGTCCACCTGGCCGCGCACGCCGCATCGCTCGGCCGCGACGCCCGGTACCAGCACACGTCGGTGAATCTCGGCGGGGGAATCGTGCGCCTCACGCCGACAGTGGAGTTCGCCGCACCCGGCGGCACGGCCGAACTGCTCGGAGTGAGCTTCGCCGGAGCCGGGCAACACTTCGAATCCCGTCTCTACATCGACCACTCAGTGCCCGAGTGCACCTCGAACGTGCTGTACAAGAACGCACTGCTCGGCGACACAGCCCGCACCGTGTGGATCGGCGACGTGCGCATCCGGCCCGGTGCGACCGGCACGAATACCTACGAGATGAACCGCAACCTGTTGCTCACCGACGGCGCCCGCGCCGATTCGGTACCGAACCTCGAGATCGAGACGGGCGACATCGCCGGGGCCGGCCACGCGAGTGCCACGGGCCGCTTCGACGACCTGCAGCTGTTCTACCTCCAGTCGCGTGGCATCGCCCCCGATGAGGCGCAGCGTTTGGTGGTGCGCGGCTTCTTCGCCGACGTCGTCAATCGCATCGGCCTGCCCGAGCTACAGCAGCGCATCATGACCGCCATCGAGGCCCGGCTGGGTTTCGCCGCGGCCGAACCGGAGTTGGAGAGTAGAGACGCATGAGCAAGCTGGAGATCCGTGATCTGCACGTTTCGGTGGAGGACACGCCGATCCTGTCGGGTGTCGACCTCACCGTCTCGTCCGGCGAGACGCACGCGATCATGGGGCCGAACGGCTCCGGTAAGTCGACGCTGGCCTACTCGATCGCCGGTCACCCCAAGTACAAGGTCACCAGCGGCGAGGTCCTGCTCGACGGCGTGGACGTGCTGGCGATGTCCGTCGACGAGCGGGCGAAGGCGGGCCTCTTCCTCGCGATGCAGTACCCCGTCGAGGTCCCGGGAGTGTCGGTGTCGAACTTCCTGCGTACGGCGGCCACCGCGATCCGGGGCGAGGCTCCGAAGTTGCGCACGTGGATCAAGGAAGTCAACGCCGCGATGGAGTCGCTCGACATCGACAAGTCATTCGCCGAGCGCAGTGTGAACGAGGGATTCTCCGGCGGCGAGAAGAAGCGGCACGAGATCTTGCAGCTCGAGTTGCTGAGGCCGAAGATCGCCATCCTGGACGAGACTGATTCCGGACTCGACGTCGATGCGCTGCGCGTGGTGAGCGAGGGCGTGAACAGAGTGCGCGAGTCGGGTATCGGCACGCTGTTGATCACGCACTACACGCGGATCCTGCGCTACATCAAGCCCGACTTCGTGCATGTGTTCTTCGACGGGCGGATCGTCGAGGCCGGCGGTCCTGAACTTGCCGACCAGCTCGAGGCCGAGGGGTACGCGCGCTTCGGTGTCAACGAGACGGCGTCGGCGTAGCCCCGCAGAGGCGGCGGAAGGACATGAGCTCGTGACGTTCGATGTGCAGACCGTGCGCAAGGATTTCCCTATCCTCGCGCGCGAGGTGCACGGTGTGCCGCTCGTGTACCTCGACAGCGCGAACAGTGCGCAGAAGCCGCAGGTCGTGATCGACGCGGAGGCAGACCTCTACGCCAATCACTACGCGAATGTCGCACGCGCCGTCCACACGCTGGGCAGCGAGGTGACAATGGCCTATGAGGGTGCGCGCGACAAGGTCGCCGCGTTCCTGAACGCCCCGTCCCGCGACGAGATCATCTTCACCCGCAACATCACCGAGGCACTCAACCTGCTGGCCTACTCCTTCTCCAACGCGACTACGTTCCCGGGTGCCGAGCGATTCCGCCTGGGCCCCGGTGACGAGATCGTCGTCACCGAGATGGAGCACCACAGCAACATCGTCCCGTGGCAGCAGCTCGCCGAGCGCACCGGCGCGACGTTCCGATGGATTCCCATCGACGACGAGGGGCGACTCGTGATGTCGGCGCTCGACGAGGTCATCAACGAGCGCACGAAGGTGGTCTCGTTCGTCTACCAGTCCAACGCTCTCGGCACGATCAATCCGGTCCGCGAGATCGCGGCGCGGGCCAAGGCTGTCGGCGCGCTGTCGATCGTCGACGCCGCGCAAGCCGCACCGCATCTTCCACTCGACGTGCAGGAGCTGGGCGCCGACTTCGTGGCGTTCACCGGACACAAGCTGTACGGCCCGACCGGTGTCGGTGTCCTCTGGGGGCGTTACGAGCTCCTGGCCCAGCTGCCGCCGTTCCTCGGCGGCGGCGAGATGATCGAGACGGTCGCGATGCAGGGGAGTACCTTCGCGGCGCCGCCACACCGGTTCGAGGCCGGGACGCCCATGATCGCGCAGGCGGTGGCCCTGGGTACTGCGGTCGACTACGTCACCGCGCTCGGAATGACGGAGATCCGCGCGCACGAGCACGCCCTGACGGTGTACGCGCTCGACGCCCTGCAACGGGTCGACGGGCTGCGGATCATCGGACCGTCGACAGCGGTCGAGCGTGGCGCCACGATCGCGTTCACCCTCGACGGCGTGCACCCGCACGATGTCGCGCAACTTCTCGACGAGCGGGGCATTGCCGTGCGCGCGGGTCACCACTGCGCGCGCCCGGTCTGCGTCCGGTATGGAATACCGGCGACCACGCGGGCGTCATTCGGTGTGTACACGACGACTGAGGAGATCGACGCGCTCGTCTCGGGAGTCGCCCACGTGCAGAGGATGTTCGCGTGAACGTCGAATCGATGTACCAGGAGATCATCCTGGATCACTACAAGCACCCGCACCATCGCGGTCTCGTCGAGCACTTCGACGCCGAGGTCCATCACGTCAATCCGACGTGCGGCGACGAGGTGACCCTGCGCCTGCGCGTGGCCGACGGCGCGATCGCCGACATCGGGTGGGAGGGTGAGGGCTGCTCGATCAGTCAGGCATCGACGTCGGTGATGACTGACCTCGTCGTCGGCAAACCCGTGGCTGATGCACTCGACCTGCAGCGGAAGTTCCTCTCCCTGATGCAGTCACAGGGGCAGGCCGAGCTGACCGAGGCCGACGAGGAGCAACTCGAGGACGCGGTCGCGTTCGAAGGGGTCTCGAAGTACCCGGCCCGCATCAAGTGCGCATTGCTCGGCTGGATGGCGATGACCAGCGCCCTGGGCGAGGCGGAGACTATGACGGAGGTTCAGAAGTGACCGTAGAGACCGTTCCCTCACGCGATGACATCGACGAAGCGATGCGCGATGTGGTCGATCCCGAGCTCGGGATCAATGTCGTCGACCTCGGCCTGCTCTATGACGTGCACGTCGAGGATGCCGAGTCCGGTCGCATCATCACACTCGACATGACGCTGACCTCAGCGGCCTGCCCGCTCACCGACGTGATCGAGGACCAGGCGTCCGCGGCTGTCACGGGCGGACCGACGCCGCTGGCTGATGAGTTGCGCATCAACTGGGTGTGGATGCCGCCGTGGGGTCCGGACAAGATCACCGATGACGGCCGCGAGCAGTTGCGCGCCCTCGGCTTCAACGTCTGATCGGCGACGCATGACTACCATCCGTGCCTTTCGTGCTGTCGCGGTTGCCGAGGCCCTGTCGTGGCTGGCGCTGATCGTCGCGACCATCGTCAAGTACGCAGCCGATCACCCGTTGGGCGTACACATTCTCGGTCCGATCCACGGGGTGTTGTTCCTCGCCTACGTCGCGCTGGCGCTCCGGGCACGAGCCGAGCACCGCTGGAGCGGGCGCACCACCGCGATCGTGCTTGTCGATTCGGTACTGCCGACGGGCGGTTTCTTCGCCGCCCGGCGCGCTGATCTCGACACGGCACATCGCGACGCACCCGTGCCTGTCTAGTCCGTCGCCCGCTCCTCGATGGCGGCGAGCAGGCGGTACTGGCCGACTGCGGCCACGAGCCCGGCGCCCAGGCAGCTCCACCACAGGGCGGCCTGCGACGCCGCGAATCCGAACGCCCCGAGCAGCGGGCCGAGCAGTCCTGATGCTCCCCATGCAAGCCCGAGTGCACCGGCGTATCGCCCTCGCATGTGCGCGGGGGCGAGCGAGGCGATCAGAGCCTGGAACGAACCGGCGGTGCCGATCTCGCCGATCGTCCAGATCGCCACTGTCACGGCGAACTGCCACGGCCGGTGGCACAGTCCCGTCGCTGCGACGCCGACGCCGACCAGCGCCATGCCGCCGGGCAGCGTGAAGCGGCGCGGCCATCTGGACAGCAGGGTGAGCGTCAACGGCTGGCCGATCACGATCAGCACGCCGTTGATCGCGATGACGTAGCCGTAGACCGAGGCGTGCAAATGCGCGTGAGTGATCGCCAACGGCAGCGTGACGTTCACCTGTACGTACAGCAGGGCGTACACGAGCACGAGGACTGTCGCCGTGAGCAGCAGCCGATCGACGCGGAACAGCCGCACCGGATCGAGCAGGCGGGCGGGCGCCTCGTCGGTGTCCGGGCGCGTCTCGGGGACGAACCGCAGTGCCAGCATGCCGAAGGCAAGCGTCGTTGCCGCATCGAGCAGGAAGAGGATGCCGAACCCGAAGTGCAACAGGATTCCGGCAGAGGCCGACGCCACCGAGAAGCCCAGGTTGATCGCCCAGAACTGAAGTGCGTACGCCCTCGTGCGATCGGGCTCTGCGACGAGGTCTG
>DASYGT010000012.1:0-3046 GCA_035999365.1 Jatrophihabitantaceae bacterium
CCGCTGAGCCTTGACCGGGCGGCGGCACCGGCCCTAGCGTTCCGCCACAAAGTAGAACACGTTCCAGAGGGGTCCGCCGATGGCCGCCGAAGCCGCCGAACCGCCGCCACACGAGGTCGCGAAAGAGATGACCACGACGGCGACGGATCTCGACGATCTCCGAATGCGGATGGAGCGGTGGCTGAGCGCGACCGTCGGCGCGGAGGCCGTCGTCGGTGAGATCACGCGGCCACCTGAAGCGGGTATGTCCAATGTCTCCCTTCTCTTCGACGCCTCCTGGACCCACGACGGCGTGACCCAGACCGCCGGCCTCGTCGCGCGGATGGCGCCGGACACCGCTGCCGTGCCCGTCTTCCCTGAGTACGACCTGCGCAGGCAGTTCGAGGTCATCCGCACGGTGAGCGAGCGCAGCGCCGTCCCCGTTCCCCGCATGCGCTGGGTCGAGGACTCGGCAGCGGTGCTCGGGTCGCCGTTCATCGTGATGGATCGCATCGACGGTCGCGTTCCGGTCGACAACCCGCCCTACGTCTTTCTCGGGTGGTACTTCGACGCCTCACCGCGGGAGCGCCGCGCCCTGCAGGACGCGTCGGTGCGGCTGCTCGCGCAGTTGCACGCGATACCGGACGCGCGCGAGACCTTTCCCGGTCTTGCGACGGGTGTCGGGCCCGACGCGTTGCGCAGTCACGTGGACGCGCAGCGCAGGTACTACGAATGGACGCGACGCCTGGACAGTATGCGCATCCCGGTGATCGAAGACGCCTTCGACTGGCTAGAGGCGCATTGGCCGAAGGTGCAGGGAGAGACGGTGCTCTCGTGGGGCGACTCGCGGATCGGCAACATGATCTTCGACGGATTCGAGCCCGTCGCCGTGCTGGATTGGGAGATGGCATCGCTGGGGCCGGCCGAGATCGACGTCGCGTGGTTCATCTTCATCCATCGCTTCTTCCAGGACATCGCGGAAATGTTCGAGCAACCGGGGCTGCCCGACGTCAGCCGCCGCATGGACGTGGTCGAGACCTACGAAGCCGCGTCCGGAAGAGCGCTGCATGATCTCGACTTCTACCTCGTGTATGCCGCGCTGCGCCATGCGGTCGTGATGAGCCAGGTGAAGCGTCGCATGATCCATTTCGGCGAGGACACCGAGCCGGCGACCCCAGACGAGTACGTGATGCACCACGCGACGCTGCGGGCGATGATCGACGGCAGCTACGACTGGTCGACGAAATGACACAACGGCCGGCTCGTCTCGACGAGTACCCGATCCACCAGAGCCCGCTCTCGATGGCCCGCGTCGCTACCAGCGACCGCAACTTCTACGACCGCTGCTACTTCAACGCGCACGACCGCAGTGGTGAGATCTTCCTCATCACCGGGCTCGGTGTGTACCCGAACCTCGGCGTCACCGATGCATTCGCCCTTGTGCGCAAGGGCGACCAGCAACGCGCGGTGCGATTTTCCGACGCCCTCGACCACCGCTCGGTCGACGCGACCGTGGGGCCTTACCGGATCGAGGTAATCGAGCCACTGAACCGGATCCGTGTCGTGTGCGACGCAGCCTCCGACGGCATCGGCTTCGACCTGACCTGGGACGGATCGTTCCCGGCCATGATGGAACAGCCGCACCAACTCCTCACCGGTAACCACGTCACGCTCGACGCGTCGCGCTTCGCCCAGCTGGGGAGCTGGAGCGGGACGCTGTCCGTGGACGGTGCTGACATGGCCGTCGATCCGCAGGTGTGGCTCGGCTCGCGCGACCGGTCGTGGGGCATCCGACCCGTGGGCGAAGCGGCGCCTCCCGGACGAGCCGGGGACGAGCCGATGGAGGGGTTCTGGTGGCTCTACGCCCCGCTGCGATTCGACGACTTCGCCTTGATCGTGATCGTGCAGGAATCGCCGGACGGGCATCGCACGCTCAATGACGCCACGCGGGTGTTCGCGGACGGCCGCGTCGAGCAACTCGGCTGGCCTCGCGTCGAGATCGACTACCGCAGCGGGTCACGGCATCCGGAGCATGCGCGGTTGCATCTCGTCACACCGCGAGGTGAGCCACTGCTCGTCGAGATCGACACGCTGACCTCGGTGGCGCTGCATATCGGCGGAGGCTATGGCGGTGACCCGGATTGGACGCACGGGCAGTGGATGGGGCGTGAATGGCGTCGTGCCGACCTCTACGACCTCACTGACCCCTCGGTGAGCGGGCGCACGCCGTGGGGCGTGACCGACCACGTCGCGCGGGCGACCTGCAACGGCCGCACCGGCTGGGGCATGTTCGAGCACGCCTCACTCGGGCGCCACGACCCGACCGGCTTCGCCGACTGGCTCTCCGTCACCCCTTGACCCTCACCCCAAAGCCACCGGGTCAGGCTGGGTGCACCGTCACCGTCACCGTCGTGGCTCCGGCCGCGGATGCCACTACCAGCGTCGCCGCGTTCGGCGCCGAGACCACGACGCCGCCCGTCACCGTCACGGTGTATCCCGAGGGGTACTCGACGACCGGGGTCGAGATCACCGTCTGCGCGCCGGCTGGGAACCGTCCGACCAGGGACGGCCGCGTCGTCGAGTACGCGAGGGTGAACACTCCGCTGTTGAACGACCACGCGGAGGGCGTTCCGGACACCGCCTGCGGGTACGGCTCAGCGAGCACCTTGAGCTTGCCGGTCACCACGTTCGCCCCGACCGGAGGCTGGTTGGGATCGAGCACGAGCGCCTGCCCGTTCGGTGACGAGCTGGTCTTGTCGTTGCCCGTGTAGGCCCATTCGAGCCAGCCGAGCTTGAACTTGTCGGCAAGCCCCGTCATCTCACTCAGGTTGGCGAGATCATTCGTCGCGCCGAACTCCGTCAGCAGCCAGGGGATGTTGTTGCGCGTCGGGTAGACCTTCGCGCTCTGGATGGTGAGCTGGTCGAGCGTCGAGCAGCCGGTGTTGCCGAGCCCGACCGCCGCAGTTCCGCAGTAGTCGTGGAAAGCGAAGCCCAGGTGGGCGTCGGCGATGGGGCGCAGGTTCGTCCCGTCGAAGTTCGAGAACAGCACGTTCGGCTCAACCCAGAT
>DASYGT010000018.1:0-19382 GCA_035999365.1 Jatrophihabitantaceae bacterium
ACCCCGCGGTCGTCGGGAGGTCCTTCGTCACGACCACGTCCTTCATCGCCAGCGGAACGCCCGCCAGTGCCGACAATCGCTGTCCCGCCGCCCGTTTGGCGTCGACATCGGCGGCGGCCCGAAGGGCGCCTTCGGCGTCGACGTGCAAGAACGCGTGGACGGACGAATCGACGGCCTCGATCCGATCGAGGTGGGCCTGCGCCACCTCAACGGCCGACACGTCGCCTGCAGCAACCTGCTGGGCGATCTCGGCTGCACTCAGCCGCGTGAGACTCATGCGTGGTCGTCCAGGATGCGGGGAACGCGGAACTTGTCGTCCTCGACGTCGGGTGCACCGGCAAGCACGGCATCGCGCGGGAGCGAGGCCACCATCGCATCCGGCCGGAAGACGTTCGTCATCGGCACGGCGTGCGAGGTCGGCGGGATGTCGGCCGCGGCGACTTCACCCACGCGGGCAACAGCACCGAGGATCACGTCGAGCTGGCCGGCGAACACGTCCAACTCGGCGTCGGTGACGGCCAGCCTGGCGAGCCGCGCCAGGTGGGCGACCTCGTCTCGGGTGATCCGGCCGGTCGGGGCCGCACCGGCGGATTCGGGCGTTGCGTTTGCATCGGGCACGACCCGGAAGTCTACGGAAGCCGAACGCGGCACATCGCGCGCATTGTCGGCGCTCGGCCCGCGTAACCGCCGCGACATGCGAGTGCGGCAGGCTGGCCCCGTGTCGTACTTGTTGCGGATCGTCCTTCCCGACCGTCCCGGAGCCCTAGGCGCGGTGGCCACGGCCCTCGGCGCCGTCGGCGCGGACATCCTCAGCGTCGACGTGATCGAGCGCTCACCCGGCAGCGCCACCGACGACCTCGTCATCGAATTGCCACCCGACCGGCTCGCCGATTCCCTCGTCACGGCGGCCAACACCGTGGCCGGCGTCGTCGTCGAGTCCATCCGGCCCTACGCCGGGCAGATCGACGCGCATCGCGAACTGGAACTCCTCGACAAGCTGGCCACCGGATCTGGGGCTCCACTCATGGCGCTGACCGACGGAGTTACCCGGATCTTCCGGGCCGGTTGGGCGCTGGTTCTCGGCACCCCCCACGACGCAATGGCAGGCGTCCTTGCCGCCGGCGGAGCCGCGCCGGAACTCACGGCGCTTGCCGCACCGTGGTGGCCGCCGGCCCCGGCCCGCAGCCTCAACACCGACGAATCCTGGGTGCCACCGGACTGGCGCCGCCTCGGCACCGAACTCGCCGTCGCCCCGCTCGGCGAGTGGGCACTGCTCGTCGGGCGGCCCGCGCTGCGTTGGCTGCCCTCCGAGCTGCTGCGCCTGCAGCACTTCGCTGCAATCGCGGCATCCGTCACGTCAGGCACCTCACCCCAAGGGCAGCGCAGCCCCCTCGCATAGCCTGAGCGGGTGACCAAGCGGAGCCCGGCGGACATCGCCGATCAGAGCGGCCGAACGGTCGTGGTGACCGGCGCAAACAGCGGGATCGGAGCAGCGACGGCGAGACAGCTGGCCGGCGCCGGTGCGTCCGTTGTGCTGGCGTGCCGCAACCTGGCGAAGGGTCAAGCCGCCGCCGCCGCGATGACGGGTGCCGTCGAGGTGCGACAGCTCGATCTTGCCGACCTCGCCTCGGTGCGGGCCTTTGCCGAGGGCATCGACGCGGTCGACGTGTTGATCAACAACGCCGGAGTCATGGCAGTGCCGCAGGCACGCACAGCAGATGGCTTCGAGATGCAGTTCGGCACGAATCATCTCGGTCACTTCGCCCTGACCGGGCTGCTGCTTCCCCAGATCACCGATCGGGTCGTGACCCTCTCCAGCGGCGCGCACCGCATGGGCCATATCGATGTGGACGACCTGAACTGGACGCGCCGTCGCTACCAGGCGTGGGGTGCCTACGGGCAGTCCAAGCTCGCGAACCTGATGTTCGCCCTGGAGCTGCAGCGACGCCTGAGCGCTCACGGCTCGACGGTGCGCTCGGTCGCCGCCCACCCCGGCTACGCCGCGACCGAACTGCAATCGCACACCGGCACGTCCTTCGACCGCCTGATGGCGATCGGCAATCGCGTCGTCGCCCAGTCAGCCGACATGGGCGCAATGCCGTCGCTCTACGCCGCGACGGTGCCCGATCTGCCCGGGGGTTCCTACGTCGGGCCGGGCGGACTGCTCGAGCTGCGTGGTCACCCACGCGTGGTCGGCTCGACGAAGGCGGCCCGTGACGAGCGAGTCGCTGCCCGGTTGTGGGAGCTCTCCGAACAGCTCACCGACGTCCACTACCCGTAGCGGTTCGGCCCCGACCGTCAGCGAGCCAGTGGGCGCGCAGCCAGCGGCCCCTCCCGGAGCAGTACCGCGAAACCCTCTTCGTCGAGAACGGGCACGCCGAACTGCTCGGCCTTGTCGGCCTTCGTTCCGGCGTTCTCGCCCACGACGACGAAGTCCGTCTTCTTCGACACGGAGCCGGCCGCCTTGCCGCCGCGGGACACAATCGCCTCCTTCGCCTCATCCCTCGAGTGGCTGGCGAGCGTGCCGGTGACCACCACCGTGAGTCCGGTGAGCGTCTTCGGCGTCGCGTCATCGACCTCATCGGCCATCCGCACTCCGGCCGCGGCCCACTTGTCCACGATCGCCGCGTGCCAGTCGACGTCGAACCAGTCGCGCACCGCGTCGGCGATCACTGCACCGACACCCTCGACCGCAGCGAGCTCGTCGGCCGACGCGGCGCGGATGGCCTCGATCGAGCCGAACGCGCCGGCCAGCGCGCGGGCGGCAGTGGGACCGACGTGCCGGATGGACAGGGCGACAAGCACCCGCCACAACGGCTGTGCCTTGGCCTGCTCGAGGTTCGCGAGCAACTTCTCGCCGTTCGCCGACACGGCCCGTCCGTCACGGACGGCATCGGGTGGATCGCCCTTCTTCGCCGCCCGTGTATAGAACGGCACCGCCGCCAGGCGCTGCGTGCCGGCTGCCAGATCTCCCCCGGCGGCGAGGCCGAACAGATCGCCCTCGTCCTCGATGACCCCCGCCTCGAGCAGCGCCACGGCACCTTCGTAACCCAGTGCCTCGATATCCAGACCACCCCGCGCGGCCAGACTGAACAGCCGCTCGCGCAGCTGAGCCGGACACGAGCGGCCGTTCGGGCAGCGAATGTCCTTGTCACCTTCGCGCTCGGGTCGCAGTGGCGTTCCGCAGGCCGGGCAGGCAGCGGGCATGACGAACGCACGCTCGCTGCCGTCGCGCAGGGCCACCACCGGTCCTACGATCTCGGGAATCACGTCACCCGCCTTGCGCAGCACGACGGTGTCGCCGATCAGTACGCCCTTGCGCTCGACCTCGCCGGCGTTGTGGAGCGTCGCCATCTCGACCGTCGACCCGGCTACCCGCACCGGTTCCATGACACCGAACGGTGTGACACGGCCGGTGCGCCCGACGTTGACCCGGATGTCGAGCAGCTTGGTGTTCACCTCTTCGGGCGGGTACTTGAAGGCGATCGCCCAGCGTGGCGCCCGGCTGGTCGCGCCGAGTCGCCGCTGCAGCGCGAGATCGTCGACCTTCACCACGACCCCGTCGATCTCATGCTCGACCACGTCGTGGCGGTGCTCGCCGTAGTGCTCGATGAAGTCCTGGACGCCGGCAAGATCGGGCTTGACCTCCGCGCGTGCCGACGTGGGCAGCCCCCACGCGCGCAACACGTCATACCAGCCCGACTGCGTCGTGACCGGTGGCCCGTCGTCGACCCTCCCGACGCCGTGGACGACCATCGCGAGCTGCCGCGATGCGGTAACGCGCGGGTCCTTCTGACGTAACGAGCCGGCGGCGGTGTTGCGGGGGTTGGCGAACGGCGCCTTTCCCGCGGCGACCAGCGATGCGTTCAGCTCCTCGAAATGGGCAACCGGAAAGAACACCTCACCGCGCACCTCGAGGACGCGCGGGATGTCCGCGCCGGACAGCTCATCCGGCACGTTCGCGATCGTCCGGATGTTCGGCGTGACGTCCTCGCCCGTGCGCCCATCGCCGCGGGTGGCGCCCCGAACAAGCCGACCGCGCTCGTAGACGAGGTTCACGGCCAGGCCGTCGACCTTCAGCTCGCACAGGTAGCCCGGCACGGCGCCGGCGTCGCGCTCGACCCGCGCCGCCCACGCCGCGACCTCGTCCTGCGAGAACGCGTTGTCGAGACTGAGCATCCGCTCGAGGTGATCGACCGCGGTGAACTGCGTGGAGTACGTCCCCGCGACCCGCTGGGTGGGCGAGGAAGGGGTGCGCAGCTCGGGGAATTCCTGCTCGATCTGCTGCAGGCGGCGCATCTGGGCGTCGTACTCGGCATCGCTGACCGTCGGCTCGTCACGCACGTAGTAGCGATAGGCGTGCTCGTCGAGCTCCTGCGACAAGCGAGCGTGTTCCTCGCGCGCCCGATCCGGAACCGCCGTCATCTCCGTCACCACACAAACCTATCGAGAAGGTGAGACAGGTCCGGTGGCCGAAACCGGGTACTGACAGACTGCCCCGATGCATCACCACCTGAGCTGGCTCGAGGCCAGTGTCATCGGCGCCATGCAGGGTGTCGCCGAGCTGTTCCCGATATCGAGCCTGGGGCACAGCGTGCTGCTGCCCGCGGTGATCGGCGGCTCGTGGGCCCGCGACCTGAACGTCAGCACCCCTGAATCGCCGTATCTGGCCTTCATCGTCGGGCTGCACGTCGCTACCGCGATCGCGCTGATCATCTACTTCTGGCGCGACTGGGTGCGCATCATCGGTGGCCTGCTGACGAGCATCACGCGGCGCGAGGTGCGCACCAGCGATCAGCGTCTGGCCTGGCTGCTGATCCTGGCGACCATCCCCGTCGGAATCGTCGGGCTGCTGGCCGAGCACTGGTTCCGCACCACGCTCGCCAAGCCCAACCCGACGGCGGTGTTCCTGATCATCAACGGTGGACTCCTGATCTTCGCCGAACGGCTGCGCCGTCGCGACGCGAACCTCGACAGCACCTACGTGGACGAGCGGCTGACGGGCCCCGAATCCGATGCCCGGCTCTCCGCACAGTCGACTGTCCAAGGGGTGCTGATCGGCTCCGCGCAGATCCTCGCGCTGGCTCCCGGCATCTCCCGGTCGGGTATCGCGATGGTCGCCGGGATGTTGCGGGGGCTGTCGCGTGAGGACGCCGCGCGTTTCTCCTTCCTCCTCGCCACGCCGGTCATCCTGGCTGCGGGCGCGCTCAAGCTCGGCGACCTGTTCGGCCCGCTCGGCAACGGCATCCGTGGTCAGGTTCTGCTGGGGTCGGTGCTGTCCGGCATCGGCGCTTACCTGTCGGTGCGGTTCCTCACCCGGTACCTCGCCAATCGCTCGCTGCGGCCGTTCGGCGCGTACTGCATCGCGGCCGGCGTGGCGTCCCTGGTGGTCTTCGCCGCGCGCTGACCACGGCGTCGCCTCAGCTGTCGTCGACGAGCAGGCTCGCCCCGACCTCGCGCACCAGCTTCATCGTCGCTCTGGCGTAGCTGGGCGTGGCGCCGGCCAGACCACAGGCCGGTGTGGGAACGACGACGTTCGCGCGCTGCTCGAAGGCGAACCCGAGATCGGCCCACAGCTCGTCGATCACCGCGCGGGCGGCGGCCGAATCGGGCGCAGTGCCGGAGGACGGCACAACGCCGAGCCAGAGCGCCAGCCCGGCGTCGATCGCAGCACCGACCTCGTCGTAGGCGCCGACCGTCAGCGTCGAGGCATCGATGGACAGGGCGTCGGCGCCGGCGCCACGCAGCACCGCGAATGGCACCCGGTTCGCACAGCAGTGGACGACCCGCCCACCCTCGGGGACGGCCTGGAGCACGGTGCGCAGGCCCTGTTCGACGATCCCGGCGGCAACGGAGCGCACCGTGCCATATCCCGAGGGCGTGGGTACCCGTCCCCCAAGCACCGCGTCGATCGCCGGCTCGTCCACCTGCACGACCACCCGGGCACCCGGCAGCCGCCCGGCAATGTCGGCGACGTGCCCGCGCACACCCTCGGCCAGCGAGTCGGCCAGGTCGCGCGCCGCGCCAGGATCGCTCACGACCGCGTGCCCGGATGCGAGCTCGATCGCGGTCGCCAGGGTCCACGGACCGGTGACTTGGACCTTGACGGCACCCGTGTAGCCCTGGCCGGCCGCCTCCAGCGCATCCACGTCCCAGGCAAGCAGGTCGCGCGCCCGACGCAGGTCACGTCCCGGCCGCGCCGTGATGCGCCATCCCGAGGCGGCGATCTCGGTGGGCAGGTCGACGAGCAGGGCGGCGGTGCGGCCGATCATGTCCGCGCCCACGCCGCGATCCGGCAGTTCCGGCACGTGGGGCAGGTCCGGCAGCTCGCCGAACACGAGCCGCGCTGCCTCGACGGGATCGATTCCCGGCAGCGATCCGATGCCGGTGGCGGCACCGGGCGGCCACGGGCGGGTCATACGCAGACGTCGCTGCGCTGTGCTGCGGTGACGGTGCCGGTGATCGTTGCGGATCCGACCACGAGATCGCCGTCGTACATCACCAGCGCCTGACCCGCTGCGATGCCGCGTTGCGGGTGGTGCAGCTGGGCGACGACGTTGGCGCCGTCGACGGACACCGTCGCAGGCGAGACCAGGCCGTGTGCGCGTAGTTGCACGGCGCAGTCGAATGACTGCTGGACGGGTGGGCCGGCCGTCCACACGACGCGCTCGGCATGCACCTCGTGGGTATCGAGCAGCTCGGCGGGCCCGACGACGACGGTGTTCGTCGCAGGCTGGATGGACAGCACGTATCGCGGTTCGCCGGACCGTGCCGGCCGGGCGAGGTCGAGCCCACGGCGCTGGCCCACCGTGAAGCGGAACGAGCCGGTGTGCTCACCGACGACGGCGCCGCTCGTCGCATCGACGATCGGACCGTCATGCGCACCGAGGGTGCGCTCGAGGAAGCCCTGGGTGTCGCCGTCGGCGATGAAACAGATGTCGTGCGAGTCCGGCTTCTCGGCAACCGCCAGGCCGCGGGCGGCGGCCTCGGCCCGTACCTGCGCCTTGGTCGAGTCGCCCAGCGGGAAGATCGCCCGCGCCAGCTGGGCGCGGGTGAGTACGGCGAGGACGTACGACTGGTCCTTCGCCGCGTCGACGGAGCGCTGCAACCGGCCGCCCACGAGCCGGGCGTGATGCCCGGTGACGACGGCGTCGAACCCGAGCGCCACGGCACGATCGAGCACGGCCGAGAACTTGATCTTCTCGTTGCAGCGCAGGCAGGGGTTCGGGGTACGGCCCGCCGCATACTCCGCGACGAAGTCGTCGATCACGTCCGCACGGAACCGTTCGGCGAGGTCCCAGACGTAGAACGGGATGTCGAGCGTGTCGGCTGCACGCCGCGCATCGTTGGCGTCCTCGAGTGTGCAGCAGCCGCGCGCGCCGTGGCGCAGTGTCGCGGGGGCAGCCGACAATGCGAGATGCACGCCCGTCACATCGTGACCCGCGTCGACGGCACGAGCTGCGGCGACTGCCGAATCGACCCCGCCGCTCATTGCGGCTAGGACCTTCACGGCACAACCGAGGCAATGCCCGCGCGCCGCGCCCGCTCGACGGCGGGACCGATTGCGTCGAGTGCGGCATCGACGTCTGCTCGCGTCGAGGAGTAGCCCAGTGAGAAGCGCAATGAGCCCCGCGCATCGACCGCCGACGCGCCCATGGCGAGCAGGACGTGCGAGGCCTGGGCCACCCCGGCCGAACAGGCCGAGCCGGTAGAGCATTCGACTCCGCGGGCGTCGAGAAGCATGAGCAGTGAATCCCCCTCGCAGCCGGGGAACGAAAGGTGCGCAATGCCCGGCAGACGACGGCCGGGATCTCCGTTGACGACGACGTCCGAGACTCGGGCGCCGACGCCGGCGATCAGGACGTCGCGCAGCCCGGCGATGCGCTGGGAGGAGGCGGGCTGCCGCTCTACCGCGACGGAGGTGGCCAGCGCGAGTCCCACCGCGCCGGGAACGTCCAACGTTCCCGACCGGACGTCGCGCTCCTGACCGCCGCCGTGCAGGAGGGGCACGCAGTCCACGTCGCGGCGTAGCAACAGCGCCCCCGACCCGACGGGACCACCGAGCTTGTGCCCGGTCATCGTCAACGCATCGGCGCCGCACGCGGCGAAGTTGACCGCGACCGCACCGACGGCCTGGACGGCGTCGGTGTGCAGCGGAACACCGAAGCTGTGCGCGATGTCGGCAAGCTCGGCGATCGATTGAACCGTGCCCACTTCGTTGTTGGCCCACATGACGGAGACGAGGGCGACGCTGTCCGCGGCAGCGGCGAGCGCCTCGCGCAGTGCCTCGGGATCGACGTAGCCGGTGCGGTCGACGGGAAGCCAGGTGACGTCGGCCCCCTCGTGCGCCACCAGCCATTCGACAGCGTCCATGACGGCGTGGTGCTCGATCGAGCTCGCGATGATGCGCCGGCGACGCTGGTCGGCGTCACGCCGGGCCCAGTAGAGGCCCTTGACGGCGAGGTTGTCGGCCTCGGTGCCGCCGGCTGTAAGCACGACTTCGGAGGGGCGTGCGCCGAGGGAGGCCGCGAGCTGCTCGCGGGATTCCTCGATGCGGCGCCGTGCCAGCCGCCCGGACCCGTGCAGTGACGACGGGTTGCCGACCTCACCCAGCGCGGCGCAGACCGCTTCGACGGCCTCGGGCAGCATGGGTGTCGTCGCTGCGTGATCCAGGTAGGGCATCGCGATCGAGTCTACGTCCGTCGCCGGCGCCCTGATCGGCACGCGCGAGGACGAATCAGCCCTTGCGCTTCGTGATCTCCTCGGTGAGCTGCGGTGCCACCTGGAACAGGTCACCCACGACGCCGAAGTCGGCGAGCTCGAAGATCGGAGCTTCGGGGTCCTTGTTGATCGCGACGATCGTCTTGGACGTCTGCATGCCGGCGCGGTGCTGGATGGCACCGGAGATGCCGACCGCGATATAGAGCTGCGGCGACACGGTGACGCCGGTCTGGCCCACCTGCAGCTGGTGTCCGACCCATCCGGCGTCGACGACTGCCCGGGACGCCCCGACAGCCGCGCCGAGGGTGTCGGCCAGGTTCTCGATGATCGAGAAGTTGTCCGCGTTCCCGATGCCCCGTCCGCCGGAGACGACCACGGACGCGTCGGAGAGCGAGGGCCGCGAGCCCTTCTCTTCGACGACCGTGTCGAGGATCTTGGCCGCCTTCGCGGCGTCGGAGAGCTCGACCGTGACGGCGATCTCTTCGGCTGCACCGGATGACGCCTGCGGGGCGAAGGAGTTCGGCCGAACCGTGATCACCGGGATGCCCTTGCTGACCTTCGACGTGACCGTGATGGACGCACCGAAGATCTGCTGGGTGGCGTTACCGCCTCCGTCGAAGCCGACCGCGTCGTAGATCAGGCCGGAATCGAGCTTGAGCGCCAGGCGCGCGGCGATCTCCTTGTTCTCGGGCGAGGACGACACGAGCACTGCAGCCGGAGAGGCCTGCTGTGCGACGGCTGCCAGGGCCTCCGCCTTGGCAGCCACGGAGTAGCTGGCGATCTCGTCGCTCTCAGCGACGTAGACCTTGACGGCCCCGTACTCGGCGAGCTGATCCTTCAGCGCACCGGCTGTTCCCGGTGCCCCGAGCACCACTGCGGCGGGCTCGCCGAGCTGTGCTGCGGCCGTGAGCAGCTCGAAGCTCACCTTCTTGACATTCCCGTCGACCGAATCGACCAAAACCAGAACCTCTGCCATGTCTTACGTCTCCTCGCCAAGGTCGGGGCGCCGACCGCCGGTTCAGGTGCCTGCGGTGACATCGGCACCGCGATGAGCACCGTCAGATGAGCTTCTTGGAAGCGAGGAAGTCGGCGATCTTCGCGCCGCCGTCACCCTCGTCCTTGACCGTCTGGCCTGCCGCGCGCGGCGGGGCGTTCTCGAACGACTCCACCGCGGTCCACGAGTTGGCCAGGCCGACCTCGCCGGCGTCGAGTCCGATGTCGCTGAGCGACTTGACGTCGATCGGCTTGCTCTTCGCCGCCATGATGCCCTTGAACGACGGGTATCGCGGGTCGTTGATCTTCTCGACGACGCTGATGACCGCCGGCGTCGATCCTTCGACCTTCTCGTAACCGGTGTCGGTCACCCGCTCGATGGTGACGGTGGAGCCGTCGACCGTCACCTTGCGCGCCTGGGTCAGCTGCGGCACGCCGAGCACCTCGGCCAGCAGCGCCGGAACGACTGCGCCCCGGGCGTCGGTGGCCTCGGATCCGGCGATGGCGACATCCCACTCGACGGTGCCGAGCGCCTTCGCCAGCACCTTGGCGGTGGCGATGGCATCAGAGCCGTGGATGCCCTCGTCGGACACGTGCACGGCCTTGTCGGCACCCATGGACAGCGCCTTGCGGATCGATTCGGTCGCGCGCTCAGGCCCGACGGTGAGGATGGTGACCTCGCCGCCGTGCTGCTCCTTGAGGCGCAAACCCTCTTCGATCGCGAACTCGTCGATGTAGTTGATCACGGGATCGACGGCAGCCCGATCGACGGTCTTGTCGTTGGCGTCGAGCTTGCGATCACCCTCGGTGTCGGGCACCTGCTTCATCAGCACCACGATGTTCATGCTTGTTCAGCTGGCCTCTCAGTCGGTCCCCGCCGCGCGCGATGCGACACGGGGCGGCGCACAACCGCGAACGGGCTGCGCCGAGACATTACCTGTTGAGTACTCTGCCGATGTTACTCATCAGTAGCAATATGACGGACGTCTCGCATGGCGTTCCCTACCGGAGCCGCGCTCTCACGGGGGTGCCGCACACGTCACATCGACCACCCTGGAGGCACCCGTGCCGAAGCAGTCGATCCGTCCGAACCGCTGGTCGCCCCCGAAGGCTCCGGCCCGCGCCAAGCAGCAGCGCAGCGCGGCGACCGTGACGATGAGCGTGTTCGACCTGCCCGGCACCGGACCCGAGGACATCGTCGTCGATGCGCGCGGGCAGGTGTACACCGGCGTTGCCGACGGACGCATCCTGCGCATCTCCCCCGACGGTGCCGAGGTCGAGACGATCGCGAACACCGGCGGGCGTCCGCTGGGGCTAAGGCTGAATGACGACTCCTTGCTCGTGTGCGACTCGCACCGGGGCCTGCTGCGGCTCCACCTCGCGACCGGGATCATCGACACGCTCGTGGACACGATCGACGGCGAGCCGATGATGTTCTGCAGCAACTGCGCCGTCGCCACGGACGGGACGATCTACTTCACCGAGAGTTCGCGGCGCGTCCACGTCGAGGAGTACATCGCCGACGTCCTCGAGCACTCCAACACCGGCCGGCTGTCGCGGCTGATGACCGACGGCAGTGTCGAGGTCATCCTCGACGACCTGAAGTTCGCCAACGGCGTGGTGCTCTCCCCCGACGAGTCGTGGGTCGCCGTCGCCGAAACGACGGGATACCGCATCAGCCGGATCTGGCTCACCGGCGAGCGGGCCGGGCAACGCGAGGACCTGGTAGCCAACCTGCCCGGCTTTCCCGACAACATGTCCCGTGGCTCGGACGGGCTGCTGTGGGTGGCGTTGGCGACGCCCCGCGACCCGCTCCTCGACTGGCTGCTCCCCCGCCCACCAATTCTGCGCCGGATCGTCTGGGCACTTCCCGATGCACTTCGACCGAAGCCGCAGAAGATGGTGTGGGTGCAGGCCTACGACGACAGCGGCCGGCTCGTCCACGACCTGCAGACGCCGCACGACCGCTTCTTCATGGCCACCGGGATGCAGGAGGTCGACGGCACGGTGTGGGTGGGCTGCCTGCCCGCCCCGACGATCGCACGGATCGAATTGAGCAGCGTCAGAACGCCGCGACCACCGGGATGATGCGCTCGCCGATGATCTCGAGCGGGCGGATCTGCTCGACGCCCTTGACCCGGCTGTGCACGTGCGCGACGCCGAGCTCGGCCATCCGCTCCAACTCCCGCAGCAACTCCTCGACGTGCTCACCATTCGGGCCGACCTCGAGCGGCATCATGACCGTCTTCTCGATCTCGTCGTAGTCGCGACCGACCTCGGCGCATCGCTGGCGCAGGACGTCGAGCTTGTGTTCCAGTTCAGGGCCACCGAACAGGTTGCACGCCTGCGCGTACTGCGCCACGAGCCGCAACGTCTTGCGCTCGCCGCCGCCCCCGATCAGGATCGGCGGGTGCGGCCGCTGGATGGATTGCGGCACGTTCAGCGTCCGGTCGAGGGTGTAGTGCTTCCCCCGATACGGGCCGTCGTCCTCGCTGCACATCTGGCGGTAGATCTGCAGTGCCTCCTCCAGCCGCTCGAAGCGCTCCGCCGTGGGCGGGAACGGCAGCCCGAGGCCGCGTGCCTCCTCCTCGTTCCACGCCGCGCCCACGCCCAGCCAGGCGCGGCCGTTGGACAGCACGTCCAGCGTGGTCACGATCTTGGCGAGCAGCCCTGGCTCGCGATACACGACGGCGGTGACCCACGCCAGCAGCTCGACCTTCCTCGTGCGCGCCGCGAGGTAACCGAGCGTGGTGTAGGCCTCGAGCATGTCGTGTTCGGGCGGGCCGATGACACCGATCTGGAACACGTGATCCATCACGCTGATGCGTGCGAACCCCAGGTCTTCGGCTGCAACCGCGATTGCCGTCAGGTCCTCGGCCAGGTGTTGCGCTCCGGTGGGCCAGGTGAAGTCCGCGATGTGCAATCCGATGCGCATGCCAGCTCCGTCCGATGTCCGAGGTCCGAGGTCCGATGTGCCCGATGTCCCTCCCACGCTAGCCCGGATGCTGCCGCGCCACCGTGCGTTGATCAGACGACGTCCCGGACGAAGTCGGCAAGTTGCGAGAGGTTGCGGCATTCGACCATCGGCATGACGCGCCCGACCTGGGAGGCGCAGGAATCCCCGGTATCCCAGGCGCCACGCCGTTCCGGATTCAGCCAGTACGCCCGCCGCGCGCGTCCAGCCAGGCGCTGCAGCGCGGGCACATTCGGATCGCCGTAGTTCGAACGCGCATCGCCGAGCACCAGCAACGAGGTGCGCGCGGCGATGGCGTCGGAGTGCATCTCCTCGAACAGACGGAAGGCGCGGCCGTAGTCGGTGCGCCCGTACCAACCCCGCACCTTCGCCTCGGCATCGAGCCTCGTCACCGCTTCGACGATGTCGACGCCCGGACGGAAGAAGCGAGTCACCTCGTCGAGGTCGTCGACGAATGCGAACACCCGCACCCGGCTGAACTGCTCGCGAAGGGCGAATACGAGCATCAGGGTGAACCGCGCGAACGAGGTCACCGAGTCGCTGACGTCGCACAGGATGACGAGGTCGGTCTTGCGCGGGTGCCGCGGCCGCATGTGCGTCTGCATCGGGACGCCGCCCGACGACAGCGACGCGCGAATCGTCCGGCGGAAATCGAGCTTGCCGCGCCGGCCGTGGCGATGGTCGTAGGCGAGACGGGCGGCCAGACGCCTGGCCAGCGGCTGCACCTCGCGCCGGATGGCACTCAGATCGGCGTTCGTGGCGTGCAACAGGTCCAGTCGTTCCGCGCTGGGCCGCACCGCCGTGCGCGCGACCCGGTCAGGACCGCTCTCGGCCGCAAGCCGCCGCTGGACCTCGGTGTCGACCAGCCGCCGGAACGCAGCGATCCGCGCGGCGAACGTCTGCCGCATCAACCGCTCTGCCATCGTGCCCCGTTCGTCCGGCAGCAGCGCCTGTTCGAGCAGGGCGGCAAGCAGCGTGTCCGGCGACGTGCGGGCCATCGTGATGTAGGCCGACCACGACTGCACGCCGGGAGCGCCACCCGTCACCGCACCGAAGCGCCCGACCCCGACACGGGCCAGCTGGGCAAGCCCGTCGGCGTCCCCCGCGAGCAGCTGCTGTGCCAGTTGCTCACGGAACTGCACCAGCGTCGGGTCGCCTGGGTAGATCTGTCGTCCGGGCGTGGCGCGTTCGGCTGCCTCTTCCGCAGCGGAACCGGCGTCGTCGAGCAGCGCCGGGAAGTACAAGTCGAACACGGTGTCGAAGGCAGGGCGATGCGCAGGGCGCTTCACCGCCGCCGCCGCGTAGGCCGCGCGCAGCTGGTCGCGGTCGGTCATGTCGATCGCGCCGAGCGCGTTCGCGGCGTCGATGTCCTCCGCGACCGACACCTGGATTCCTGCCCGGCGCAGCGCGGCGACGAAATCGAGATGGCGATCGAAGAGATCCATCGGCCGTTCAGTCCGCGAGGGCCGACAGGTCGAGTTCCTTGATCGCCCGCACGTGATCGGATGCGTGCTTGAGCACGACGCCGAGCGTGGCGGTGAGCGCGGTTTCGTCGAGATGATCCACGCCGAGCACGAGCAGGGTGCGTGCCCAGTCGATCGATTCGGCGAGCGAGGGCGCCTTCTTCAGCTCCAGTGACCGGAGCAGTGCCGCGGCGCGCGCGACCTGCTCTGCGAGATCACGGTGGATGTTCGGCACGCGCTCGAGCAGGATGTCGCGTTCGCGTTCCTGCGTCGGGTAGTCGATGTAGAGGTACAGGCAGCGCCGCTTCAGTGCCTCGGACAGCTCGCGGTTCGCATTGGACGTCAGGAGGACGAATGGCCGGCGCGTCGCGACCACGGTCCCCATCTCGGGGATGGTCACCTGAAAATCGGAAAGCACCTCGAGCAGTAACGCCTCGACTTCTACGTCGGTCTTGTCGATCTCGTCGATCAGCAGCACCGTCGATTCGGTGCGCCGGATCGCGCCGAGCAGCGGCCGGGTGAGCAGGAATTCCTCGGTGAAGATGTCGTCGTGCGTGCGCTCCCATGCCTGATCGCTCGGAGCCGCCTGTATACGCAGCAACTGCTTCTTGTAGTTCCATTCGTACAGCGCGCGCGACTCGTCGAGCCCTTCGTAGCACTGCAGGCGGATGAGTTCGGATCCGGTGCAGGTGGCGACGGCCTTGGCGAGTTCGGTCTTGCCGACACCCGCCGGCCCCTCGACGAGCAGCGGCCGTTCGAGCGAGGCCGCCAGGAACACCGTGGTCGCGGTCGCCGAATCGGCGAGATAGCCCGCGCCGGCCAGCCGCTGTCCGGTTTCGGCCGCGGATGCGAACACGGTGACCCCTCTCGATCGCTGCCAATCACACGCCCTCTTGGGCAAATCTAGAACACGTTCTATTCTGACCTCTCCCGATCCGAGGAGCGACCAGAGTGCGATTCACCTATGCCGAGGCGATGACCGACGCCAGCTACTACCTGCCACTGGCGCAGGCCGCCGAGGCAGCCGGGTACGCCAGCATCACCGTCGCAGACAGCATTGCCTACCCCAAGGAGTCCGACAGCGTCTATCCCTATACGCCCGACGGCAGCCGGACATTCCTGGAGGACAAGGAATTCATCGAGACGTTCGTGCTCGTGGCCGCCATGGGCGCGGTCACCACCACGCTCCGGTTCACGCCGTTCGTCCTCAAGCTTCCCGTCCGGCCGCCGGTACTGGTCGCAAAGCAGGCCGCGTCGGTCGCAGCGCTCACCAAAAACCGGGTGGCGCTCGGCGTCGGGATCAGCCCGTGGCGCGAAGACTTCGACATCATGGGTGTCCCGTTCGAGAAGCGCGGCCGCCGGATGGACGAGTGCATGGATATCGTCCGGGGACTGACGGCGGGCGATTACTTCGAATTCCATGGCGAGTTCTACGACATCCCGCCGATCAAGATCTGCCCCGTGCCGACCGAGCCGATTCCGCTGCTCGTAGGTGGACATGCCGATGCCGCGCTACGCCGCGCTGTCGTGCGGGGCGACGGGTGGATGCACGGCGGCGGGCAGACCGAGGAACTGGACGCGCTGCTCAAGAAGATCGACGACATCCGCACCGCGGAGGGGGTGGCCGGCAAGCCGTTCGAGATCCACGTGATCTCACTCGACGCCTACACCGTCGATGGGATCAAACGCCTGGAAGATCGTGGAGTGACGGACGTGATCGTCGGATTCCGCATCCCGTACATCGTCGGGCCGGACACGCAGCCCCTGAGCGAGAAGATCGACCACCTGAACCGCTATGCCGAGTCGGTGATCGCGAAGGTCAACGGCTGAGCCGACCGTGGGCTACGCAAGGGCCGGTACCGAACGACGAACGCCCCGCCGGCACAAGGCAGGCGGGGCGCTTCGATCATGCAGGTGGGCTAGTCGTCCCAGGGACCCCAGCCACCGTTGTTGTCTTCCATGTCTACTCCTTGGAATACGGCTGTCTGCGACGCGATTGATCGGCGGCGACAGCCGGGAAATCGTCTATCCAAACCGGTGACGATCCGAATCAGACCGGAGGGCTGAGCCACTCCGACAACCTCTTGGCGGGTTGCTGCGCTCTACTTTAGCAGCACCGACCGGGTCAATTGGCCAGAAGCTCGGCAGCCGGCCGCACGCCAGCGGCGATGAGGGTGTCGGTCCCGGTCAACGCATTGCCCTCACGGGAGGCGAGATTCATCGCCAGATCGGCCTGTTCGGACGACGCGGAGGAGGGAATGAGCAGCAGATCGACCCGCTTGCCCCCCATCGTGATGACGATGGCGATGTCTGGCTCGTGCGGGCCGTACCAACTGACCCGAAGGCGCGAATTGTTCGCCGGCGACCAGCTCAGGGGGCTGCTGGCCCACTGGGACCGGCTCAGCATGACGCCGCGCGCCGGTCCGACGCGCGAGGTCAGCGCCGTCAGCAACGGGCCCAACTCCAGGGTGATGTCGTCGCTGTACGGCCACCAGGCGCCCTTGAGGCGGTCGCCGCGGGCCAGTCGCGGGGTCATCTGCAGCCGCACGGGCCCAGTGATCGGCGACGCCACGGATCGCAGCGTCACGATGCCACGCTGCTGACGATGAAACCGCTGGTGGTGGATTGCACGACTGCGTCTCCCTGTGCCCGTCGACGCGACCCGCTGTCGCGCCCTGGCCCACTGGCGGGGCGCGCTCCGTGAGTGACGGCGGCACGGCCCACGCAACACCATCCCACGCGTCAGACGTGAAGGAAGATTGCACAGCAACCGCCCCAATAATAGCACCGAGGTCCGTACACAGGACCGGCCGAGGGCCGAGCCTGAGCGATCTGGGTCGCCCGTTCAACGCCTGCCGGGCGCGGGCGGTGACGGCCGGGGGGCGGCCGCCACCGCGGTCCGGCGTCAGTGCAACAGGTTGAGGGTGTTGCTCCCGTCGTCGACGAAGTACACGCCGTCGCCCGCCGGCGTCAGCGCCAGCCCGAACAACGTTCCGGCGCCTGCCGGATCACCTGTGGCGTCGAGAACGGCCGAGGCGACCTGCGAACCAGTGGGCGTCGTCTCGACGATCAGCCCGTCGCCCCCATTGACGGACAGGACATCTCCGCCCGGCGTGAGGGCGAGGCCGAGCGGGCTGTTCAGCAGGCCACCCGAGGTGACATCGGCCCCGGTCATCGCTGAATGCGATCGCGAGGAGGCGTGTGGAATCGCAGAGATCCGGTTGGACGCAGTGTCGGCCACGAAGAGGGTGTCGTTCGCAGCCAGCGTCACCCCGGTCGGTCCGACCACGAGCGCGCCAGGATCGGAATGCTCCGCGAAGCCCGACCCGATGATCACCGGGGTCTGGGCAACCGGTGGCGTCGCCGTGCCTCCCGACACGCTGAGCCGGATGCGAATCACGGTGCCGCGATCGACCGTCGCGCCATTGGCCGCGACGGTGCCGAACAGGACGTTGGTGACGAACAGATCGGCGGTGCTCCCGTGATCAGCCGCCGTCATGTCCCACGGTCCGTTGATGAAGCGATTGCTGATCGTCTCGCGCACCTGGCCCGAACTGTCGAGCACGATCAGGCAGCCGGCGCGGGCTGTGGCGGCGGTGCCGTCCGCTGTCGGCAGGCTGCCCACGATCACCCAACCCGACGAGAGCACGGACAGGGCGGTGGTCAGCCCGACGCCTCCAGGGCATGCGCCTGGCAGATGAGACGCGTCGATCCTCGCGAACTGCGATCGGGTGCCCTTCGGCGTGATCTGCACGATGGTCGTGCCGGTGCCCTGGAGGTTCGACGCCGCGTTGAAGTTGCTCACGAGCACCGCGCCCTGCAGGAGGTGTCCAGTGGTCATGGGCACGACCGCTACGCCGTAGGGATTGACGTCTCCGTTCGTCGGGACGGTCGAGCCGATCACCTTGATGTGCGTCAGGGAACTCAGGAACGGCGTCGATGCCGACGCCGCGGTGGTCGCTCCTCCGACCAGGGCGAGTGCCCCGATCGCCGTCGTCAGCACGCGCAGGCTTGGCCTCATGTGTGGACCTCCATCGATGAGAGGTACGGCGGCAGGCTGATGCCCGCTCGCCCTCCCCTACGCAGAGATCGCCATCCCGGTTCAGCGCTGACGCGGTCCACACGGCGGCCACACTCAGCGCCCGCACACGTAGGCGCCCTTCGCCTGGCTGATCGGCGTGGACGTGCGGTCACCCACCGTCCGGCAGGCTGTACAGCTGGAACTCGTCATTGCTCGTGCGGACCCACACCCGCACGTGGCACCTCTGACCCGGAATCGCGTCGCCGACCGACGTCGTCCAGAGCTCGCCGGAGTTCAACCAGCCCGGCACTTTGCCGATGCGCACGAGGACGTCACCCTTCGCCTCGATCTGCGAACGGGTCTCGCTACCCCCGCGCTCGAATCCCCGACCGCACGCGTGCAACCGCGTCGGGGCCTTCGACCACGGCCACTCCCCGTACACGCGATACGAGCCGGCGAGCACAGCCGCGGCGATCAGGACGAGCGCGAGGGGAACCATCCACGGCCAGCGCCGCCGGCGCGAGCGTCCGGGCTCGGCTGCGGGTGGCGGCGGGTCGGGAGTCCTATCCGGGGTACTCATGATGGGCGCAGCATTCCAGGCCGGACACTAGACGGCGCTGAGGCGCCCCACGGTCAGTGCGACGCGGCCGTGCCTGTCCCGGTCGGCGGGGCAGAGGGGTAGACGACCGCGGCGCCGACGTCGCGGAATGTCAGGACATAAGCCTTGACGCTCAGCGTCAGGGCAGTTCTCGACGCAGCCGCCCCGACATCAGTACCGTCGGCCACCGCTGACATGGCCGAGATGACAGCCAGCCTCGCCGGGTCACGCCCCGCGTAGCCGACGGCTGTGGTCACGGCCGCCGGCACCTCGAAGCCGCGAACCGTCCTCGTGAACTTGCCCGACATCGTGTTGACCGTGTCCGAGGCCACGAACTGCCCATCAGCGCTCAGCTGCAGCGTCGCGCGCACTGCAGCGGGCACGACGTTGGTTCCGGCGTGCTCGATCCCGGTCAGCAGCCACAGGCGGCCGAGGCCGGGGACGCCCGCCTGGCGCGAACCCCCTGACGGAGGCGTCGGGTCCGCGCATCCGGCGAGCATGGCGAGGATGGCGAGGATCATCGAACCGAGCAGCAGCCCGGTCACGGCCTTCCTAAGCATCCGCACACCCTCAGGACGAGGTGATAGTGCCGGCAGGTTCCCGCACAGGCGG